>NZ_CP090423.1:1976666-2306111 GCF_023518235.1 Stenotrophomonas maltophilia
ATCCCGCCGGTGGACATCGCCGCGATTCCGCTGGACGACACGCCCACCTACAAGGACATCTTCGCCAACGGCAACACCGGCGCGGTGTTCCAGTTCGAATCCTCGGGCATGCGCCGCCTGCTGAAAGACGCGCGCCCCGACCGTTTCGAAGACCTGATCGCGCTGGTGTCGCTGTACCGCCCCGGCCCGATGGACCTGATTCCCTCTTTCAACGCGCGTAAGCACGGCCAGGAAGAAATCATCTATCCCGATCCGCGCACCGAAGCGATCCTGAAGGACACCTACGGCATCATGGTGTACCAGGAGCAGGTGATGCAGATGGCGCAGATCGTCGGCGGCTACTCGCTGGGCGGCGCCGACCTGCTGCGCCGCGCGATGGGCAAGAAGGTGCCGGCGGAAATGGCCAAGCACCGCGAGATCTTCCGCGAAGGTGCGGCCAAGGACGGCGTCGACGAAGCCAAGGCCGATGCGATCTTCGACCTGATGGAGAAGTTCGCCGGCTACGGTTTCAACAAATCGCACGCCGCCGCCTATGCGCTGGTGAGCTACCAGACCGCGTGGCTGAAGCGCCATTATCCGGCCGAGTTCATGGCGGCCACGCTGTCGTCCGATCTGGACAACACCGACAAGGTGGTCGGCTTCCTCGACGAAGTGCGCAACCTCGGCCTGACCGTGCTGCCGCCGAAGGTGAACCAGTCGGCCTTCATGTTCGAAGCGGTCACCCCGGACACCATCCAGTACGGCCTGGGCGCGATCAAGGGCGTGGGCCAGGGTGCCTGCGAAGCGGTGGTGGACGAGCGCCTGAAGGGCGGCGAGTTCAAGGACCTGCTCGACTTCTGCACCCGCGTCGGCTCGGCCAAGCTCAACCGGCGCACGCTGGAGGCGATGATCAACTGCGGCGCGCTCGATGAGCTCGGCCGCAACCGCGCCTCGCTGATGCTGCAGCTGCCGGAAGTGATCAAGGCCACCGACCAGATGGCGCGCGAGCGTGCTTCCGGTCAGAACTCGCTGTTCGGCGGGCCCGACCCAAGTACGGTGTCGATCCAGCTGGACCTGCCCGAGGCCGAAGAATGGCCGCTGCTGCAGCGCCTGAACGGCGAGCGTGACACGCTCGGCTTCTACCTCAGCGGCCATCCGTTCGATCCGTGGCGCGACGATGTGCGCGACCTGGTCGGCAACGATCTGGGCGCGGTGGAGAAGATCTGGAGCGCCAACAGTGGCGGTGGTGGTGGTGGCGAGAAACGCTGGCGCCCGGAAGTGCAGACCGTGCTGGCCGGCCAGGTGGTCGGCGTGCGCCGCAAGGGCGAAAGCCAGATCTTCATCCAGCTCGAAGACGGTCGTGGCCGCGTCGAGTGCAGCGCGTTCTCCGACGCGATGGCCGAGTTCGGCCACCTGATGACCAAGGACCGCATCCTGGTGGTCAAGGGCGGGCTGCGCGAGGACGAGTTCAATGGCGGCTTCGCACTGCGCATCCGCCAGTGCTGGGACTTCGATGAAGTCTGCGCCAACTACGCCACGCGGCTGTCGCTGCGCCTGGACCTGCGCCAGCAGCGCCCTGTCTGGGAACGCATCGATGCCCTGCTCGACCGCCACCGCCCAGGGCGAACGCCACTGCGCCTGGACCTGCTGCTGAAGGGCCCGCAGGGCGGCGTGGCCGGTATGCTCGATGTGTCCGGGCAGAGCGCGGTACGCATCGATTCGAAGCTGATGGAGGCGCTGCGCGCCGACCCGGCCGTGCGGACGCTGAAGGTGCGCTACAGCCCGCCATGGGCCAGCTGACGCTGGGCTCACCTTTTCCCCGTACCACTTCAAGGACGATACCGCTGATGAAATCCCTGCTGCTTTCCCTTGTGGCCGGCCTCGCGCTGGCTGGCTGCTCGCTGTCCAGCGTGAGCTTCGAGATCGACAACCCCACCGACAGCCCGCTGCAACTGACCCTGGACGGCAAGCCCCATGCCATCGGGCCGCACGCCTCGGTGTCGGTGTCGCTGGCGCCGGGCGAACACCGCCTGCATACCCAGGCGCTGGGCGACGTGCAGCTGGTGGTCTACGCCGACGGCCAGGGCGGGCTGATCAACCCGACCCTGTCCGAGTACGTGGTGGTCAGCCAGGTCTACGCCGATGCCGGGCAGCAGTACGGAGAGGCCAACAACGAGATCGACCTTGACGGGGTCGCCATCGAAGGTCCGTTCACCAAGGTCCACGGCCTGTTCATCGAAAAGGACTGGCGCTACGGCGCCCACGAGAACTTCCCGGACAGCGTGATCACCACCCAGCAGCAGGCCGGCATCGAGCGCCGCAACAAGCTGTTCAGCGCTGTTGATTTCATCGCCTACCTGGAAAAGGAGAACGAGGAACCGGGCAGCTACCTGGCCGCCAACCCGGCCGGCTACCGCACTCCGGAGGACCCGGCACCGTTCACCCCGACCGTGCTGCCGGCGCTGCACCCGCAGTTCGAGGCGCATGCCGCCGCCGCGCGGCAGTGGCACGCGCGCTACCTGGCCGCGGTCGATCCGTCCGAACAGACGCGCCTGAAGAAGGAGAGCTTCAAGGTCAGCGTGGACTTCGTGCAGGCCAGCGCGGCCGCCGGCCGCGACCTGCGCCCGGCCGACCACGAGCAGCGCAATGCGTTCCAGTCGGCGCTGGGCCAGGCCACCGGTATGTCGGCGGCAGTGCGCCCGGCCAGCAAGGGCTGAGCCCGCGCCCCGTACGCTCCAGACAGGGGCGTACGGGGAATCCACCTGTGTTCGGCTACACTTTCCCCCTTCTTTACTCGACGGCTTCCGATGAATCCGAACTACCTCGACTTCGAGCAACCCATCGCCGACCTGGAAGCCAAGATCCAGGAGCTGCGCAACGCCAGCGCCGGGCCGGCGGTCAATGTCGAGGCGGAAGTACACGCGCTGCAGGACAAGCTGCGCGTGCGCACCGCACAGATCTTCCGCAACCTGACCTCATGGCAGGTACTGCAGCTGGCCCGTCACCCGTCGCGCCCCTACACCGCCGACTACATCCGCATCATCTGCGATGAGTTCCAGGAGCTGGCCGGCGACCGCGCCTTCGCCGACGACAAGGCCATCATGGGCGGCCTGGCCCGCATCAACGGCCGCGCGGTGATGGTGATCGGCCACCAGAAGGGCCGTGACACCAAGGAAAAGATCAAGCGCAACTTCGGCATGCCCAAGCCGGAGGGCTACCGCAAGGCGCTGCGCCTGATGAAGATGGCCGAGCGCTTCGGCCTGCCGGTGCTGACCCTGATCGACACGGCCGGCGCTTGGCCAGGCATCGACGCCGAATCGCGCGGCCAGTCCGAAGCGATCGCACGCAACCTGATCGAGATGGCCGAACTGAAGGTGCCGATCATCTGCACCGTGATCGGTGAAGGCGGCTCCGGCGGCGCACTGGCGCTGGGCGTGGGCGACCGCACCGTGATGCTGGAATACGCGGTGTATTCGACCATTACCCCGGAAGGCTGCGCCTCGATCCTGTGGAAGGACGCGGGCAAGGCCAAGGATGCCGCCGAGCAGCTGGGCCTGACCGCGCCGCGCCTGAAGAGCCTGGGCCTGGTCGACAAGGTCGTGCGCGAGCCGACCGGTGGCGCCCACCGCAACCCGACCCAGATGGCCAAGCGCCTGAAGGCCGTGCTGCTGAACGAACTGGACGCGCTGGACGCGCTGTCCACCGAGCAGCTGCTGGAACAGCGCTACACGCGCCTGCGCAGCTACGGCACCTACGAAGCCGCCTGAGGTCGTGCCGGCCGCTGGCCGGCAACATCCGGGTAATTGCAGAAACGAAAGAGCCGGGCAGATGCCCGGCTCTTTTTGTTTGTACCCTCACCGCATCCACGCATGGCGTGGATCTACCGGGCATGTGCACCAATGGCGTGGATCTACCGCGGTTCCGTAGCGCCGAGCTTGCTCGACTGGCCCTCAGAACGGCTTGGCCAGCACAAGCCACACGATCGGGATGAACGCGAGCAGCGGGATCTCGTTGATCCAGCGCAGCGCGCGCGAGGACGGCAGCGCCCTGCCCTTGGCCACGCCCTTGAGCAGGCGACCTACCCAGCCAAAGTACACCAGCAGCAGCACCACCAGGCCCAGCTTGGCATGCAGCCAGCCGGCACCGCCCGGCGCGACCATGGTCGGGAAATCCGGAATGACCCTGTAGCCCAGCCACAGCACCAGGCCGAGCAGGAAGGCCAGGCCGAACATCGAATGGCCGAAACGGTACAGGCGCAGCCCCATCAGCTGCAGGCGCTCGGTCACGGCCGGCTGGCCTGCGGTCTCGGCCAGGTTGACCAGGATGCGCGGCAGGTAGAACACCGTGGCCATCCACGCCACCACGAACACGATGTGGAAGGTCTTCACCCAGTAGTAGCTCTGCATGCGCTCGCTCCGGCGGCTGGCGTAGGTTGGCGGCCATTCTCGCATGCCGTGGCAAAGCCACCGCAGGCACGCACGCCGCGACACATCGACGCATGGCGCGCCGCAACACCGTACGATAGGCACCGTTTTCCCCGATCGCGCACCGCCCCATGGACAAGACCTACGACGCCGCCTACTTCCAACGCTGGTACCGCCGTGCCGACATCGGCGGCAGCGCCCGCTTGGCGCGCAAGGTCGCGTTGGCCGTGGCCAGCGCCGAGTACTACCTGGAGCGGCCGATCCGCAGCGTGCTGGACATCGGCTGCGGTGAAGGCGCCTGGCGCGCACCACTGCTGAAACTGCGTCCAAAGGTCGAATACCTCGGCTTCGACAGCAGCGAGTACGCTGTGCGCCGCTACGGCCGCACCCGCAACCTGCACCTGGCCGGCTTCGGCGACTTCGCCTGGCTGCGGCCCTGCGCCCCGGTCGACCTGCTGGTGTGCTCGGACGTGATGCACTACGTGACTGATCGCGAGCTGCGCGCGGGCCTGGCCGGCGTGGCCGAGCTGACCGGCGGTGTGGCCTTCCTGGAGACCTTCGCCGCCGAAGACGAGTTCGACGGCGACCATGAGGGCTTCCAGGCGCGCCCGGCGCGCTGGTATCGCCGGACGCTGGCCCGGCAGGGCCTGCAGCCGGTAGGGTCGCACTGCTGGCTGGGCCCCGCCCTGGCAGGTGATGCGGCCGCGCTGGAACGGATGTGAATCCGGATTCATTATTTTCAGCCAACTTAACCTGCGGGACACCCGGATGGGATATGCTGCACGGCAACATATGACCATACATATTCGGTCGTCATGCTCTACCAACTGCACGAACTGACCCGCAACCTGCTCGCCCCTTGGGTGCACCAGGCCCAGGCCAACGCCAAGTTCTTCGCCAACCCGGGCCACTGGTGGTCGCAGATGCCGGGTGCCGATCGCCTGGCCGCGGTCAACGAGTTGTTCCATCGCATCGGCAAGGATTACGAGAAGCCCGAGTGGGGCATCAACGAAATCGATGTCGACGGCGAGCGCGTGCCGATTGTCGTGCACGAAGAGGTGAGCAAGCCGTTCTGCAAGCTGCTGCGCTTCAAGCGCCACAGCAATGAAGCCGACCAGCTGCACACCATGCTCAACCAGCCGTTCGTGCTGGTGGTGGCGCCGCTGTCCGGCCACCACGCCACCCTGCTGCGCGATACCGTGCGCACGCTGCTGCGCGACCACCGTGTGTACGTGACCGACTGGGTGGACGCGCGTATGGTGCCGGCCAGCGAAGGCGAGTTCGGCCTGGACGACTACATCGCCTACATCCAGGAATTCATCCGCCATCTGGGCGTCGAACGCCTGCACGTGGTCAGCGTGTGCCAGCCGACCGTACCGGTGCTGGCTGCGGTTTCGCTGATGGCCAGCCGTGGCGAACCGACGCCGCGCACGCTGGTGATGATGGGTGGCCCGATCGATGCGCGCTGCAGCCCGACCGCAGTGAACAACCTGGCCACGCAGAACCCGCTGTCGTGGTTCGAGAACAACGTCATCCACACCGTGCCACCGAGCTATCCCGGCGCCGGTCGCCGCGTGTATCCCGGCTTCCTGCAGCATGCCGGCTTCCTGTCGATGAACCCCAGCCGCCACTTCAGTTCGCACTGGGATTTCTACACCGACCTGGTCAAGGGCGACCTGGAAGACGCCGCCGCGCATCGCCGCTTCTACGACGAATACAACGCGGTGCTGGACATGCCGGCCAAGTACTACCTGGACACCATCCGCGTGGTGTTCCAGGACTTCCTGCTGCCGCGTGGCGAGTGGGTGGTCAATGGCGAGAAGGTCGATCCGTCGGCAATCTGCGATACCGCGCTGCTGAGCATCGAAGGCGAGCTGGACGACATCGCCGGGCTCGGCCAGACCGAAGCGGCGCAGGCCCTGTGCACCGGCATTGCTGCTGACCGCCGCGAGCATTTCATCGTCGAAGGCGCCGGCCACTACGGCATCTTCAGCGGCCGTCGCTGGCGCGAAGTGGTGTACCCGAAGGTGCGCGACTTCTTCGCCGCGCACGCCGAAGCCCCGGCCGCCAAGGCCACGAAGAAGAAGAGCAACGTCACTCCGCTGCGGCGCAAGGCCGGGTAAACCGCCCTCGGTGGGGGCCGACCTTGGTCGGTACGCCCTGGTAGAAGCCAACCTTGGTTGGCGCTCTTCCACGAATCCCGGTATCTGAAGGATTGTGCCAACCAAGGTTGGCACCTATCAGAGCACCGGCTCCTGCTTACAGCCGCACCAGCAGGTTCTTGGCGATCAGCCCGTGCAGCCTGCCGATGCCGCGCGCCAGGTGCATCGTCAGCACCAGCAGCAGCGCGCCCACCGCCGCCACCGCGGTTGCCACCAGCGGCGAGGCCGCCATCGGCAGTACATTCACGTCGTTGATGTACACGCCCGGGATATCGCCACTGAAGATCGCCGCGACCGGCGCCCAGATCAGGCTCAGCGACAGCGACAGCAGCGTCACCGCGATGGTGAAGTAGATGATGCCCAACGGCAGCATCAGCACGAAGTACAGCAGGGTCAGCCAGGTGCGGCCATCGGTGAACATGTCGCCGATGCGCTGCAGCCAGGTGCGGCTGCGGTCGGTGTAACGCGGACGGCGCGGCATGCGCTCGCCCAGCAGCGCTTCCACCAGCCGCCCTTCCAGCAGCGCCAGCCCGCGCACCGAGCCGAAGAACAGCACCGTCAACGGAATGCCGATGATCAGGATCAGCAGGCCCATCGACAGTGACAGGCCGGTCACCACCCAGGTGAAGAAGAAGATGCCGGTGGCCAGCGACAGCAGCATGTAGAACAGCGCACCGTAGGTATGCGGATCGGTCACCACGCCGAAGAAGCGCGCCAGCAGCGAGCGCTGCACCGGTGCCGGCGGCGGCGCGGCCGGCTCGACGCCGCTGGCTTCGGCGGCCGCACGCAGCACCGGCCCGGTATCCGCACGCGGCGTACGCAGCGCGCGGTTCACCGTCACCTCGGTCTCGCGGTAGATCTCGGCCACTTCATCGGGCGCGCCATAGCTGCCGGCAACGTCGGCGATCACCTCGGCCTCGCTGCGGCCGGGCTGCGCCGCCAGCTCCGAGCGCAGGTATTCCTCGGCGTCGTACAGCGCGTCCTGCACCATCGCCGGATCGGCACCTTCCAGCGCCGCGCGCAGCTGCGCCAGGTACTGTGGGATGGTCGTGGGCAGGGCGCGGCCTGCCAGGCTCGGGTCGTTCATTGTGATACCCCCTCCAACACGGAATCGACGGAATCGCGGGTGGCCTGCCAGGCCTGGCGCCACTGCGCCAGCACCTGAAGGCCACGATCATTGATGCGGTAGTAGCGCCGCGGTGGCCCGCTGCTGGACGGCTCCACATGGCTTTCCAGCAGCCCGGCCCCTTCCAGGTTGCGCAGCACCGGGTACAGCGCGCTCTGCTTGCCGCTCAGCACGCCCTCGCCCACCCGCTCCAGCTCCTTGGCGATCAGGTAGCCGTACAGCGGCTCGCCGGCCCGGGCCAGCACCGCCAGCAGGGCCAGCGACACCGTTCCGGCGCTGAGCTCCTTCTGGAACTTCTTCAGGTGGACATCGTCCTCGGACATGGCCGGCCCTCCACTACGTTGAAGTGCACAGTAGTGCGAAGTTCGGTATAGCGAATGTGTCGTTAGTCACTCTGCCAGTTGGCGAGACCGCTGCGCTCGCGCAGAATCGAACCCTTGTTCATGTTCCGGGGTTCCCATGCCGCACCGCCGTTGCCTTGCCCTGACCGCCCTCGCCCTGGCCTGCCTGCTGCCCTCGTTGGCCAACGCGGCCACGCCCTACCGCAGCCCGCAACAGATCCTCGATGCGTCGGCGGCCAGTGACTGGCGTACGCCGGACCCGGCCAACCTGCTGTACATGGACCTGCCGGCCGGGCGGGTGATCATCGAGCTGGCACCGCAGTTCGCCCCGCGCCATGTGGCCAACATCCAGACCTTCGCCCACGAGCATTTCTGGGACGGCACCAGCATCTACCGCTCGCAGGACAATTTCGTGGTGCAGTTCGGCGACGCTGACGCCGATGACGCGGCCAAGGCCAGGCCGTTCGGCAGCGCCGCACGCAAGCTGCCGGCCGAGTTCGAACGCGCCAGCACCGTCCTGAAGGTGAGCGTGCTGCCCGATCGTGATGGCTGGGCGGCACAGACCGGGTTCGTCGACGGCTTCCCGGTCGGCCAGGACCCGCAGGCCGGCAAGGCCTGGCTGGCGCACTGCTACGGCATGCTGGGGGCGGGCCGCAACAACGAGGAAGACAGCAGCATCGGTGCCGAACTGTACGTGGTGACCGGGCAGTCACCGCGCCAGCTGGACCGCAACATCACCCTGGTCGGCCGCGTGCTGAAGGGCATGGAGCTGCTCAGTGCGATCCCGCGGGGGCCGGCGCCGATGGGCTTCTACGCCGATGCGAAGCTGCGCACGCCGATCGTGTCCATCCGCCGCGCCAGTGACGTGCCGGCGGCCGAGCGCACGCCGATCCAGGTGCTGCGTACCGATTCGAAGACCTTCGCCGATACGGTGGAGGCGCGGCGCAATCGCGTGGATGATTTCTACAAGCGCCCGGCGGGGCATATCGATCTCTGCAATATTCCGGTGCCGGTGAAGTAACGCCGTCGCGGCTTCTGCGCGTGGCGCGTGCTCAAGGCGTTTCATCGTTCATGGGCGTCACTTTTCTTTTCGCGCGAAAAGAAAAGTAACCAAAAGAAACGCGCCGCCAGGTCGCGAACCGCCGTGCTTCGCACGTCGGTCCCCTGCGCTTCTCGGCGAATCAGGGGACGGTGCCGAACTCGCTGCGCTCAGACATCGGCACCTCTTCGCCCCTGATTCCCCTGCGATGCTCGGCCCGCTCAAGGCGG
This sequence comes from Stenotrophomonas maltophilia, assembly GCF_023518235.1. Taxonomy (NCBI): domain Bacteria; kingdom Pseudomonadati; phylum Pseudomonadota; class Gammaproteobacteria; order Lysobacterales; family Lysobacteraceae; genus Stenotrophomonas; species Stenotrophomonas maltophilia. The sequence goes on from NZ_CP090423.1 coordinate 1,985,968, forward strand.
ATCCAAGATCAAGAGCCACAGCTGCACGACGATGTTTGGTAGTGCCGGGCCGAGCCCGGCGAGCGAAGCGACCGCTTCTGCCCTTGATCCTGGATCCGCCTTGAGCGAGCCGAGCACAGCAGGTCCGGCGAGGGCGAAGAGGCGCGGGTGTTTGAGCGCAGCGAGTTCCCGCGCCGTCCCTCGACGTGCCGAGGAGCGCAGGGTACCGGTGCGCAGCACCGGCTCGCGACCTGGCGGCGTGTTTCTTTGGTTACTTTCTTTGCACGAGCAAAGAAAGTGACACCTCTCCGCAGGCGCGGAAAAGACCTGCCGGGCAGCGCCCGGCACTACCAGCGCTTCGGCACCCTCAGCCCTTCTGGCTCACCGCCACGCTACCCAGGATCAACGCACCGGCAATCAACATCTGCACCGTCACCGCCTCGCCCAGGAACAACCACGCAAACGCCGCGCCGAACAGCGGAATCAAGTAGGTCACCGTCGAGGCGCGCGATGGGCCGATACGGCCGATCAGCCGGTAGAACATCAGGAACGCCAGGCCGGTGCAGGCCACGCCCAGTGCGATCGCCGCGCCCCACGCCTTCAGCGGAATCGCCGCCTGCGGCCAGTGCGTCACCGCCATCGGCAGCATCCACAGCGAGGCGCACGACAGCGTGGCCGCCGCCGCCGCTGCCGAGGGCAGGCCGGTCATATGGCGCTTCACCAGGTTCACGCCCAGCCCGTACAGCAGCGACGCCGCTGCACCCGCGATCACGGCAGTACCGATGCTCAAGCCGGAAACCTTGGCCGTAGCCAGCACCACCACGCCAGCGAAGCCGACCAGCAAAGCGCCGGCGCGGCGCATGCCGATCTTCTCGCCGAAAAACAGGAAGGCGATCAGCGCGGCGAACAGCACGGTCATCGCATTGCAGATCGCGCCGATCGCCGCCGGTGCCTGCTCCGCCGCATAGGCAAACAGCACGAACGGCAGCGCCGAGTTGATCAGGCCGATCGGTGCCAGCCACAGCCATCGCCGCGGCAGGAACTGCGCGCGCGCGCGCCACAGGAACGGCAGCAGCACCAGCGCGCCCAGTACCAAACGGAGTTCAACCAGCGCGAACGGGCCGAACGACGGCACCGCCACCCGCATGAACAGGAACGAGCAGCCCCAGATGGCGCCCAGCAGGGTCAGTTCCAGCGGTGTGCGCCAGTCGCGCTCGGCCGCCTGTGGGACCGCATTCATGCCCTGCCTCCGTCCATCGTCGAATCCTCGTCAAGGCACACAGGATCGTGCGGGGACGCCCGCCGTACAAGCGCGTAGTATCGCTGCCAGCCACAAATCTGGCTTGAGGCTCGACATGCAGCTACGCCCCTCCCTGCTCCCCGCGCTGGCCGTGTTCGCGGTCGCCGCCCGCCACCAGAACCTTGCCCAGGCCGCGCAGGAACTGCACCTGACCGCCAGCGCCGTCAGCCACCACGTGCGGCGCCTGGAAGAAGTGCTGGAAACGCGCCTGTTCCTGCGCCATGCCCGCGGCGTGCGCCTGACCGCCGAAGGCCGGCAGCTGGCCGATGCCGCCAGCGCGGCCTTCAGCGATGTCGCGGCCGTGGCCCATCACCTGCATCCGGATGCAGACAGCGTGCCGCTGCGGATCACCACGCTGCGCTCGCTCTCCTACTGCTGGCTGCTGCCGCGGCTGCCGCGCTTCACCCAGGCACATCCGCACATCCGCATCGAGCTGCACACCGGCAGCGGGCTCGATCGCTACGACGACAATGGGCCGGAGGTCGGCATCCGCTACGGTCTGGGACAGTGGCCGGGCCTGCATGCGCAGCACCTGATGGACGACTACCTGTTCCCGGTCGCCTCGCCTGCGCTGGCCGGGGTCGAATCGCTGGACGATCCGGCCCGCATCGCCGACCTGCCGCTGCTGACCGACCTGTCGCCGCAAGGCTGGCGCGACTGGTTCCGCCATGCCGGCGTGCGCCCGCCCTCACCCTTGCCGCCGATGCACACCTTCGCCGACAGCACCGATGCGATGCGTGCAGCGGTATATGGCATGGGGGCGGTACTGGCACGCACCCACATCGCCCAGCCCTACCTGCAGCGCTACGAAGTGGTGCGCCTGCCAGGACCTGCGTTGAAGGCGCGCTATGCCTATTACGTGGTGCATGCCGAAGCACAGCCACCCAGCCCGGCAGCACGCCTGTTCATCGACTGGTTGCTGGAGCAGGCCCAGGACGAGCGCACGCCGATTCCCGCGCTGCCGGACAGCCTGTTGGGGCGCCCGGCCACGCGCGGCTGACTGCGCCCTCACCCGTTCTTTGCTTCGCGCTGGCTAGGCTGCAGTCGAACCCTTCCACGTGCCCCTGACATGAGCCTGCTGCGACTGCGCATCACCGGAACCGAAGACGACGCCCGCGCCATCAGCGATCTGCTGCTCGGCCTGGAGGGCATCGAGCACGTCGAGGAAACCGACGACCTGATGCCACACATGGACGATGACGATTCCAGTTCGGCCGGGCTGTCCGATGATATCGGCCCCGGCATCCACGAACTGGAAGTGGAAGTCGGCAACGAGAGCACCGCGCAGAAGGTGCGCGATGCGGTGCAGGAGCTCGCGTTGGAGCTGGATGTGTTCGTCGAGTACGAAACCGACGAAGGATGAGTGTCCGCCGGGCATGGCCCGGCGCTACGTTCTGCAGATTCCGATAGCGCCGGGCCATGCCCGGCGACCGTGCGCGATTACGTCGCGCGACGGCGGCGACGCCACCAGGCACGCACGCCCCATCCTGCGATCAGGGCCAGCACCGCCACCGGCAACAAGGCGGCCGCGGCACGGATCAGGAACGCCACGCTGGTGCTGAGGATGCTGCCTGACTCGCTCAGCGCCTCGCCGATCTCGCTGCGGCTGCGCTGGCCCGAGGTGGTGGCAAAGTGCAGCGTCACCAGCTGGGTATCGATACGCCGGCGCTGCTGCGCCGAATCCTTGTTGGCCTGCTCGACACCGGCCTCGATCTCCGACAGGCGCGTGGTGATCGCCATCAGGTCCTCGATCTTCAGGTCCTTGCGGTCCTGGTAGGAGAGCAACCGTGCGTGCTCCTTCTCAAGCCGCGCCTTGGTCAACGCAGTGTCGGCCACCTGCTGGGCGAGGTCTTCAGCGCGCGTGTTGCGCGACTGCAGCGTGCCGCCGTCACCGGCCAGCGCGATCAACGGCTCGGTGCCCTTCGGGGCGATGCGCACCTTGACCTCGCCGCTGGGCTGATCGCCACTGCGCTGGTCGACCTGCAGCACTGCACAATCACCGAACTTCGCATTCTGGCAGGCCTGAGCGACCTGCTGGATGCGTGGAGCGATCTGCGCGGCGTCCAGCTGGATCTGCACGTCATGTTCGTAGGCCAGGAACGCGCCGTCCGGAGAGGCAATGGCCGCTTCGGCGGCCACCGCGCCGGTATCGGAACTGGCCGCCCGATCGCCGCTCTGGGCACAGGCCGCCAGCGCCAGCAGCAGCGTCGGCGTCACCACCACGCGCGTCCACGCGCCGGTCCGGCTCACAGTGCCGCTCCGTCGTAGGAGGTCACCGTAAGCGCTGCCAGATCCACCGCCGGCACGCAGCGCACGTTCACCGCCACCATCGTCGTGCCGGTGCGCGGATCCACCGCTTCGCTGTAGGGGGCGATGCCGCATTCGCGGCAATGGTGGTGGTCGATGTGGGCCTTGTTGAAGTGGTAGGTGGCCACGTCCGCCGGATCGGTGGCCAGCTGGAACGCCTCGCGCGGGGCGAACCACAGCAGGCTGCCGCGGCGGCGGCACATCGAGCAGTTGCAGTCGATCACATCGCTGATCGGTGCCTGTGCTTCCACGGTGAATGCGATCCTGCCGCAATGGCAGCTTCCCTGGTAATGCATGTCCTGCGCTCCGCTGGAGGGTCCTTGTGCCGCTCATGGTAATCCTATGGCACGGGGACAAAGCAGCTCCGGGGCCCTATGCTCGGGGTTTGACCCTGCACAGGAACGCCGATGCGCCCGCATCTTCTTGCCCTCGCCCTGGTGGCCGCCCTGGCTGGCTGCCAGCCGACCGACGCCCCGACCAACGCCGCCACCCCGGCCGCCGGCCAGCAGGCGGCGGATGCGGCAGCCGATGCTGCCTTCGCCGACCTGTCCAAGCGTGCCCTGGACACCTGGATGCAGCTGTCGCCGGTCAGCGCCACCCAGATCGGCGACCACCGCTACGACAGTGAACTGGACGACCTGAGCGCCGCCGGCCAGCAGAAGACCGTGGCCGCCTACAAGGCGCTGCTCGGCGAGCTGGACAAAATCGAGGTGGACAAGCTGGGCCGCGAGAACCAGGTGGACGCGGCGATCCTGCGCAACCAGCTGCAGTCGGAAATCTGGAACGCCGAAGTGCTGCAGTCCGGCAAGTGGGACCCGCAGCTGTACAACGGCATCGCCGGCAGCGCGATCTACGGCCTGATGGCGCGCGAATTCGCGCCGCTGCCGGAGCGCCTGAAGTCGGCTACCGCGCGCATGGAAAAGCTGCCGGCGATCTTCGCCCAGGCCCGCGAGAACCTGGACCCGGCCCGCGTGCCGAAGATCCACGCCGAGACCGTTGCCAAGCAGAACAAGGGCATCCTCAGCATCGTCGATACCTTCATCACCCCGCACATCGGCGAACTGCCGCAGGCCGACCAGCAGCGCCTGCAGGCCGCCATCGACGGCCTGAAGAAGGCGGTGGATGAGCAGCAGACCTGGCTGGACAAGACCCTGGTGCCGAACGCCAAGGGTGATTTCCGCATCGGTGCGGAAAAGTACGACCAGAAGCTGAAGTTCGCGCTGAGCTCCTCGCTGTCGCGCCAGGAGATCGGTGAGCGTGCACGCGCCGAACTCAAGCGTGTGCGCGAAGACATGTACGGCATCGCGCAGACCGTGCTGAAGGACAAGCCGGGTGCGCCGGAGATGCCGGCCCAGCCGACCGACGAGCAGCAGCAGAAGGCAATCGAAGCGGCGCTGGAGCTGGCCTACGCCGACAAGCCGGCGCGCGACAAGGTGGTCGACGATGCCAAGGCCGCGCTGGAGCAGTCCACCGCGTTCGTGCGCGAGCACGACCTGATGACCCTGCCCGATGCGCCGGTGGACATCATCCTGATGCCGGAATTCCAGCGCGGCGTGGCCGTGGCGTACTGCGATTCGCCGGGCCCGCTGGACAAGAACCTGAAGACCTTCTACGCCGTGTCGCCGATTCCGGACGACTGGAACGACAAGCAGGTCGATTCGTTCCTGCGTGAGTACAACTCGCGCATGATCCACCTGCTCAGCATCCACGAAGGCACCCCGGGCCATTACCTGGAAGGCTGGCATTCGGCCAAGTTCCCTTCCACCCTGCGTGCGGTGCTGCGTTCGGGCCTGTTCGCCGAAGGCTGGGCGGTCTACACCGAGCGCATGATGCAGGAGCAGGGTTACCTCAACAACGATCCGCTGTTCCACCTGGTGCAGCTGAAGTTCTACCTGCGCACCATCTCCAACGCGATCCTCGACCAGGGCGTGCACGTGGACAACTGGGATCGCGAGAAGGCGATGCACCTGATGACCCACGACGCGTTCCAGCAGGAAAGCGAGGCGGCCGGCAAGTGGGTACGTGCACAGCTGACGTCGGCGCAGCTGCCGACCTACTTCGTCGGTGCGCAGGAACACTTCGACACCCGCAAGGCGGTGCAGGAAAAGCTGGGCGACAAGTTCAACCTGAAGGCGTACCACGATCAGGTGCTGTCCTACGGCGCGCCGCCGGTGCGCTTCGCCCGCCAGCTGATGTTGGACCAGCCGATCGAGTGATCGGGGATGTAGGTTGGAATCGGAACGGCCCGGGGAGACCCGGGCCGTTTCTGCATGCGGTGGCAGGAGCCGCGCCTGCATCACGCACCGGCAACATGCACGGGCGCATCGTTCGCCGGGTTCCCCCTTCCACGGGCCTCCATGTCTCTCCCCCTGTTCCGTCTTGCACTGCTGCCCACGCTGCTGGCCAGCGCCTGTGCCTTCGCCACCTGCCCTCCACCACCGCCCGGCCAGCCCGACATCCGCGCCCTGGGCTACTACACCGACAAGGCCGGCTCGGTGATCGACCCGGCGCTTCAACAGCAGAATCATGACGCCACCGCGTCGCTGGACCGCTATGCCGCCGACGTGGCGCGCATGAGTGACGACTACCTGCGCGATGGTGATCGCGCCGCTGCGCAGTGCACGCTGGCCTGGCTCGGCGCTTGGGCGAAGGACGGCGCGATGTTCGGTCAGATGATCCGGGTCAACAACGACCAGTCGTTCTACATGCGGCAGTGGATGCTCGATGCGGTGGCCATGGCCTACCTGAAAGTGCATGACCAGGCCGACCCGCAGCAGCGCGCGCGCATCGATCCGTGGCTGCAGCAGCTGGCACGCGCCAATCTGACCTACTGGGACAACCCGAAACGGCGCCGCAACAACCACTACTACTGGGGCGGTCTGGGCGTGCTGGCCACCGGCCTGGCCACCGATGACCCGGCCCTGTGGCAGGCCGGTCATGCCGCCTTCCAGAAGGGCGTCGATGACATCCAGGACGATGGCAGCCTGCCGCTGGAAATGGCGCGCGGGCAGCGTACCCTGCACTATCACGACTACGCGCTGGCGCCGCTGGTGATGATGGCCGAGCTGGCGCGGCTGCGCGGCCAGGACTGGTACGCCAGCCGCGACCACGCCATCGATCGCCTGGCGCGACGCGTCATCGAGGGCAGCAAGGACCCGGCGTGGTTCAACCAGCAGACCGGCGTGGCACAGCTGCCGCTGCAGGCCAGCGGCTGGGTCGAGTTCTATCGACTGCGCTCGCCCGATGGCGGCCTGTTCGAAGCCGCACACGCACGTGGGCCATTCCACTCGCCGCGATTGGGCGGCGACCTGACCCTGATGGCCACGCACGGCATCGTGCGCGCGCCCCTACGCTAGTCGCGCACCTCAGCGGGCCGCCGGTTGCAGCAGGCGCTGGAATTCCGCGGCGGTGCAGCCCTGCGCCGCGCAGCCCGGCACCCGCAACGCAACACGGCCCGGCGGCTGCGCCTCGGTCAGCGGCTGTGCGTCACGCAGCTGTACGGTGGTCGGGTAGACGTAGGCCAGGCGGATCCGCTCCCTGCCGCTGCGGCGGTCACGCCAGCGCTCGAACTGCAGCAGGCCACCGATCGGCGTCTTCTCGTACTGATCTGGCAGTGTGTAGTCGGTGATGCCCAGCGCCGCCAGCACCGAGCCGATGTTGGAGTCATGACCGACCAGCAGGGCCACCTTCGGTGACGCCGGATCGTTCAACAGCGTGCCTACCTGCTCCAACAGTGGCGCGGCCACATCACGCGCCAGCCCGGGTGTGCCGAACAGGATGTCCTGGTAGCGATTGCGGATCTGCGCCAACGCCTGCCATTGGCCCTCGGTGTTCAACCGGCCCCAGCCTTCGGCGGCGGCGTCGCGTGCCTCGTAGTGCTCCATCAGCAGCGCGTCGACCACGCCACTTGCCAGCGCCAGCGATCCGGTCGCGCGCGGCTCCTTGCCCGCTTCCGCAGTGAAGGTGGTATCGGTCAGGGTCAGATGGCAGTCGCTGCGGTCAGCACAGGCCGCCGACTGCGGGTAGCGTGTAACCGCCTCCACCACCGCCAGTGCCGGCGCCAGGTCCGCCTCGGTCAATGCCTGCCGCATCGATGACAGCGCGCGCTCGCGATAGGCCACATCATCGCGATGGATCACCGGATTGAACAGCGGGTCCATCGTGCCCAGCGGCATGCGCTGCTCGATTGCCACGTGGCACCCCGGGAAGGCACCGGCAACGAAGAACTGTGCGGTGGCCTGGGTGCGTTGCAGGCTGTTGGCATGGGCGTGGAGATCGCCCGGTTGCGGGCATCCCGACAGCGGCAGCAACTGCGTCTGGCGCAGCCACTGGCCGACGTAGCGGCCCATGTAGACCTCCAGCACGCCGCCCTTGGTGGTCAGCTCGCCCGCACCCACGTCCCAGCGCGGCCAGGTTTCAGGGGTCGCGTTGGCGAGCGCGCCGGAGGCCACCACCGGCGCGCGCAGGTTGTGGCGGCTGAGCAGGATCACCTGTTCAAGCTGCTCGTCGGCCGCAGGAGCGGCCATTGCGGTCGCAGCACTCGGGCCCAGCGCGAGCGCCAGCAGCAGGAGGCGGAGGGGGAGGATCATGCAGCTCTCCAGAATCACGCGGGGGTCAGAGCCCTTTGCTTCGGAAAGGGATCCGACCCCGAAGCGGTCATTGATCGGCGGCGACAAAACCACCGGTCTGCCGCGCCCACAACCGCGCATACAGCCCACCGGCCGCAATCAGCTCGGCGTGGCTGCCGGTCTCGACGATGCGGCCCTGGTCCATCACCACCAGCCGGTCCATGCGCGCGATGGTCGACAGCCGGTGCGCGATCGCGATCACCGTCTTGCCGCCCATCAGTTCGTCCAGACTGTCCTGGATCGCCGCTTCAACTTCCGAGTCCAGCGCCGAGGTCGCCTCGTCCAGCACGAGGATCGGGGCATCCTTCAGCAGCACGCGGGCAATGGCGATGCGCTGGCGCTGGCCACCGGAAAGCTTCACGCCGCGCTCGCCGACATGCGCGTCGTAGCCGCGACGGCCCTGCCCGTCCACCAGTGTGTCGATGAAGCTGGCCGCGCGCGCCTTGGCCACCGCCGCGTGCAGTTGTTCGTCGCTGGCATCCGGGCGGCCATACAGCAGGTTGTCGCGGATCGAGCGATGCAGCAGCGAGGTGTCCTGGGTGACCACGCCGATCTGCTGGCGCAGGCTCTCCTGGGTGACATAGGCAATGTCCTGGCCGTCGATCAGGATGCGGCCGCTCTCCAGGTCGTACAGGCGCAACAGCACGTTGACCAGGGTCGACTTGCCGGCGCCGGAAGGGCCGACCAGGCCGATCTTTTCACCCGGCTTGACCACCAGGTCCAGACCGGCGATCACGCCGCCCTTCTTGCCGTAGTGGAAGTGGATGTCCTGGAAGTGCACGCCGCCGCGGGTCACCTGCAGCGGCACTGCATCGTCGCGGTCCTGCACGGTCAGCGGCTGGGCGATGGTAGTGATGCCATCCTGCACCGTACCGATGTCCTCGAAGATGCCGTTGATGGTCCACATGATCCAGCCGGACATGTTGTGGATGCGGATCACCAGGCCGGTGGCCAGGGTGATCGCGCCGACCGTGATGTGGCCACCGTTCCACAGCCACAGCGCCAGCCCGCAGGTCCCGGCGACCAGGAAACCGTTGACGATGGCGATGGTCAGGTCCATGCCGGTGGTGATGCGGGTCTGCGCGCGGTGCTTGACCGCCAGTTCCTGGATCGACTCGGCCACGTAGGCCTGCTCACGTCCACCATGGGCGAACAGCTTCAACGTCGGGATGTTGGTGTAGCCATCGACGATGCGGCCCATGGCCTTGGAACGCGCCTCGGAGGCGATCCACGCCCGCTCCTTCGCGCGCGGCACGAAGTAGAACAGGATCACCGCATAGGCCAGCAGCCACAGGATCAGCGGCACCATCAGCCGCCAGTCGGCCTGCGCGAACAGGTACAGCGCGGTGCCGGTGTAGACCACGATGTACCAGAGCGAATCAACCATCTGCACCGCCGATTCGCGCAGCGAGGTACCGGTCTGCATCACCCGGTTGGCCACGCTGCCGGCGAAGTCGTTCTGGAAGAAGCTCAGGCTCTGCCGCACCACGTAGTTGTGCATCAGCCAGCGCGAGCGGTTGCTCAGGCCGGGCACGATGGCCTGGTTGACCAGCAGGTTGTGCAGGCCGACCAGGATCGGCCGCGCGATGACGGTGATGAACAGCATCCAGCCCAGTTCATTGGCGTGGCGCTTGAAGAAGTCGGCACCCGGCCGTTCGGCGACCATGTCGACGATGCGGCCCAGGTAATCGAACATCGCCACTTCCACCAGCGCCAGCAGCAGGCCGGCGATCAGCGTGGCCAGCAGCACCGGCCACACCGGGCGCAGGTAGTGCAGGTAGAACGGAAACACCTTGCGCGGTGGCATGCGCCCGTCCACGGGCGGGAACACCGGAATCAGGGATTCAAACCAACGGAACATCGCATTCCCTCGCCATCAATAGCCGGCGAAGTATCCCACGCCGGATGTGTACGCCGGCCGACGATACCCGGCTTCCGGTAGCGCCGGGCCACGCCCGGCGGCGTCATTTCACCGGGGTGAACAGCAGGTCCTGGAAATCGAAGCTGAAATCGGTCAGGTCGGAAATCGGCTGCATGCGCACCTCGCGCACCTTGCCGTCCGGGTCCAGGCTGAAGTTCACGAACGCATCGGCGTTGAGCGAGCGGTCATCCCAGCGCACGATGAAGGTGTCGTGCTGCCAGTGCTCCAGGCGCCCACTCAGCTGCGCGGTCCTGGCAAAGCGCAGACGCAGGCCCTTGCCGTCGCCGTTGACCTGCATGTCGCCGTACCAGCGGTCACGGAAGGTCCCGGTATAGCCTGCCAGCGCCAGCGATGGCCGGCTGCCCTTGTCGCGTGCGCTCTGATGCTTGGCCCACGCCTCGTCAGCCTTGTCCTGGCCCTTGGCCACCGCCTTGGCATAGGCATCCACCCAGTCATGCGTTTCACCGCCCAGGTAGGCATCGAGCACGCTCAGGGTGATCGCGTTGAACGCCGCGCCCACCTCCTGGTTGGTCAGCACCACCACGCCCAGCTTCTCGCCCGGCACCAGGGTCAGCCGCGAGACCATGCCCGGCCAACCGCCGGTGTGCCAGACCAGCTTCTGCCCGCGATAGTCGCTCAGGCTCCAGCCTTCGCCGTAGCCTGCGAAATTGGCCCGTGCCGGCGCCAGTTCCGGCACGCTCGGCGCCGGGATCGACTGCGGCGTGATCATCCGCCACATCTGCTGCTGGCTCTTCTCGGAGAACAGCGGTGTGCCATCGGCCAGCTTGCCTTCGGCCAGCTGCACCTGCATCCAGCGCGCCATGTCGTGTGCGCTGGAATAGATGCCACCGGCACCGGCATTGTTCGACCAGGTCAGCGGCGCGACGGTGCGCAGGTCCTTGAAATCGTACTTGGCGTGGCCGACGGCAGCCTTGTCGCCTGGCTTGAGGTGGTCGGCGTTGTAGCGCGTCCCGGCCATGCCCACCTTGTCGAAGATGCGGGTCTGCAGGAACTGCTGGTAGCTCATGCCGGAGACGTGCTCGATCACCTGCTGGGCGACCGCGTAAAGGATGTTGTCGTAGGCGTAGCTCTCGCGGAAACCGCCCTTCAGCGGCACCCTGCCCAGCCGCTCCACCACTTCGGCATTGCTGTAGGACGTGGTCGGCCAGAACAGCAGGTCGCCGGCGCCCAGGCTCAGTCCGCTGCGATGCGAGAGCAGGTCGCGGATGGTCATCTGCCCGGTCACGAACGGGTCGGACATGCGGAACGACGGCAGGTGATCGATCACCTTGTCGTCCATCTTCAGCTTGCCGTCCTCGGCCAGCAGATTCAGCGAGGTGGCGGTGAACGCCTTGGTATTGGAGGCGATGGCGAACAGCGTGTCGGCCTGAACCGGCTCCTGCCTGCCCAGCTCGCGCACGCCCCAGCCACGTTCCAGCACCACCTGGCCATCCTTGACCACGGCCACGGCGATGCCGGGCACGTCGAACTGCGCGCGCACGCGCTCGACCGTCGCATCCAGATCCTGCAGCGGCGCCGGGGTCGACGCGCTCGCCATGGTCGTGCACGCCAGCAGCACGGCTCCTCCAATCCAGGTCTTCATCCAGCACCATCTCCGAACAGGGGTCGCGGCCATGTGCAGGCCGTCACCGGGGTTTCGCGCGATGGTAACGGTCCCCGGCCGATCCTGCCCTGTGCCATAGGAGGGGTGTCATGGGCGGGAACGGCCAACCGAGCAATGGATCCACCATCATTCCGTGCCTGCGTTACCGCGACGCGCTGGCCGCCATCGACTGGCTGCAACGCGCGTTCGGCTTTCATGCGCAGGCGGTGTATGCCGATGGCGATACCGTATTCCATGCGCAGCTGACCTTCGGCAACGGCATGATCATGCTCGGCTCGGCCGGCAACCAGAGCGCGTGGAGCGAACACACCGCCCTGCCCGACGAGGTCGGCGGCCGCCAGACCCAGAGTGCCTGCGTGATCGTCAGCGATGCCGATGCGCACTATGCGCGGGCCAAGGCGGCCGGAGCGCGCATCGTCATCGACATCGCCGACCAGGACTACGGCGGCCGCGGCTATGCCTGCGCCGACCCGGAAGGCTACCTGTGGTGGTTCGGCAGCTACGACCCGTGGCGCACGGACCACGGCCAGTGAGCGCCGGCGCCATCCGCTGCGGCATCGGTGGCTGGGTGTTTCCACAATGGCGGGGCGGCGTGTTCTATCCCGCCGGCCTGCCCCAGCGTGAAGAACTGGCACATGCCAGCCGTGCACTGCGCTGCATCGAGATCAACGGCACCTTCTATCGCACGCCCACGCCCGGCCAGTGCGCGCAATGGGCGGTACAGACGCCGGACGGCTTCCGCTTCGCGATGAAGGCGCCGCGTTACCTGGTGCAGCGCCGGGACCTGTCCAGTACGGTGGAGGCCGCGGCCCCCTTCCTGCAGGCCGCGCTCGCGCTCGGCGATCGGCTGGGCCCGCTGCTGTGGCAGTTCGATCCACGCCATCCGGCCGATGCGGCCATGCTGGCGGCGCTGATGGCGCAGCTGCCCAAGCAGCTGGAGGGCGTGCCGCTGCAACACGCTCTGGAAGTCCGCAACGCCGAGGCGCACGGCCCGGCACTGGTGGCCGCTGCACGCACGCATGGCGTGGCGCTGGTGATCGAGGACAGCGACGAGGCACCACTGCACGGCGATGTCAGCGCCGGCTTCGTCTACGCGCGGATCAAGCGCAGCCAGGCGCGCTTGAACGAGGGTCTGCCGGCGAGCGTGCAACAGCGCTGGAGCGAACGCGCCCGGCGCTGGTCGCGCGGTGAGCCGGTGGATGACCTGCCGTGCCTGGCCGGGCCTGCCACGAAAGCACCTCGCGAGGTCTACCTGCTGTGCATCGGCGCGGGCAAGGTACGCAATCCGGCGGCGGCGATGGCGCTGCAGCGGCGGGCCGCAGAAACCAGCCATCCGACCCGCGGATAGCGCCGCGGACGACGGCTTGCCGCACAATAGGCGGATGAGCACACCCGACACCCGCAAAGCGCTGTGGCAGATCCACTTCTGTGTCCTGCTGTGGGGCGTCACCGCCATCCTCGGCAAGCTGATCACCCTGCCCGCGCTGCCGCTGGTGTGGTGGCGCATGCTGCTGGTGACGGCGATGCTGGCCCTGCTGCCGCGGGTCTGGCGCGGGCTGCGCACCCTGCCTCTGCGCGTGGTGGCCGGCTACGTTGGCATCGGCGCGCTGGTCGCCCTGCACTGGCTGACCTTCTATGGCGCGGTGAAACTGGCCAATGCGTCCGTGGCCGCCACCTGCATCGCACTGGCGCCGGTGTTCACCTCGATCATCGAACCGTGGGTGGCCAAGCGGCCGTTCCAGCTGCGTGAGCTGGCCTTCGGCCTGGCCGTGCTGCCCGGCGTCGCGCTGGTGGTCGGTGGCGTACCCGATGGCATGCGGCTGGGCGTGCTGGTCGGCGCGGTGTCAGCGTTGCTGGTGGCCGTGTTCGGCTCGCTCAACAAGCGCATGGTCAGCCATGCCGACCCACTCACCGTCACCGCGCTGGAACTGGGCGCCGGCACGCTTACGCTGACTCTGCTGGCACCGCTGATGCCGTACCTGCTGCCGGCACTGGCCAGCCCGTTGTGGGTGGTGCCGGACCTGCATGACGGCCTCCTGTTGCTGGTGCTGGCCGGCTTCTGCACGCTGCTGCCCTTCGCCCTGGCCCTGGTCGCACTGCGCCATCTCAGCGCCTACACGGTGCAGCTGGTGACCAACCTGGAACCGGTCTACGCCGTGCTGCTGGCGGTGGTGCTGCTGCGCGAGCAGCACGAGGTCACACCGTGGTTCTACCTGGGCGTGGCGATCATCGTCGGCGCGGTGTTCCTGCACCCACTGCTGAACCGCCGCAAGCCGGTACAGCATCCAGAGATCCTCGGCACGGCCGAGGCGCGCAACATCGCCGATTGAGTGCATCCACGCAGGGCGTGGATCTACCGGAGCCGAATCGACGGCTCAGCGCTGTGGCCAGTGCCAGGCCGGGGCATCCAGCAGACCCTGGCAACTCAGCAGGGTGCGGCCCTGTTGCTTGTGCAGGTGCAGCGAATGACACCCCGGCGCCTGTTCCAGTGCCGCGATCAGGCGGCTGGCGTGTGACACCACCCACACCTGGCTGCGTGCGCTGGCCGCAATGATCAGCCGTGCCAGCGCTGGCAGCAGGTCCGGATGCAGGCTGCTCTCCGGTTCGTTGAGCACCAGCAGCGGTGGCGGGCGCGGGGTATGCAGGGCCGCGGCCAGCAGCAGGAAGCGCAGCGTGCCGTCGGAAAGCTCGGCCATCGACAAGGGCCGCAGCAGGCCGGGCTGGTGGAAGCGCAGGGCCAGGCGCCCGTCCAGTGCCTCGAACCCGACCGTCGCCCCCGGGAACGCATCGTCCACGCTGCGCGCCAATGCGACCGGATCGCCGATCTCGACAATGGTCACCCACGCCGCAGCCAGATCGCGCCCATCGTGATGCAGCACCGGCGTGCGCGTGGCCATCGCCGGCTGGCGTGCAGGCGCATCGGCGTCGCTGCGGAAATGGTCGTAGAAGCGCCATCGGCGGATGTAGTCGCGCAGGGCCAGGGTCTCGGGCATGCGCTGCGGGTCAGCCACCTGGGTGAACAGGCTGTCGAACACCGACAGGCGGTCATCGACCCGTTCCCAGCCCTGCGCATGGCGCCGTCGCACAGTCGCCCCGCGGCGATCAACCAGCAGGTTGGCGCTGCGCAGGAACGGCCCGGCCCAGATCGCTTCGGCCTTGATCTGCGGATCCAGCGCGAACGCCGAACGGCTGGGTGGCGGATAGCCGAAGTCGATGGCATAGCCGAATTCGTCGGTGGCAAAGCCCAGCTTCAACCCCACTGCGGCCTGGCGTGGGCCGCCCTGCAGCGGGATCTCGCCCGCGCCGACGCGACGGTCGATCGTTTCCGGTCCGGCCCACAGTGCCGAGCCCAGACCCCCTTCGCGGGCCAGCACGGCAGCCACCCCGCCCTGCGCGGTTTCCGCCAGCAGGCGCAGTGCGCGATACAGGTTGGATTTGCCGCTGCCGTTCTCACCGGTGATCACGTTCAACGGGCGCAGGGGCAGCACCAGGCCGTACAGCGAACGGTAATGGGCGATGGCCAGGGTCTGCAGCATGGGCGAGTCCGGGGAACAGGAACGCCATACTCGCGCGGTGCAATCGCACAGGCCGCGACACAGCGTTAGCCCATCGGTAAAAGCATCCACGCCGGGCGTGGAACTACCGGGGGGGCTCAGTCGGCCCGTTCCACCCGGTTGCGGCCGTTGCCCTTGGCCCGGTACAGCGCCTTGTCGGCGCGCGCCAGCGTTTCGTCCACGTTCTCGCCCGCGCGGTGCTGGGCCACGCCGATGCTGATCGTGACAGGGAAACCCAGCGGCAGGTCGGCCACCGCCAGGCGCAGGAACTCGCATTGCAGTTCGGCCGTGCGCAGGTCGGTACCGGGCATCACCGCCACGAACTCCTCGCCGCCGTAGCGTGCGGCCATGCCGCGGCCGGCGAAGTGCGAGCGCAGCAGCACGCCCAGTTCGGCCAGCACCCGGTCACCGGTGGCATGGCCCTGGAAATCGTTGATGTGCTTGAAATGGTCGATGTCCAGCAGCGCCACGCAGGCCAACCCCGGCTGCCCTTCGGTCACGGCCACCGCCTGGTCCAGCGCCGCCGCCATCGCGCGACGGTTGGGCAGCCCGGTCAGTGCATCGGTACGGCTCTGCTCGGTGAGGTCGGCGTTCTGCGCCAGCAGCACGTCCTGGTATTCGGACAGCAGGCGTTCGTAGTCGTCACGCTCGAGCATGTGCTTCTGGATGTCGAGCGCGAAGCGGCGCAGCTCCATCACCAGCATCACCTGCCGCGACAGCGCGGCCAGTGCCTCGGCCTTGTCGTGGGCCAGGTGCTGCGGCTGTGCATCGAACACGCACAGCGTGCCAAGCGGCAGGCCATCGGAGCTGATCAACGGTGCGCCGGCGTAGAAGCGGATATGCGGGTCGCCGGCCACCACCGGGTTGTCGTGGAAACGGATGTCCTGCAGGGCGTCCTCGACCACCATGATTTCCTGCGGCTGCAGGATGGCGTGGCCGCACATCGATTCGCTGCGCAGGTTCTCGGCCGCGTCGATGCCCTGGATCGACTTGAACCATTGCCGTTCAACATCGATCAGGGTGACCGCCGCCATCGAGGTGCCGCAGACTGCCTTGGCGATCACCACCAGGTCATCGAAGGATTTCTCACGCTCCGAATCGAGGATCCGGTAGCGGTACAGCGCCTCGAGGCGGAGGGCTTCGTTGGCGGGCTTGTCGGGCTTGATCATGCAGCGTCATGTTCCGGCAGGTCACTGCGAAGTCTAGCGGATGCCGGGCTGCAATCCGCACATCGAGGGGTGCCGGCCAGCGGCCGGCACTACCAGTCCAGCTGCTTCGGCAGCAGGCCCTGCAGTTCCTGCTCGGTCAGGTTGCGCCACTGGCCCGGCTTCAGCGCGCCAATCTTGATGTTGTCGATGCGCACGCGGCGCAGCTGGGTCACCCGATAGCCGAACTCGGCGGCCATCAGGCGGATCTGCCGGTTCAGGCCTTGCTGCAGGGTAATGCGGAAACCGAACTTGGCGATGCGCGAGGTCTTGCACGGCAGCGTCATCTGGTCGTGGATGCGAACCCCACGGGCCATGCCGCGCAGGAACTCATCGGTGACCGGCTTGTTGACCGCCACCAGGTACTCCTTCTGGTGACCGTTCTCGGCACGCAGGATCTGGTTGACGATGTCGCCGTTGCTGGTCATCAGGATCAGCCCTTCCGACTCCTTGTCGAGGCGGCCGATCGGGAAGATGCGCTGCTCGTGGCCGACGAAGTCGACGATGTTGCCCTTGACCGACGTCTCGGTCGTGCAGGTGACGCCGACCGGCTTGTTCAGCGCGATGTAGACGTGGCGGCGGGCGCCGGGCTTGCGGGCCACGCGCGCGCGCAGCGGCTGGCCGTCGACCAGCACCTGGTCTTCCTCGCCCACCACCGCGCCGGTGCCGGCCGGATGGCCGTTGACGGTGACCCGGCGGGCGGCGATCAGGCGATCGGCCTCGCGACGGGAGCAGAAGCCGGTATCGGCGATATGTTTGTTGAGTCGGGTGGTCATCGCACCATTATCCGGTATCGCCGCCCGGCGCGCCTCATGCCAGTGCAGGTGGATCGAGCGTTTCACCGTCGAACACGCGGTTGCGGCCGCCGCGCTTGGCCGCATACATGGCATGGTCGGCCCGGCGCAGCAGCGCCGCCAGATCGTCCTCGCCCGGCCGCCACTGTGCCAGGCCGATGCTGGCGGTCACCTCCAGGCCCGGCACCTGCAGCGCCTGCCCCGCCTCGGTGATGCGCTGGCGCAGCCGCTCCAGGCGCGCCGACGCGGCCTCGCGCGGCATGCCCGGCATCAGCAGCAGGAACTCCTCGCCGCCCATCCGCACCACCTGGTCCTGGCTGCGCACCGCCGCACGCAGCGCACGCGCCACCGCCACCAGCACCTGATCGCCCACCGCATGGCCATGGCGATCGTTGATGTCCTTGAACAGGTCGATGTCGAGGAAACCGATCACCAGCGGCCCACGCTCGCGGTCCACCCGTTCCAGCTGGCGGGCCAGCTGCTGCAGGCCGGCGCGACGGTTGGGCAGCCCGGTCAGGCCATCGGTCTCGGCCAGCTGGCGCAGTTCATCGCGTTGCTGGCGCAGCCGCCCCAGCCGCTGGTTCAACGCGTAGGCGGACATCATCAGCAGCCAGGTCACGGCCAGCTGCAGCGCCTCCACCCGGTACTCCAGCAGCCACTCCGCACGGCAGGCATCGGCGACGATCAGCACCAGCATCGGCGCCAGCGCCGCCAGCCCGGCCTGCGCCCAGCGGTCACCGCGCCAGCGCGCCCACACGCCCACGGCCAGCGCCAGGCCGCAGCCCAGCAGGTAGGACGCCTGCAGGCCGCGCGCCACCCAGGCCAGGCCATCGCGTTGCAGCCACGGCACCAGCACCGCCACGCCCAGCAGCCCCCACAACGCCAGCAACTGGGCCGGGCGCGAGCGCGGCAGCAGACGATCACCGCCATTGAGCCGCCACAGCGCAGGCAACACCAGCGCCTGGGTCGCTGCGGTCAGCGCCAGCAGCCACCAGGCGCCCTGTTCGCCCACCGGCAGCCACGGTTCCGGATAGCCGCTCAGGCCCCCCAGGATGGACTGCCACAGCACCATCACGGCGGTGCCGGCGATGTAGACCAGGAAACTGCGATCACGCGTGGTGAGGAACGCCATCAACGCCGACAGCGCCAGCGCGATCGCCACTGCGATGCAGGCCGCGCGCACCAGCAGCCGGGCGGTGTCGTTCTGCTGCACCGGGCTGGGCGCGCCCAGCCGCAGCGTCGGCACCCAGCGCGCCTTCAGTGGTGTCTGCCAGGAAACCAGGAACGGTTCATGGCTGCCGGCCACGGGCACCGCGACCAGGCCGATGCCCGCGCGGAAGCGCGAATCGCGGGTGCGCGCGTCGTGCATGTTGCCGCAGATCTCGCGATCACCGTGCTGCACGCGCACTTCGCCGGCAAACACGTTGAACACATCCAGCGCCTGCGGCTGGCCCGACCAGCCCCCCGGTGGTGCCGCGACCTGCACCTGCTGGCGCGGACCGTCCAGCATCTGCGGCGTGCAGGCCCGGTGCGGCGTGGGTTCGTCGGTGGCGCTGCCCACCAGCAGGTAATCGTGTCCGGCCGCTGCCGGAGCCGCCTGCAGCGGCCAGGACATCGCCCACCACAGCAGCAGCACGATCCGCACCCCACCTGTTCGGTACCGCCACTGCCTGCCGCCCACGCCACGTCCTGTTCCTGCCTACGACCGCGCCCACTGCACGTCGCCCCTGGCCGGCATTATCGCAGCCCCCGCAACGTCGCATGTGTAGACCAAAGTCGCTGCGGGCCTTCAGCCGGCGGCCGGCGGTCCTTTCACTGCGACCAGCCGCGCCGGCCGCAGCTCGGACAGCGTCATCCGTTCCAGCGGCTGCGGCCGTTCGATCGCATAGCCCTGCAGCCCCTGCACGCCCAGCCGGGTCAAGGCGGCGGCGACCTCGGCCGTCTCCACCCACTCGGCCACCACCTCCATCTGCAGTTCGCGCCCCAGTTCGCTGATCGCACGTACGGTAGCGTGGCTGACCGGATCGGTATCCATGTCACGCACGAACGCACCGTCGATCTTCAGGATGTCCGCCGGCAGCTGGCGCAGATACCCGAACGAGGACAGGCCGGAGCCGAAATCGTCCAGCGCCATCCGGCAGCCGCGCGCCTTCACCGCATCGATGAAGGCGCGTGCCTGGCTCAGGTTGCTGATCGCGGCCGTCTCGGTGATCTCGAAGCACAGCTTGGACGCCAGCGCCCGGTTGCGTTCCAGCAGATCGCAGACGAAGGCCAGGAACCCCGGCTCTGCGATCGACTGTGCCGATACGTTCACATTGCACAGCCCCAGCTGCCGGACATGCGCCGGGCAGACCTGCAGGTGCCGGAACAGCAGGCCGAGCACGTGCCGGTCCAGTGCCACGGCCATGCCGTAGCGCTCCACCGCCGGCATGAACTGGCCCGGCAGGTGCAGGCTGCCATCGCTGCCACGCATGCGCACCAGCACTTCGTAGTGCAGGTACTGCGGATCGCCGACACGGGCGATGCGCTGGGCGTACAGCACCATGCGGTTCTCGGCCATCGCCACGCTGACGCCCTGCAGCCGTTCGGCTTCGCGGCGCCGTTCCTCCAGCGCCATGCGGTTTTCGTTGAAGCAATGCACGCGATTGCGCCCGGCCTGCTTGGCCGCGTAGCAGGCACTGTCGGCGGCGCTCATCAGCCAGTTCACGTCCGGCGCCTCGGCGTTGACCTCGACCACGCCGATGCTGCAGCTCGGCTGCGGGCTGCCCTCCCGCATCGGGAAGCTGGCCTGGCCCAGGTTGCGGATCACCCGCTGCAGTACGCGCTTGGCCTCGTCCTGCCCGGCATGGGCGAGGAACACCGCGAATTCGTCGGCGCCCAGGCGGCCCACCCAGTCGCCGTCGCGCACCGCCGCCAGCAGATAGTCGGCGAAGCTGCGCAGCATCTGGTCGCCGGCAGCATGGCCGAAACTATCGTTGACCAGCTTGAAATGGTCCAGGTTGATGTAGCACAGCGCGTGCGTGCCGCCCTCGCTGCGCACCTGCAGCAGCGCCCGCTCCAGCAGCCGCTCGATCTCGCGGCGGTTGATCAGGCCAGTCAGCGGATCGTGGCTGGCATGGTGCTCGATCTCGCGTGCCAGGGCATGATTCTGGCTGACGTCCTCGATGATCGCGAACACCGACAAGCCGCCATCGGCGCTGCGTACACCGGTGCCACTCCAGCGCCCCCAGACCAGGCTGCCATCGCGGCGCCGGAAACGCAGCTCACTTGGCCGCAGCTGCCTGTCCCAATCGATCCGCCCCACACCATCGATGACCAGTTCCCCGTCCATCAACAGGTCGCCCCGGGACAACTGCATCAGCGCATCGCGACGATGGTCGAGGATGTCGGCCATCGCCTGGTTGGCCTCAAGCACCTTGCCGTCGGTGTCGAGCTTGAGCATGCCGACATTGGCCTGGTAGAAGGCCGCGCGGAACCGGCTTTCATGCTCGGTCAGGTCCTTGCCGACGCGCCGCGCCAGTGCGACCGCCATCAAGCTGATCGCCAGCACCGACAATCCACCGACCACCAGCGTGGCGATGCGCACCATCGTGGCCATGCGCAGCAACGCCTGCGAAAACGCCTGGGCCTGGATCTGCAGGCGGCGGTCAAGATCGCGCAGCTGCTGCAGATGAAGGTCACGGGCGGCAGTGGGCAGCGCGCCCTGCGGGTGCCGCCGCTGCAACGTATCGATCAGCCCCTGCACCGCTCTGAGGTCATCATCGGTATTGCGCCACAGCGTGGTGGCTTCGCGGAAGGCGCCGATGTCGCGCGCATAGCGGAACGAGAACACCAGGCGCGGAATATCCGCCGGCGCGTTGCCGCCCTGCAGGAAGCCCTGCCTGGCCTTGCCGACATCCGGCTCGGCCTGTTCGAGCGCAAGCCGCGCCTGCAGATCGCCCAACGGCACCCGCAGAGCCTGGCGCGCATCGTCCAGATCGCGGGCATCGGCACGGGCCAGGTAACGGCTGAGCGCGGCGGTCGCATCCTGCTGCCCCCGCGACCAGTAGCCCTGGCCGGCGATCCAGGCAGTGGACGCCGCCTGCAACTCCTGGATCAACGCGGACAGTGCCACCAATCCGATCGCCATGCCCGTCAGCAACGCAAATCGCAGTCCCAGGCCACGGGTCATCGGAACCCGTCGGCGCTGCTGGTCCGTGCCACTCCTACCCATCCCGGATCCCCCCGAATGTGCTGCGGTGACAACCTCCCTTGGAACCGGTCCAGCCTATGACCGGCAATGTGTGGGCCATGCGAAAAAGGGGACGGAGGGGATCAAGTCGTTTTCGGCATAAGCGTCCAGCCGGCCAATTGCGACTTAATCCCCTCCGTCCCCTTTTTCGTGGGCCACAACGGGCAACGCCAGCCCGGAGGCTGGCGTTGTTCACTACGTCGGGTGAGGCTCAGTAGCTGCGCGGGCCGCGCGGCTTGAAGCCATCACGGCGCGGCGGGCGGCCGTCGCGGTCACCACCACGGTCGCCGCGCTCGCCACCGTGACCACCCGGACCACCCGGGCCGCCACGACGCGGACCACCCGGACCACCCGGACCGCGCTTGTCGAAGCGCGGCTTGAACGGGCGCGGAGCCGGGTTGGTGTCTTCACCCGGGGCCAGCGCACGCATCTGCAGCTGCTGGCCGGACACCCAGACCTTCTGCAGGTGCGACAGCACGTCCGGCGGCATCTGCGCCGGCAGATCCAGCAGCGAGAAGTCGTCGTGGATGTCGATGCGACCGATGAAGCGGCTTTCCAGGCCGGCTTCGTTGGCGATGGCGCCGACGATGTTGGCCGGCTTCACGCCATGCTGGTGGCCCACCGAAATGCGGTAGGTCTCCATGCCCTGCTCCGGTGCACCGCGCGGCGTAACCTCACGGCGCGGGCGCTGCTCGAAACCGCCTTCGGCGTCATCACGGCGCGGGCCGCGTTCGAAACGCGGACCACGATCGTTACGATCGAAACGATCACCGCGTTCCGGACGGTCGCCACGGTCGAAACGCTCGCGCGGGCCCCGTTCTTCACGCGGGGCGCGCACCGGCGCCTGCAGCAGGAACGGAGTGTCGCCCTGCAGCATCTTGGCCAGCGCGGCGGCCACTTCGATCGCCGGCACGTTCTGCTCGTTCTCGAAGCGCTCCAGCAGCTGGCGGTAGAAGTCCAGGCCACCGGCGCCGAGGGTCTCGCTGATGCGCGAGGTGAACTTGTTGATGCGGGTGTCGTTGACCGCTTCCACGCTCGGCAGCTGCATTTCTTCGATCGGCTGGCGGGTGGCGCGCTCGATCTGGCGCAGCATGCCCTTCTCGCGCGGGGTGGCGAACAGGATTGCCTCGCCGCTGCGGCCGGCACGGCCGGTACGGCCGATGCGGTGCACGTAGCTTTCGGTGTCGTACGGGATGTCGTAGTTCAGCACGTGGCTGATGCGCTCCACGTCCAGGCCACGCGCGGCCACATCGGTGGCCACCAGGATGTCCAGCTTGCCTTCCTTCAGCATGGCGATGGTGCGCTCACGCTGGGCCTGCTGCATGTCGCCGTTGATCGCGGCAGCCGCCAGGCCACGGGCCTGCAGCTTGCTGGCCAGTTCTTCGGTGCCGGCCTTGGTGCGCGCGAAGATGATCATCGCATCGAACGGCTCCACTTCCAGGATGCGGGTCAGCGCGTCCAGCTTGTGCATGCCACTCACCCACCAGTAACGCTGGCGGATGTTGGCCGAGGTGGTGGTCTTGGCCGCGATGGTCACTTCCACCGGATCCTGCAGGTAGGTCTGCGCGATGCGACGGATCTGCGGCGGCATGGTGGCCGAGAACAGGGCCACCTGGCGCTGCTCCGGCAGCTTCTTCAGCACGGCTTCGACGTCGTCGATGAAGCCCATGCGCAGCATTTCATCGGCTTCGTCCAGCACCAGGGTCTTCAGCTCGGACAGGTCCAGGGTGCTGCGATCCAGATGGTCGATCACGCGGCCGGGGGTACCGACCACGATGTGCACGCCACGGCGCAGCGCCGACAGCTGCTGGCCGTACGGCTGGCCGCCGTACACCGGCAGCACTCGGAAGCCCGGGATCTTCGACGAATAGGACTGGAACGCCTCGGCGACCTGGATGGCCAGTTCGCGGGTCGGCGCCAGGATCAGGGCCTGGGGCTTGATCTGCTGCAGGTCGATGTTGGACAGTGCCGGCAGTGCGAACGCAGCGGTCTTGCCGGTACCGGTCTGGGCCTGGCCCAGCACGTCGCGGCCTTCCAGCATCGCCGGGATGGTGGCCGCCTGGATCGGCGACGGGGTTTCGTAGCCGATGGCGGTGACCGCCTGCATCACGGGCTCGGACAGGCCGAGCTGCGCAAACTGCAGCGGCGCTTGGGATTCTTGGGACATGGAAAACTCCAAAGGCACGGCCATCTGCATGGCAGTGCGATAAAAAAGGGATGGTCCGCGCTTTGGGCGCCCTTCTTATCGCGTGCCCTGGCGCTGCTCGTTCGGAGGGAGATTCACTCGCTCAGAGCGGAATGATACCGCATTGATCCTGAACAACGCGTACAGCTTTGCGTGCGCGTGCCGTCATGCCCCGTGCTGGCGCACAATACGCGCCCTCTTCCCCCCCGGCCCGGCCGCTGGCCCGTGCCCTATCCCAGGAAACCCCGCTCCATGCAGATTCTCGAATTCGACCTCGACGGCGACTACGTCGAACTCAAGCAGCTGCTCAAGCTGGCCGACCTGGTCACCAGCGGTGGCGAGGCCAAGATGGTCATCAGCGAAGGCCAGGTCCTGGTCGACGGTGAGGTCGAGCTGCGCAAGGCCTGCAAGATCCGCGCAGGCCAGGTGGTGGAATTCGCCGACAGCCAGATCCGGGTGCTGGCCGCCGGCTGATCTGAACCGGTTCAGGCCACGCGCTGGGTCAGATGCGCGGCAATCAGTTGCCGGAACGGCGCGACGCCCTGTGCCAGGCGCAGACCGGCCGCACGCAGCACGCGGGCCGGGCGGCGGTCGTCGGTATACAGGCTGGCGATTGCATTGGTCGCCTCGTAAAGCGGTCGCGACGCCAGTCGATGACCACGCTGGTAGCTGGCCAGCATGCCTGCGGCGGCAATGTCGGCACCGCGGCGCTGCTGCTCGACGATGCCCTGTGCCAGCCGCTGCGCGCTGGCCAGGCCCAGATTGAAGCCATGCGCGGTGACCGGGTGCATGCCCACCGCGGCATCACCGATCAGCGCCGAGCGCTCGCCGACGAAACGGTGCGCGTACACGCCGACCAGCGGATACGCCTGTGGCGTGGCCACCGGCTGCATGCGACCCAGGCGGTGCTCGAAGAAGGCCGTGACGGCTTCACCGAAGGCCACCTCGTCCATCGCCAGCAACTCCTCGATCTGCCGCGGCGGCAGCGTGATCACCGCCGAGGCCTGGCCCTGGTTGAGCGGCAGCAGCGCCAGGGTGCGGCCATAGCCGAACCACTCCCAGGCGGTGTGATGGTGATCGCGCTCGACCTGCATCCGGCACACCAGCATCGACTTGCCGAAGTCGCGCATCTGCGCGCCGATGCCGAGCATGCGGCGGGTGGCGGAGAAGCGGCTGTCGGCGGCGATCAGCAGGCGCGCGTGCAGTTGGCTGCCGTCATCGAGCTTGACCACGTGGCCCTGCGCGTCGGCCTGCACCCCCAGCACCTTGCGCCCGTCGAACAGTTCCAGGCCGTCCTGCCCCTGCACCGCATCCCACGCGGCACGGCGGATCAGGTGGTTGGGCACCAGCCAGCCCAGCGGCTGGCCGTCGACCTGGCGGCTGGCAAAGGTCAGCGCGAACGGCGATGCGCCGTTCATCACCCGCGCATCGCGCAGTTCGGCGATCTCGGCATGCGGCAGGCGCTGCCACAGCCCCAGCTGCTCCATGCTCTGCCGCGAGGCATGGGTCAGCGCGATCTCGCGGCCATCAAAGGCGGCATCGGCCAGCGCCTGGCGCGGCTGCACGTCCACCAGCCCGACCTGCAGGCCGCTGTCGGCCAGCGCGCGCGCAAAGCACAGGCCTGCCGGCCCGGCACCGACCACCACCACGTCCATCCTGCGCATGCGCGCCTCCTGCCGTTGATCCAGTCCGCGCCAGCATAGCGCCGTGCAGCTGAGCGGCCTTGATCTGGATCAGCGCCGGATCACAACAGCGCGAACACCAGCGCCAGGATCGACAGCAGCGACACCAGCCACACCAGGCTGCGCACGTACGGCACGCCGGCGGCGTACAACGGCAGATAAGCCACGCGCGCCCAGAAATAGGCCTGCGCGGCCAGCGCCGTGGTGTCATTGCCGCGCCCGGCCAGCACCACCGCGATCGCGGCGGCAGCGAAGAACGGGAAGGTCTCCAGGAAGTTGGCCTGGGCCCGTTGCAGGCGGCCGGCCAGCGGGCTGAGCGGCCGGGCCTGGCCATCACGTGCCGAGGCATTCCACTTCATTCCCCGCTCGCGGGTGACCACGGTGGAGGTGGAGAAGATGTAGACGAAGCCCAGCAGGGTCGCCCAGGCCAGCATGGTCAGTTCGGTTGCCATCATCGTTCTCCTCAGGGACCCGACGCGCGCAGGCTGTAGCCGGCCAGTCGCCACACCTGGTCCTCGTCGAAACGGAACGACACCAGCTCACGCACCGGCTGTGCGCTGTTGGCGAAGCGGGTCGGGAAGCTGACATTGATGTACAGCCCCTCCGGTACGGCCGCACCCGCGCTGTACTTGACCCGGGTGATGGTCGGCTGGCCACGGCCG
Organism: Stenotrophomonas maltophilia; assembly: GCF_023518235.1. Classification (NCBI taxonomy): domain Bacteria; kingdom Pseudomonadati; phylum Pseudomonadota; class Gammaproteobacteria; order Lysobacterales; family Lysobacteraceae; genus Stenotrophomonas; species Stenotrophomonas maltophilia. The sequence goes on from NZ_CP090423.1 coordinate 2,012,040, forward strand.
GCCATCGCGCCCAGGCGCGTGCGTTCACCGGCCAGCTGGGTAACGAAGGCAGCCTTGGGAACCGCGCGTCGTGCGACTGCGGATGCGCCGTCCCACAATTCGCCTGCGCGATTGGCATCGACCAGCTGCGCGACCCGCACCGCCGCCGCACCCATCTCCGCATCCTGTTTCTGCACCTGCGCCTGCTGTGCGGCGGTCAGTGCCGGCGCGCCCGCGGTAAGCGGCTTGGCCGCCGCCGGCGATGCCGGTGCCGGTCGCGCAGGCGCGGGGGCGGGCGTGGCCGGTGCAGGCGCCTGCGCCAACGCGGCGATGGGCATCAGGGACATCAGCAGGAGCACGCGCTTCATGGACACCGCCGGTTCTCGGGAAAGAACCGCAGTCTACGCCAGCGCGGTGACCGCCTCGTCAGCGCGCGGGGACGCTGCCTTCCACCGCCCCGGCAGCCGCGTCGGCCTGCGCCGCAGGCCTACCGGCGTCCGCAGGCAGCTGCTCGGCCACCGGCGACGGCTCGGACGGCGCCGGCGGCAGCGTTGCCACGTCGATCTCCGACAATGGGCTTTCCTCCGGGCACACCGCATCCGGGAACCCGAAGCGCTGTTTCAGCGCCTGGCCGCAGCTGTTGATCGATTCCATGTCGGCGCCTTCGCGCTTGCACTGCTGGTCGAAGGCGATCAGGAACGCATCCTTGCGCTGCACGAAATCATCGCCGCAGGCGCGCATCTGCTTGATCCGTTCCAGATCATCCTGCACGGCGTTGGTGCCATCCAGCCCGTACTGGCGCAGCTCGTCGGCGGTCAGCAGGCGCAGGCTGCGGTTGGGCACGGTCATCATCAGGTCGGCCACGCCGACCGCCACTCCGTTGCGCTGCAGGTAGTCCTTCACGTTGTCGTAGACCTCGTGCAGCTCGCGGTTGAGTTCAGCACGCGAGGTGGCCTTGGAACTGATGCGCATCATGCGGTGGATGCCGACCTTGCCCGACAGCAGGCGGTTGTCGCCGGCTGCCAGCACGAACACGCAGGCGCTGTGGCAGATCGAGCCTTCGCGCACCCAGATGGTCCAGCCCGATTCGCCGATGCTGTCACCGGCCACGATCGCCGATTCCACCTGGCCACCGCTGGAATCGAGGTCAAGGATGCGTTTGTGGATCTTCTGTTCATCGGCCACCACAGCCAACCGCCACATCATCTCGGCGAAGCCCGGATTGATCTTGCCGGCATAGCGCACGCGCATCAGGCCGCGCTCGGCACACGGCGCCAATGCCTGGCTGATCTGGTCGCGCTGCAGGCCTTCCAGCTCGACACCGTCGCCGGCGTCACCGGCATATTCGGTGCTGCAGCTGACCCAGGCGCGGCCGTTCTCCAGCTGCGCCTGCGGCCACGGCCGGTCGGCCCGGCTGCGGGGCGGCGCCGGCGGCGGTGGCGCATCGGCGGCATTGATCGACACCATGTTCTCGCCATCGCTGGCCGGTGCCCGCGCGGCCTTGTCGGCGGCGGTCACGTTGCCCGGATTCTCCAGCTGGCTGCAGCCCGCCAGGGCCAGGCACAACAGGGGCAACCAGCGGAGTTTGGCGGACATCGGGCAACCGGTCTTCATCTGAGCAAGAGCCACAGTCTACCCGTCCAGGCCGCGCATTCAGTGCCTGGCACTGAACCCCTTCTGACCCTTGGGGAAAAAGCGTGTCGACCCAGGTCGACACCTGCCAACAGCAGTGCAGAACACCCTCCCGCAGGAAGCCCGCTGTTGCAGTTGACGGCCAGCGGCCGGCACTACCACGGGTGCAGGGCGCAGCCCTGCCGAACCCCTTCAGCATCCATGTCCGAATGTGGCGAGTATCGCTGCCCACTCCGGCCTAGACTGGCGCCATGGACACCGCACTCGCCCTCGACACCGCTGCCTGCGACCGCGCCCGTCTGGCCCGCGACGCACGCTTCGACGGCGTATTCTTCACCGCCGTGCGCAGCACCGGCATCTACTGCCGCCCGGTGTGCCCGGCGCCACCGCCGAAGCCGCGCAACATCAGCTATTTCCCCACGGCGGCCGCCGCAGCCGCAGCCGGCTACCGGCCATGCCTGCGCTGCCGTCCCGAACTGGCACCCCAGGCGCAGCAGGCGCTTGCCGGTCAGACCGTACAGCGTGCACTCGCCCTGATTCATGGCGGTTTCCTGCAGGATCAACCGGTGGGCGATCTGGCCGCGAAGCTTGGCCTGAGCGCGCGCCAGCTGCAGCGCCTGTTCGTCGAACACCTGGGTGCAACCCCGGGACAGATCCACGCCACCCATCGCCTGCTGCTGGCCAAGCAGCTGCTGACCGAAACCACGCTGCCGGTGACCAACGTGGCACTGGCTGCCGGTTACAACAGCCTGCGCCGCTTCAATACGGCGTTCCTGCAGGGCTGCGGCATGGCGCCAACCGCGCTGCGCCGCCAGCATCACCCACTGGCCGCCGACGACGGCAGCCTGGTGCTGCGTCTGGTGTATCGCCCACCGCTGGATTTCCCGCGCATGCTGGCCTTCCTGCGCAAGCGCAGCCTGCCCGGCATCGAGCTGATCGGCGAGGACAGCTACCAGCGCGTGCTCGGCACGCCCGAACGCCCCACCCTGCTGCGCGTCACCGCCGACCCGAAGCGGCCGGAACTGCATCTGCAGCTGGGCGCGGTCGATCCGCGCCTGATTCCAGACATCGTGCGCCGCGTGCGCCGCGTGTTCGATCTGGATGCCGACCTGCAACAAGTGCACGCCGCGCTGGGCGAGGAACCGCTGCTGGCGCGCGGCATCGCCGAACGGCCGGGCCTGCGCGTGCCCGGCGGCTGGGATGGTTTCGAGGTGGGCGTGCGCGCGGTGCTGGGCCAACAGGTCAGCGTCGCGGCGGCCACGACATTCGCGCGGCGGCTGGTGGATGCCTATGGCGCGCATCTGCCCGGCATGCCCTCGGAATTCGACCGCCAGTTCCCAGCGCCCGAGGTGCTGGCCGAAGCGCCGCTGGAATCGATCGGTCTGCCGCGGAGCCGAGCGGCCACCGTGCGTGCGCTGGCGGCCGCCTGCGCCAGCGGCCAGCTCGACTTCGGGCCCGGCCAGGCGCTGGAAGAGTTCGTTGCCCGCTGCGTGGCGCTGCCCGGCATCGGACCGTGGACGGCGCAGTACATCGCCCTGCGCGGCCTCGGCCAACCCGATGCCTTCCCAGCCGGTGACCTGGTATTGCAGCAGGTCCTGGGCCATGCGCAGGGCCAACGCCTGAGCGAACGTGCCACCGAAGCGCGCTCGCAACCGTGGCGCCCGTGGCGCGCCTACGCCGTGCTGCACCTGTGGCACCTGTCCGGCACTTTCGTTGGAGAACCGACATGACCCTGTTGTTCGACCGTTTCGACAGCCCGATCGGCGTGCTGACCATTGCCGGTGACGAGCGCGGCCTTTCGCATGTGCTGTTCCCGGAGAACCGCCATCCGGCGCGCGGCCGTGACCATTGGCACTACGCACCGGATGCACTGCCGGAAGCACGCGAGCAGTTGCTGCAGTTCCTGCATGGCGAGCGCAGCCGCTTCGATCTTGAGCTTGCACCGCGCGGCACGCCGTTCCAGCTGCGCGTATGGCAGGCGCTGGCACTGATCCCGTTTGGCCAGACCTGGAGCTACCTGCAGCTGGCGCAGCACCTGGGCCAACCCAGTGCGACCCGCGCGGTGGGCGCGGCCAATGGCCGCAATCCCCTGCCGATCATCCTGCCCTGCCATCGCGTGATCGGCAGCAATGGCGCCCTCACCGGATTCGGCGGCGGCCTGGAAACCAAGGCCGCCCTGCTGCGCCTGGAACAACGCCAGGCCCCGCTGTTTGCCTGAAGGTTGAGTGGCTGTTGGCAGGTGTCGACCTTGGTCGACATGCTGGATGGGTTTGCGGAGTGCCTCTGGTGAGGAGCCCCCTTCCTGTTGAAGGGCGCGCGCCGAAGGCGCGGGGATAAGGAAAAATGCGTGGACACGGCGCGCTTTCCGGCGCCGTGTCTCGGCTTGGTCATTGCGGCGGCTTATCATGCATGGATGACTTCCGTACGCCTGACCTGTTCGCTGGCGCTGCTGCTGCCCCTGGCATCCTGCACCACCGCGCCCGCCCCTTCCGCCTCCGCTCCCACCGCTGTCGCTGCGGCCGCGCCGCCGAAGCTGCTGCTGATCTCGATCGACGGCCTGCGCGCCGACGCACTCGATCGCGGCCTGACCCCGAACCTGCAGCGTCTGATCGACGGCGGCGTCCGCGCACGCTGGATGACACCGTCCTATCCGTCGCTGACCTTCCCCAACCACTACACCATCGTCACCGGCCTGCGCCCGGACCACCACGGCATCGTCAACAACAGCATGGACGATGCAGCGCTGGGCCGTTTCGAACTGAGCAACCGCGACGCGGTCACCACCAGCGGCTGGTGGGGCGGTGAACCGATCTGGGTCGGCGCCGAGAAGGTCGGCGTGCGTACCGCCACCACCTCTTGGCCGGGCAGCGAATCAGCGATCGGCGGGGTGCGCCCCAGCCAGTGGCGCGTGTACGACAGCAAGGAGCCGCTGGAGCAGCGCGCCGGCATCGTGCTGGACTGGCTGGCACAGTCCGACGCCGATGCACCGCGGCTGACCACGTTGTACATGGAACATGTGGACAAGGCCGGCCACAACTACGGCCCCGAATCGACGCAGTACGCCGAGGCCATCGCCCGTGCGGACCTGATTGTCGGCCAGGTGCTCGATGGCCTGCAGCAACGTGGCCTGGCCGCCACCACCAACGTGATCGTGGTGTCCGACCACGGAATGGCATCGGTGCCGGAAGGCCAGGTGATTTCCACCGAATCGATGGTCGACCCCGCCATCGCGCGCAATGTCAGCCAGGGCCAGTCGATCGGCTTTTCGCCGGTGGCCGGCCGTGAGGCAGAAGCCGAACGCGCCCTGCTCGGCCGTCACGCACACTATGAGTGCTGGAAGAAGGAAAACCTGCCGGCGCGCTGGCACTACGGCACGCATCCGCGCATTCCGGCCATTGTCTGCAACATGGACGAAGGCTGGGACGCGCTGCACCAGCAGAAGCTCGCCAAGCGCGTCCACCAGGACCGCGGCTCGCACGGCTACGACAACGCACTGCCATCCATGCGTGCGGTGTTCGTGGCCAGCGGCCCATCGTTCCGCCAGGGCCTGGTGATCGACGGGTTCGACAACGTGGATGTCTACCCGCTGCTGGCCCACCTGCTGCAGGTACCGGCCGCGCCGAATGATGGCAACCCGGAAACGCTGAAGCAGACGCTGCGCTGATTGAGCACCTCCGCCGGGCCATGCCCGGCGAGCGCAGCGCCCCGAACGACAGGCATAAAAAAACGCGGCGCCAGGCGCCGCGTTTTCTTTGGACCGGTCGGTCGGCCGGATCAGGCCTTGGCGACGGTCTTCTTCGCCACAGCCTTCTTCGCCGGAGCCTTGGCCACGGTCTTCTTGGCAACCGGGGCGGCGGCGCCTACGGCGACCTTGCTCGCGGTGTGCGAACGGGCGTTGCCGTAGCTGGCGTTGTAGCGCTTGCCCTTGGCGGTCTTGCGGTCACCCTTACCCATGTCTTCAACTCCTCAAGTGTGAAATCTGGTTACCCCGTACTGACACGGGTTCGGCGGGGCCGCCTTGCTGGGCGCCCCCGCGCACGATCGAAAATCCTATCACGGAGCGCCTAGTGCGCGCAGCTTGCGTCGTGCACGTGGCCGTGGTTCAGGCGCAGATTGACCAGATGGGCAACCCCCACCAGCAGGCCACCGATGGTCATCACCACCGCATGCGGCACGGCGTTGTGGTGCAGCGGGTCGTACAGCACGCCGGCCCACAGCGCGACCAGACCGGGAATCAGGAAGCCCAGCGCGCGCAGCGCGCCGTGGCGGCGGTAGCCCCAGACCAGGCTGAACAGCCCCAGCAGGGTCACGAACACCACCAGGGCCTGCTCCACGCCATCGCTCAGCCAGAACGACAGGCCCAGCGAAGGCGCCGCCGCCAGCAGCACGGGAATCACCGCGCAGTGCACCGCGCACAGCATCGAACCAGTGGCGCCGAAACGGTCGAGCAGGTGGCGCAGGCGTGAGGACAGGGACATGACTTCCAGCAGGGTCGGCGAATCGTTATGGAATAATATAACATCCGTTCCCGACCCGCACGGTTTCCCTCCCCCTGTCCCGCCGACGGGATACGTGCGCCCCGCGATTGATACATTGTAACAAAGGACCTACCCATGCCCGCCCAAACCCTGCGCTTCAAGCCGCATTCCCTCGCCCTGGCCCTGGCCGCCCTGCTGCCGTCCACGGCCTTTGCCGCCGGCCAGGACACCGCTCATCGTGACCGCCACCTGACCGAGCTGTCGTCGGTGCAGGTGACGGCCTCGCCGCTGCAGGGCGATGCCGAATCGCTGGCGCGCCCGGTCGACGTGCTTGCCGACGAACGCCTGGACGAGCAGAAGGCTGGCACCCTTGGCGATACCGTGGCCAAGCTGCCCGGCGTGCAGAGCACGTTCTTCGGCCCCGGCGTCGGCCGCCCGATCATCCGTGGCCAGGAAGGCCCGCGCGTGGCGGTGCTGTCCAACGGCATGGGCAACATGGATGCCTCCACCGTCAGCGCCGACCACGCCACCAGCATCGAACCGTTCCTGGCCGACCAGATCGAAGTGCTGAAGGGCCCGGCCACGCTGCTGTTCGGCAGCGGCGCCATCGGTGGTGCAGTCAACGTGGTTGATGGCCGCATCGCGCGCGAACTGCCGGAGCGCCCGCTCAGCGGCCGCGCCGAACTGCGCGGCAATTCGGTGAACAACGAGCGCAGCGGCATGTTCCGCCTCGATGGCGTCAGCGGCAATGTCGTGCTGCACGTCGATGGCCTGGTGCGCAATGGCGACGACTACCGCATTCCCGGCTATGCGGTCATCGACAGCCTGGAAGATCATCACGACCACGACCATGACCATGACCACGATGCGGCCGAGGGTGAAGAACCGCGTCGCGGCCGCCTGGACAACAGTTCCATCCGCACCCGCGCCGGTGGCGTCGGCGCCACCTGGCTGGGCGAAGGTGGCTACTTCGGCGTGTCGGCCAGCACCTACCGCACCAACTATGGCATTCCCAACGGCGCCCACGTGCACGCCGACGGCGACGATCATGGCCATGACCACGATCACGATCATGGCGACGAAGAGGAAGGCGACGAGCATGACGTGCGCATCGACATGGTGCAGAACCGCTTCGAGACCAAGGCCGGCATCTACAACCCGGTTTCGTTCCTGAAGAACATCAACGCGCGCGTGGCCTACACCGACTATGAGCACGTGGAGCTGGAGGCTGGCACGCCGTCCACCCGCTTCACCAACCGTGGCATCGAGGCCCGGCTGGAGGCGGTGCAGCAGCAGATCGGCGGTTGGGACGGTGCCTTTGGCCTGCAGTTCGGCAACAGTGATTTCGGTGCCAAGGGTGAAGAAGCTTTCGTCCCGGATACCGGCACGAAGAACATCGGCCTGTTCGTGCTGCAGGAAAAGCAGTTCGGCCCGTTCAAGCTGGAACTGGGCGGCCGCCACGACCAGGTCAAGCTGGAGCCGACCGGTGATTACCGCCGCCGTACCTTCGGTGCCACCAACCTGTCCGCAGCCGGCATCTGGAAGCTCAACGACGCGGTCGACCTGCGCATCGGCGTGGACAGCTCCGAACGTGCGCCGACCAATGAAGAGCTGTATGCCGCCGGCGCGCACATCGCCACCCGCTCGCTGGAAATCGGCGACGCCAACCTGAAGACCGAGCGAGGCCAGCGCGTCGAGCTGGGCATCCATACCCACAGCGAGCGCCTGGACTTCTCCGCGTCGGTCTACCAGACCAAGTTCAAGGACTTCATCTACCTGGCCGACACCGGGGTGACCGAGAGCCTGCCGGTCCGCGCCTGGACCCAGCAGGACGCGGTGTTCCGCGGCGCCGAAGCCGAGGCGCTGGTGCATCTGTTCGAAGGCGGTGCCGGCGACTGGGACCTGCGCCTGTTCGGCGATTACGTGAAGGCCAAGCTGGATGGCAGCGGCAGCCGCACGCTGGACATCGCGGTGCCGCACGGCGACCACAACCACAATTACTCGGTGGAACTGGCCAACACCGGCTACCTGCCGCGCATCGCACCGGCCCGCGTCGGCGCCGACCTGCGCTGGTCGAAGGACGGCTGGCGTGCCTCGGTCGGTGCGGTGCGCTACAGCCGCCAGAAGGACGTGGCGCAGAACGAGGAGCCGAGCAATGGCTACACCCTGGTCGATGCGCATCTGGCCTACCGCTGGGACCGCAACACCAGCAACAGCTACGAGGTGTTCCTGGATGGCAGCAACCTGACCAACCGCGAAGTGCGTCCGCATACCTCGCTGCTGCGCGACTACTCGCCGCTGCCGGGTCGCGGTGTCGCTTTTGGCATCCGCGCGTTCTTCTGATCGCGCAAGGCGGGATCGGATCCCTTTCCGACGGAAAGGGCTCTGACCCCACGCCATCAGAACGGGGGCCTTCGGGCCCCCGTTTTTGTTTCAGCCGCACCCCATCACGTAGGCGTCACAAAGATGTGCGTACGACAACAACCGGACAATCCCGTCACTCACTGTCTCGCCAAACGGACATTTTTGTCCGAAAATAATTCCATGACTGCCCAACGTGCCGATGCTGCCGCCCGCCGTGCCCTCATCCTCGATGCCGCCGACCATGTCTTCGGCCAGCATGGCGTCACCGCCCCGCTGGACCTGGTGGTCGAGCGCGCCCAGGTGGGCCGGGCCACCCTGTACCGCAACTTTCCCGACCGCACTGCGCTGATCCAGGCGCTGCTGCAGCGCACGGTTGATCGCATCCGGCGCCAGGTCGAACAGCTTGGCGACCGCGACGACGCCCTGTTCGAGGTGTTCGAAGGCATGGCCCAGCGCATCATCGATTCGCCGGCACTGGCCGATTACTGGCGCGCGGTCGATTCGGACGTGCCGGCCATGCGCACCGCACGCGAAACCGTGCGTGATCTGCTGGAAGGCCCCATCAACCGCGCCAAGGCCGCCGGCCTTTGCCGCGCCGACCTGGACAAGACGGATATTTCACTGATCTCGGGCATGCTGGGCGCAGCCCTGCGCGGCAAGACCCGCGACGAGCGCGCCCATCTGGCCGGGCGTGCCCTGCAACTGCTGCGCGGGGGACTCCAGGGAGCTACCAGCGAGGCCCGTTGATGGTCCAGCCGTATCTGAAGCCGGTTCCGGATTGGGAAGAGCACGAGAAGCCGACCATGCCCGGCTCGGCGTCGATGCCCTGGCATCCGCCGCATCGACGCGTCGCCTACGCACTGGTATCGCTGCTGGTGGCGATCACCGGCGGCCTGGGCAACGCGCTGGTCACCGCCAACCTGCCGTTCCTGCAGGGCCAGCTGGCGCTGACCCCGACCCAGGGCAGCTGGCTGGTGGCGGCCTACGCGATGGTCAATGTCACCGCCAACCTGCTGGCCTTCAAGTTCCGCCAGCAGTACGGCATCCGACTGTTCGCCGAGATCGGACTGGGCCTGTATGCGGCGTTGGCGGTGCTGCACTTGTTCGTCGGCAGCTTCGAGACCACGATGCTGACCCGGGCCGCCAGCGGTTTCGCCGGCGCGGCCTGTTCGACGCTGGGCACGCTGTACATGCTGCAGGCGCTGCCGCGTCGCTTTACCGGCAACCTGCTGGTGGTCGGCGTTGGCCTCTCACAGCTCGCGGTCCCGATCGCCTGGATCGTTTCGCCGGGCCTGGTCGATACCGGCCAGTGGCACCAGCTGTACTCGTTCGAAGCCGGCCTGGCGCTGTGTGCGTTCGCTGCCGTGGTGGTGCTGAAGCTGCCGCCGGGCATCCAGGTGAAGGCGTTCGAGCCGCTGGATTTCCTCACCTTCGCGCTGCTCGCGCCGGCGGTGGCGCTGCTGGTGATCGTGCTGGCGCAGGGCTACACACGCTGGTGGCTCAACACGCCCTGGCTGGGCTGGGCGTTGATTGCCTCGATCGCGCTGTCGACCACGGCCGTCATCATCGAACATTACCGGCGCAACCCGCTGCTGCAGACACGTTGGCTGGCCAGCCTGCCGGTGCTGCATTTCATCATGGGCGCGTTCCTGATCCGTTTCCTGACCACCGAGCAGTCCTATGGCGTGGTCAACCTGATGCGTACGCTGGGCATGGGGCCTGATCAGATGCGACCGTTGTTCGTGGTGATACTGGCCGGTGTGGTCACCGGCATCGTGGGCACCGCGCTGACCTTCGGCCCGAAGCGGCTGATTCCGCAGCTGCTGATGGCGATCCTGCTGCTGGGCGCGGCCGCGTTCTTCGACCAGCACCGCACCAGCCAGGACCGCCCGCAGGACTTCTTCGTCAGCCAGTTCCTGGCCTCGGTCGGTGCCGGCATGTTCATGGGGCCGCTGATCATGCTCGGCATCTCCGCCGCGCTGAAACAGGGCGTGGACCACATGATCACCTTCCTGGTGACGCTGTCGATCACCCAGACCCTCGGCGGCCTGGCCGGTTCTGCGGTGCTGGGCACCTTCCAGCTGCATCGCGAACAGCTGTATTCCAGCGCGCTGACCAGCCAGCTCGACCCCGCCGATCCAGTGGTGGCGCAGCGCCTGCGCCTCCAGCAGCAGTTGTACGGCGCACAGATCACCGACCCGGTGCTGCGCAGCGCACAGGGCAGCGCGCAGCTGGCGCAGACCACGCGCCGCGAAGCCAACGTGCGCGGCTTCAACGATGTGTTCACCCTGAGCGGCTGGCTGGCGATCGGATTCCTGTGCTGGTTGCTGCTGCTGTCGCTGCGCACCGCCGTGCTCAGGCAATGGCGCAAGCGTCATCCCTCTTCCCCTGCCGTGGCCACGCCGGCCGCAACCCGCTGAGTCCACTGCCATGCCTCCGGTTCCGCCCCGCCCCGACGACACCGACGACGTCACCCCACCGCCACCGACCGACGCCGCCCCCGCGCCGACGCCGGTCGAACCGGCGCTGCCGCCGAAGTACCTCAAGCCCAGCGCACGCAGTGTGGTGGTGATGGTGGTGGTGGCGCTGCTGGGCATCGCGCTGATCCTGCGTGCCTGGCACCTGTGGCCGTTCACCAGCGCCGTGATGGTGACCGACAACGCCTATGTGCGCGGGCAGATCACGGTGATGGCGCCGCAGGTGAACGGCTACGTCACCGAGGTGCTGGTGAAGGATTTCCAGCATGTGAAGCAGGGTGAGCCGCTGCTGCGCATCGATGACCGCATCTACGCGCAGCGCGTTGCGCAGGCGCAGGCCACGCTGGACAGCGCGCGTGCGGCGCTGGCCAATTCGGACCAGTCGCAGGCGCAGAACCGTGCACAGATCGCTTCGGTGCACGCCACGCTGTCGGCCGGGCAGGCCGAACTGCAGCGCTCGCGCAACGAGCTGAAACGCTACGAGGAACTGGCCGCGCAGCAGCTGGTATCGATCAACGACCGCGACAAGTTCCGCACCAGCCAGGCCTCGGCACAGGCCAGCGTGCAGCAAGCGCAGGCGCAGATCCGCATCGCCGAGGAGACCCTGGTCTCGACCCAGGTGGCGCGCAAGAGCCTGGAAGCGCAGGTGGAGAGTGCACAGGCGCAGCTGGAGCTGGCCCGCATCGACCTGGCCAACACGGTGATCCATGCGCCGCGCGACGGCCAGATCAGCGAGGCCAGCGTGCGCGTGGGCCAGTACGTGGCCGCCGGCTCGCAGCTGCTGTTCCTGGTACCGGATGCGCTGTGGGTGGTGGCCAACTACAAGGAAGGCCAGACCTGGCAGATGCGCATCGGCCAACCGGCCACCTTCGCGGTGGATGCGTTCCAGGGCCAGGTGCTGCGCGGCCATGTGGAGCAGATCGCACCGGCCACCGGCTCGGAGTTCAGCGTGCTGCGGCCGGACAATGCCAGCGGCAACTTCACCAAGGTGGTGCAGCGGCTGCCGATCCGGATCTCGATCGATCCGGGACAGGAACTGGCGGCGCGGCTGCGGCCAGGCATGTCGGTGATCGCACGGGTGGATACCGCGGCCGAGCCGGCGCCGGCCCGGTAGAGTCGAGCTTGCTCGACTAGCTCATGAAATGGGGTCAGATCCCTTTGCCTCTGGCAAAGGGATCTGACCCCAATCCCACCGCCCGCTCAGCCTGCGCAGCGCGCGCAGAGCCCGTGCACTTCCAGGGTCTGCGCCTGCGGCTGGAAGCCCAGTTCCTTGGCGCGCTTTTCCAGCTGGCTGACGATCTCGCGGTCTTCCAGCTCCACCGCGCTGTGGCAGCTGTTACAGATCAGAAACGGCACCGAGTGCGCCGCGCTGCTGGGGTGATGGCAGGCCACGAAGGCGTTGACCGATTCCAGCTTGTGCACGAAGCCATTGGCCATCAGGAAGTCCAGTGCACGGTACACGGTGGGCGGGGCATCGGCGCCCACACCCTTGCCGTTGCGCACCCACTCCAGCAGCTCGTAAGCCTTGACCGGCTTGCCGGCCTCGGCGATCAGCTTCAGCACATTGGCGCGGATCGGGGTCAGGCGCAGCCCGCGTTCGCGCGAGACACGCTCGACCACCGCCACGAAATCCGTTGCGTCATGGACGTGGTGGTGCGGGGCGGTACAAGCAGTGGCGGTCTTGGCGGGCATGCGCGTTCTCCGGTTCGGGCCTGGCAAGGATGCCTCAGGCCGTTGCTACCTTGGTGATGGCCACATCGATGCGTTTCAAGGCCTGCTGGCGGCCGGCCAGATACACGGTCTGGGAAATGTCAGGGCTGACCTGGGTGCCGGTGATGGCCACGCGCAGCGGCTGGGCGACCTTGCCCATGCCGATCTCCAGTGCCGCGGCCGTGTCGTGCAGGGCCACGCCGACCGCTTCAGCGGTCCATTCCGGCAGCGCCGCCAGCAGCTCGCGGGCCTTGCCCAGCGCCACCTCGGCACCGGCCTTGAAATGCTTGGCCACCGCGGCCTCGTCGTAGGTGGTCAGCGGCTGGTACCAGACCACGGCGCTCTCGGCCATATCCTTCAGGGTCTGCACGCGGTCACGCAGGGCCACCACCACGTCCTCCGGCGCCGGGCCGGCGGCCACGTCCAGGCCCAGCTTCTGCAGCTGGTAGACCAGGTGCGGGGCGATGCTGGCTGGCGTCTCGCTCTTCAGGAACTGCTGGTTGACCCAGCCCAGCTTGGCCATGTCCAGGCGCGAGGCCTTGGAATTGCAGTCCTTCACGTCGAACAGCTCGATCAGCTGCTGGCGGCTGAAGAGCTCCTGGTCACCGTGCGACCAGCCCAGGCGGGCCAGATAGCTCAGCAGCGCGTCGGGCAGGTAGCCCGCATCCTTGTACTGCATCACGTCGGCCGCGCCGGTGCGCTTGGACAGCTTGGCGCCCTGCTCATCCAGGATCATCGGCATGTGGCCGAACTTCGGCACCGGCGCGCCGATGCCCTCGTAGAGGTTGATCTGGCGCGGGGTGTTGTTGATGTGGTCGTCGCCGCGGATGACCTCGGTGATGCCCATGTCCCAGTCGTCCACCACCACCGCGAAGTTGTAGGTGGGGTAGCCGTCCGGGCGGAAGATGACCATGTCATCCAGCTCGCTGTTGGCGATCTCGATGCGCCCCTTGATCAGGTCGTCGAAGACCACGCTGCCGTCGAGCGGGTTCTTGAAGCGGATGACGCGGTTCGGGTCGTCCTTGCGCAGCAGGCCCAGCTCGCGCGCGGCGCCGTTGTAGCGCGGCTTTTCCTGCCTGGCCATGGCCGCCTCGCGCATGGCGTCCAGCTCTTCCTTGGTTTCGTAGGCGTAGTACGCCTTGCCGTCGGCCACCAGCTGCTCGGCCACTTCCAGGTAACGGGCCACGCGGTCGGTCTGGTAGATCGGGCCCTGGTCGTAGTCCAGGCCCAGCCAGTCCATCGCCTCCAGGATGGCGTCGATCGCCGCCTGGGTGCTGCGTTCACGGTCGGTGTCCTCGATGCGCAGCACGAACTCGCCGCCACGGTGGCGGGCCTCCAGCCAGCAGTACAGTGCGGTGCGGGCACCGCCGATGTGCAGGTAACCGGTGGGGCTGGGGGCGAAGCGGGTGCGGCAGGTCATGGAGGGCTCGAGCAACGGGAATCCGCCGATTTTACCACCAGCCCCGGAAAGGCAAGCAGGGACCGGTGCGCCCGGCCCCTGCCACCCGGTTCTTCAGGGCTGCGGTTCAGCCTTGCGCGGGAAGGACTGCTCACGCATCGCCGCGTTGTAGGCGAACGAGGCGACGATGGCTGCGGCCTGCTTCAGGTCTTCCGGTTCGGCGTGGTCCCAGGTGTCCAGATGGGTATGGTGGACATTGGTGAAATAGTCCAGCCGATCCTGGATGAACTGGAAGCCCGGCAGGCCGATACGGTCGAAGCTGATGTGGTCGGTGCTGCCGGTGTTGCGGGTGGCCACGGTGGTGGCGCCCACGTCATGGAACGGCGCCAGCCAGGCTTCGAAGATCGGCATCGCCGCCAGGTTTTCCTGGGCGTAGATGCCACGGAAGCGGCCCGAGCCGTTGTCCATGTTGAAGTAGACCTGGAACTTGCCGTAATCGCGGGTCTTGCGCAGCGCGCCGGTCGGCTCGCGCAGCGAGGCCGGCAGCGCCTTCTGCGCCGGGTCGGTGGGCTCGGGGAACTGGCCGAAGTGCTTGGCCACATAGGCCTGCGAGCCGATCAGGCCCTGCTCTTCGCCACTCCACAACGCCACCCGGATGGTGCGCTTGGGCTTGGCGCCGGTGGCCTTGAGGATGCGCATGGCCTCCATCATCACCGCCACGCCGGCGGCATTGTCGGCCGCGCCGGTGCCGCTGTGCCATGAATCCAGGTGCGCGCCGATCATCACCACTTCATCGGGCTTGCTGCTGCCGCGGATCTCGGCCAGCGTGTTGTAGCCGGGCTGGTCGGCCTCGTCGGTGAAGCGTGCGGCCACATCCACGCGCAGGCGCACGGTCTGCTTGGCCTCCAGCGCGCGCACCAGCGGATTGAAGTGCTCGCTGATCATCGCCAGCTCCGGAATGCCGACCGATTCACCGGCCTTGCGCGAGCCGCCACCGGCCACACGGATGATGCCGTTGTCCCAGCTGCTGATGCTGATCGAGGCCAGCGCACCCTCTTCGACGAAGAACGCATTGACCTTGGCCGTCAGCGTCTGCCGTTCCTGGTATTCCTTGACCCGCTTGGCGCGTTCAGCGGTGGCGTCCTTGTCCTTGGGCAGGGTGAACTCCTGCAGGCCTTCCAGCGAGGTGGCATCGTGACGGTGCGAATCAGCTTCGGTGCCGCGCTTGTACTCGCGCGCCTCGCCCAGCAGCAGGATCTTCCCGCGCAGATTGCCGCGGTATTTCTCGATGTCTTCGGGCTTCTTGATCTCGACCTGCACCAGCTCGCCTTCCACCGGCCCCTGCGTGCCCGGAGTCCAGGCCTTGGGCAGCGCATGCAGCGGCTGGATGCGGTCACCCAGCATCTCCACGCTGGCCGAGGTGAATTCCCAGCCGCGTCCGAAATCATCGAAGGCTTCGTCGTGGACGTTGTCCAGCTTCCATTCGTTGAACTTGCCGCGGGTCCAGGCGTTGGCGCGGCCCATCGCCGGCGAATTGGTCAGGCGCGGCCCAATGCGTTCGGTGAGATAGCTGAAGGTGTCCATCACCTGCGAACGATGGAACGCCTCCTGGCGGATGCGGCTGACCATGTCCAGGTCCACCGTTTCGCGCTGCTGCGCCCCTGCGTTGCCACCCATCGCCAGCGCTGCGGCCAGCATGCCCCACTTCAACACATCCCACCCCTGCCTTGCGGCCTGCTCATCAACCCGTCGAGTCTAGCCAGCACGGGCGCGGCGATACCGTCCCATCGGTCATGGGGGCGATCACCCATTCCACCCCAGCCACAACTGCGCCCGTTCCGGCAGCAGCAGCAACCAGTGCCGCCGGTCGATGCTGCTGCAGCCGTATACCGCCGCATGTGCCGGCCAGTCCTCCGGCAAACCCCTCATGCCTATCTCGGCCAGCGCCGCCGCCCCGGCCTTCCATGGCCGGTAACGCGGCACCCGGCCGGCCACCGCGCCGCGTCCGTGCCGCGCGTCCTGCAACCAGCCCAGGCCCTGCCCCTGCAATCCTTCGCAGGTCACCGCAGCCAGCTGGAAGCGGACCAGGCCGGGGGCGATCCGTGCCCCCGGCAGGGCCGCCAGCACACCATGTGCCTGCAGCAGTGCATCCACCTCCAGCAGGGCCGGGATGCCCTGTTGTGCCCGTTGCCGCAA
This sequence comes from Stenotrophomonas maltophilia, assembly GCF_023518235.1. Lineage (NCBI taxonomy): Bacteria > Pseudomonadati > Pseudomonadota > Gammaproteobacteria > Lysobacterales > Lysobacteraceae > Stenotrophomonas > Stenotrophomonas maltophilia. The sequence goes on from NZ_CP090423.1 coordinate 2,028,275, forward strand.
TCCCTGGCGCCAGCCCATCGCACGCTCCTTACTTCGGTTCCGCGCCGAGCGCGTACCAGTCGACCCGGCGGGTCACCCACATCGCCAGCGCCAGGATCACGAACAGCAGCAGCGAACCCATCAGCAACGCGTTGTTCTCCGACACCAGCAACCCATACAGCGCGCCGTACAGCACGGTCAGCAGCGCAGCAAAGCCGAGACCGCGCTTCCAGTGGCCCAGCACGTTGGCCAGGTACACCGCCTGCAGACCGATGCAGGCCACGGCCGAGACCAGGTAGGCCTTCCAGAACGCGATGTGCTCGGACAGGCTGATCAGCAGCAGGAAGAAGATCGCCAGTGCCAGGCCCACCATCAGGTACTGCAGCGGATGGATGCGCAGCGACTTGATCAGCTCGAACAGGATGAAGCCGACGAAGGTGAGCAGCACGAACAGCACGCCATACTTGGAAGCGCGGTCGGCCTGGGTGTAGGTATCGACCGGATCGACCAGCGACACCGTCACCGCCTGCGAATCGATGGCCCCCTCGCTACGCAGCTGGCGCTGGGCATCGGACGCCAGCGAAGACACCGCCCAGCGTGCATCGAAGCCCTGCGCATCGACGCGGCGCTCGTTGGGCAGGAACGCGCCGCTGAACGACGGGTGCGGCCAGCTCGAGCGCAGCGCGATGCGGGTGTCATCGCCAACCGGCACCACCGACAGCATGCGGCTGCCATCCAGGCGCAGTTCCAGCTCCACCGAACTGCCTGCCAGGGTGCCGCCCTGGTTCGCGGCGAAACCGGCCACCGGCGCATGCAGGCCACGGCCGACTTCGCTGGCTGCGCCGACGCCGGGCAGCAGACGCACCTGCTTGCCATCCACACGCAGGTTGGGCGTGCCCACCAGCCCGCGCACATCGGAGATACCCAGTGCCACGTAGGGTTGACCGTAGGCACGGCCAGCCTTCAGCGGATAGTCGTCGGCGGCGAAGGTCGCCTTCAACTGGCCATTCCAGCTGTACACCGGCACCTTGAACAGGCCGACTTCACGCTGGCTCGGCAGCATCTCGCCCCCCACTTCCAGCGACGCCGGCATCTGCAGCCAGTGGCCTTCGGTGACCTGCTCTTCGGTCTTCTTGTTGCCCTTGGCGTCAACCACTTCAACCTGCTGGCGTTCCACCCACGGCACTACCCGCACCGGCCCGACCAGCTGCTGCGCACCGGCACGGCTGTCGGCCACCCGCGCGAAGGCTTCGTCGCGGTACTGGCTGCGCTCGCTGATGACCCCGCGGATCATCGTCAGCGGAATCAACAGCAGCAGGATCAGCCCGCCGACAATGGCGAACCGCAGCAGCATCTTCAGGGATTTCATGGTCCATCCTCGTTGGAGAGGGCTGCAGGATGGACCGCTGCAGTGAGCAGGGTTTGTGGCGAAGTTGAAGCGAGTGTGAAGTCAGCGCCGCGGGCGCTGGCCCGTCGCGCCCAGTGGCAGCCACAGGCTGGCCACGCTACCGCCACCGTCGCGGGCATCGACACTGGCGCGGCCGTCGTGCAGGCGCGCGACTTCCTGCACGAACGGCAGGCCCAGACCGGAACTGCGCCGGCCGCTGCCGGGGCGGGCCAGCGAATAGAAGCGCTCGAACACCCGTTCGCGCGCATAGTCGGGAATGCCGGCGCCACGGTCGGCCACCTGCAGGCGCACGCCCTGCCCCTCCCCGTCAGCCTGCAGCGCCACCTCTGCACCGGCGGGTGAGAACGCAATCGCGTTGTCGATCAGGTTGTGCAATGCCTGCCGCAGCAGATAGGCATCGCCCTGCACGGCCAGCTCGGGCACGCTTCCGATGCGGACCTGCACGCCGGCCGCCTGCGCGCGCACCTGCGCCGCCGCGGCCGCATCGGCCAGCAACGCCGGCAGCGCGATCGGGTCGCGGGTCTGCAACCAGCCGTGCTGCTCCACTTCGGCCAGCGCCAGCAGCTTGTCGATGGTCTCGGTCAGCCGCTCCTGCTGGTCGACAATGCTGCGCGCGAAGTGCAGGCGATCGGCCTCCGGCAGCGGCTCCTGCAGCAGCTCGGCGGCACCGCGGATCGCCGCCAGCGGGCTCTTCATCTCATGCGTCAGCGACTGCACGTACTGCTCGACGTAGGCCTTGCCTTCCAGCTTGCGGCGCATCGTTTCCAGCGCCTGACCCAGGTCGCCGATCTCGTCGCGGCGGCGCCGTGGCGGTGGCACCGGTTCGCCGGCGGTGACCGCACGTGCATAGCGGCTGAGCTGACCCAGGCCGGTGGTCAGCCACATCGTCACCAGCACCCCGACCAGCGCCGACAACCCGATCAGCCACACACCACGTTCGATGATGGCGCGCTGGCTGGCGGCGATGAACGGATCGATGCTGCGGTTGGGCTGGGCCAGGCTGAGCACGCCGATCAGTGTGCGTCCATCGGCCGGGTCGTACACCGGGGCGGCCACGTGCATCACCGTATTGCCCTCCTCACCCGGCGTTTCCGGGCTGGAACGGGCGCCATATTCACCGCGCAGGGTGCGGTAGACATCATTCCAGCGCGAATTGTCACGGCCCAGGTCGCGGCCCAGCGAATCATAGATGACGATGCCCCTGGCATCGGTGATGGTCACCCGGTAATCCAGCGAGCGCTTCGGGAACCGCCAGACCATCGCTTTCAGGTCGCGCTGGCGTGCCTTGGCCAGGTTGCGGGTGAAGCTGCCGCTGCGGATGGTGCCGGCCTTGACGTCGGCGGCGGCCATCTCGGCCAGCACGTTGGCGGCATCGACCAGGGTCGATTCCATCGCCTGGCGTACACCGGGCTTCACTTCGTTGACGAACACGCGCATCACGAAGAACGCGGCGATGCCGGTGATCAGGAAGAAGCCGAGGAACAGCTTCAGCACCAGGCGCATCGGCTACACCTCCAGCGCGTAGCCGAGGCCACGGTGGGTGCGGATCGGATCGTTGCTGGCCCCGGCCGCGCGCAGCTTGGCGCGCAGCGTCTTTACGTGCGTATCGACGGTGCGGTCAGCGCTGTCGGCACCACTGTCCCAGCCCCGGTCCATCAGCTGGGCACGGCTGAGGATGGCACCCGGGCGCTGCAGCAACGCCTCCAGCAATGCGTATTCGTAGCGGGTCAGGTCCAGTGGGTGGCCATCGAAGCGGATGCGCCGGCCTTCGCGATCGATGGAGAACGCACCCTGTTCCTGCCAACCGGCGTCGGCACTGGCCACGGCCGCAACCGGCAGCACACGGCGCAGGCGTGCCCGCACCCGCGCCACCAGCTCGCGCGGCGAGAACGGCTTGGTCATGTAATCGTCGGCGCCCAGCTCCAGGCCAAGCACGCGGTCCACTTCATCATTGCGCGCGGTCAGGAAGATCACCGGCAGCTGCGCCGCCGGCCCGGGTTGGGCACGCAGCCGGCGGCAGACCTCGAAGCCGCCCAGGTCGGGCAGCCCGACGTCCAGCACCACCACGTCGATATCCCCGGCCTGCAGCCGCAGCAGGGCCTCACCGCCCAGCAGGCAATGGCTGGCGGCGTAGCCTTCGCTGCGCAGCGCATAGAGCACGGTTTCGGCGATGGCGGTTTCGTCCTCGACCACCAGGACATGGGCAACGGGCGCTGTCATGGCGCGCAGCATAGCCGCTGCGGCCGCCGCCCCGTACACTGCCGCCCATGAACTATCGCCACGCCTTCCATGCCGGCAACCACGCCGATGTGCTCAAGCACATCGTGCAGCTGGCCCTGATTGACAGCTTCAAGCGCAAGGACAGCCCGTTCTTCGTGCTCGACACTCACGGCGGTGCCGGCCGCTATCTGCTGGCCAGCGAAGAGAGCCGCAAGACCCTGGAGGCCGAGTCCGGAATCATGCGGCTGATGGCCCAGCCCAAGCTGCCGGAGGTGGTCGAGCGCTACCTGAAGGCAGTTCAGGCCGGCAATCCGGTGGGGACGATGACCACCTACCCGGGTTCGCCGCTGCTGAGCGCACAGGCGATGCGCGCACAGGACCGCATGGCCGTGTGCGAGCTGCAGGAGGCCGAAACCGCCTCGCTGAAGGCGCTGTTCGCGCATGACAGCCGGGTCGGCGTGCATCCCGGCGATGGCTACGCGCTGCTGCGTTCGCTGCTGCCGCCGAAGTTCAACGGCAGCAAGATCGGCCGCGGCCTGGTGCTGATCGACCCGCCCTACGAGGCCCAGGATGCCGAGTACCAGGCCGTCCTGGCCGCCCTGGCCGAGACCCTGGCACGCTGGCCGCAGGCCACCTGCGCGGTCTGGTTCCCGATCAAGCAGCGCCGCACCATCCTGCATTTCCTGCGCAAGGCCACCGCCCTGCCGGTGAAGTCGGCGATGACGATCGAGTTCCTGGTGCGCCCGGACGATTCGCCGCTGCGCCTGAACGGCAGTGGCATGCTGCTGCTCAACCCGCCCTGGCAGTTCGACCGGGTGGTCGGCCCGGCCCTGCCGGCGCTGCGCCAGCACCTGGGTGAACCCGGTGCCAGCACCCGCCTGGATTGGCTCAAAGCGCCCGAATAACGGCCTTCACGAGGCTGTACCGCCGTGAGCCTTTCGTTCACGGAATGCAGCCCCGGTGATGCCACAATCGATGGACCACCAAGGAATCACCCGGTATGGCCACTCGCAACCGCATGCCGCCCTGGCATGAGATCTTCAAGGCTCCCAGCGGCCACGAGCTGCTGATCCGCCCCATCCGCCCGGAAGATGGCGCACCGCTGCAAGCGGCGTTCAGCCTGTTCGGGCCGGAAGAAATCCGTGACCGTTTCCTGCAGGCGGTGACCGAGCTGTCACCGGAAACCACCCAGCGCCTGACCCACCCGAATCCGAAGACCGAGATCACCCTGGTCGCGGCCGAGTCCCTGCCCGCTGGCGAAGCCGTGGTCGGCGCGGTCGCCCGGGCCTCGATCATCCCCGGCACCCGTGAGGCCGAGTACGCGATCCTGATCAGCCGCTTCCTGATCGGCCAGGGCCTGGGCCGGCAGCTGATGCGCAAGCTGGTGAAGTGGGCCCGCGGCAAGTATCTGGACCGCCTGTACGGCGACGTTGCCGCCGAGAACGAGCCGATGAAGCAGCTGGCCGCCTCGCTGGGCTTCAAGCCGGTACCGCACCCGACCGGGGCCGAGGGCCTGGTGCGGATGGTGCTGGAGCTGGACAACTGACGGTAGCGCCGGGCAATGCCCGGCGACGTTGATTCAACCGCTGCGCTCGCCGGGCTTGGCCCGGCGCTCCCCCGCTCACGTCGCGATCATTGGCCGGGCGGGGGCTTCTGCTAAAATCCGCGGTCAATGTCGCGTACTTCATACCCCGCCCCGCCGCTGCCGCGTGCCGGCCAGCTCCGCGCCTGGTGGCGCGCCCCGGCCTCGCCGACTGCACTGGCCTGGTATCTGGCCCAGGCCGCGCGCGCCCACGATGCCCCGCTGCTGGTGATCGCGCGTGACAACCACGGCGCCAACCAGCTCGAAGCCGACCTGCATACCCTGCTCGGCGGCGACCCGGCCCTGCCGGTAGTGGCTTTCCCGGACTGGGAAACCCTGCCCTACGACCGCTTCAGCCCGCATCCGGACATCATTTCGCAGCGTCTGGCGGCCCTGCACCGCCTGCCCGCGCTGAAGCGCGGGCTGGTGATCGTGCCGGTGCAGACCCTGCTGCAGCAGCTGGCCCCGCGCAGCTACGTGATCGGTGGCAGCTTCGACCTGAAGGTTGGCCAGCGCCTGGACCTGGAGGCCGAGAAGCGCCGCCTGGAAAGCGCCGGCTACCGCAACGTGCCGCAGGTGATGGACCCGGGCGACTTCGCCGTGCGCGGCGGTCTGCTCGATGTGTTCCCGATGGGTGCCGACGCACCGCTGCGGGTGGAACTGCTGGACGAGGACATCGACTCGATCCGAGCCTTCGACCCGGAAAGCCAGCGCTCGCTGGACAAGGTCGAAGCGGTGCACATGCTGCCGGGCCGCGAAGTGCCGATGGACGAGGCCAGCATCGCCCGCGTGCTGGCGACGCTGCGCGAGCGCTTCGACGTGGACACCCGGCGCAGTGCGCTGTACCAGGATCTGAAGTCCGGGCTGGCTCCGGCCGGCGTGGAGTACTACCTGCCGCTGTTCTTCGAACGCACCGCAACCCTGTTCGACTACCTGCCCGACGGCAGCCTGCCGGTGGTGTGCGCCGGTGCCGGCGAAGCCGCCGAAACATTCTGGGCGCAGACCGGTGAGCGCTACGAACAGCGCCGCCACGATGTGGAGCGGCCGCTGCTGCCGCCGTCGGCGCTGTACCTTTCACCGGATCTGCTGCGTGAACGGCTCAACGATGCCCCGCGCATCGAGGTCTGGTCCGCCGACCACGCCCGCATCGGCGATGCCCACGCACTGGGCGATCAGCCGCTGCCACCGCTGCCGGTCGCCGCCCGCGAGGCACCCGCCGGCGATGCGCTGAAGTCGTTCCTTGGCCATTACCCCGGCCGGGTGCTGATCGCCGCCGATTCGCCGGGTCGCCGCGAGGCCCTGCTGGAAGTGCTGCAGGCCGCCGGACTGAAGCCACCGGTGGTGGCCGACCTGCCCGCCTTCCTCGCCAGCGATGCGCGCTTTGCGATCGCGGTGGCACCACTGGAGGATGGCTTCGCGCTGGACGATCCGCGCATCGCGGTACTCACCGAGCGCCAGCTGTTCCCCGAGCGCGCCGGCAGCACACGCCGCACGCGCCGTGCCGGCCGCGAGCCGGAAGCGATCATCCGCGATCTGGGTGAACTGACCGAGGGCGCGCCGATCGTGCACGAGGACCATGGCGTCGGCCGCTACCGTGGCCTGATCGCGATGGACGTCGGCGGCATGCCCGGCGAATTCCTGGAAATCGAGTACGCCAAGGGCGACCGCCTGTATGTGCCGGTGGCCCAGCTGCACCTGATCAGCCGCTACTCCGGCGCCTCGGCGGAAACCGCGCCGCTGCATTCGCTCGGTGGCGAGCAATGGAGCAAGGCCAAGCGCAAGGCCGCCGAGAAGGTACGCGACGTCGCCGCCGAACTGCTGGAGATCCAGGCGCGCCGCCAGGCGCGTGCCGGCCTGGCACTGCAGGTGGACCGCGCCATGTACGAACCGTTCGCGGCCGGCTTCCCGTTCGAGGAAACCCCGGACCAGCTGGCCGCGATCGAGGCCACACTGCGCGACCTGGCCAGCAGCCAGCCGATGGACCGCGTGGTCTGCGGTGACGTCGGCTTCGGCAAGACCGAAGTGGCCGTGCGTGCCGCCTTTGCTGCCGCCAGCGCCGGCAAGCAGGTGGCGGTGCTGGTGCCGACCACGCTGCTGGCCGAACAGCATTTCCGCAACTTCCGCGACCGCTTCGCCGACTATCCGATGAAGGTCGAGGTGCTGTCGCGCTTCAAGACCAGCAAGGAAATCAAGGCCGAACTGGAGAAGGTCGCCGCCGGCACCATCGACGTCATCGTCGGTACCCACCGCCTGCTGCAGCCGGACGTGAAGTTCAAGGACCTGGGCATGGTCATCGTCGACGAGGAACAGCGTTTCGGCGTGCGCCAGAAGGAAGCGCTGAAGGCGCTGCGCGCCAACGTGCACCTGCTGACCCTGACCGCCACGCCGATTCCGCGCACGCTCAACATGGCCATGGCCGGGCTGCGCGACCTGTCGATCATCGCCACCCCGCCGCCCAACCGGCTGGCGGTGCAGACCTTCATCACCCAGTGGGACAACGCGCTGCTGCGCGAAGCCTTCCAGCGTGAACTGTCACGTGGTGGCCAGCTGTACTTCCTGCACAACGACGTGGAGAGCATCGGCCGCATGCAGCGCGAGCTGTCCGAGCTGGTGCCCGAAGCGCGCATCGGCATCGCCCATGGCCAGATGCCGGAACGCGAGCTGGAAAAGGTGATGCTGGATTTCCAGAAGCAGCGCTTCAACGTGCTGCTGTCGACCACGATCATCGAATCGGGCATCGACATCCCCAACGCCAACACCATCATCATCAACCGCGCCGACCGCTTCGGCCTGGCCCAGCTGCACCAGCTGCGCGGCCGCGTCGGCCGTTCGCACCACCGCGCCTACGCCTACCTGGTCGCCCCTGACCGCCGTTCGATCACCCCGGATGCGGAAAAGCGCCTGGAAGCGATCGCCTCGATGGACGAACTCGGTGCCGGCTTCACCCTGGCCACGCACGATCTGGAGATTCGCGGTGCCGGTGAACTGCTCGGCGAAGACCAGAGCGGGCAGATGGCCGAGGTCGGCTTCAGCCTGTACACCGAGCTGCTCGAACGCGCGGTGCGCAGCATCAAGCAGGGCAAGCTGCCCGACCTGGATGCCGGTGAGGAAGTACGCGGCGCCGAGGTGGAGCTGCATGTGCCGGCGCTGATTCCGGAAGACTACCTGCCGGACGTGCACACCCGCCTGACCCTCTACAAGCGTATTTCCAGCGCGCGCGACAGCGATGCGCTGCGCGAGCTGCAGGTGGAGATGATCGACCGCTTCGGCCTGCTGCCGGATGCGGCCAAGCACCTGTTCGCCATCGCCGAGCTGAAGCTCAACGCCAGCAGGCTGGGTATCCGCAAGCTGGATCTGGGCGAGAACGGTGGCCGCATCGTATTCGAGTCCAAGCCGGACATCGACCCGATGGCGGTGATCCAGCTGATCCAGAAACAACCCAATCTCTACGCCATGGAAGGGCCGGACAAGCTGCGGATCAAGCACCCGCTGCCGTTGCCGGAAGACCGCTTCAACGCGGCCCGCGCCCTTCTGACCACCCTCGCCCCGGGTTGATCGCCCCCGAATACCCCGCACCGGCCCCCACCCGGTGCGGGCGGATGACCATGTTTCCTGACGCCGTACCCGCCCCCGACCTGCTGCACGCGCAGGCCTGCCTGATCGATGCCCTCTCGATGTCGCTGCAGATGCGCGACGCCTACACCCGCCACCACTGCGACCGCGTCGGCCTGCTCGCGCAGCGCCTGGCCGCGCACTGCGATCTCGACAGCGACGCATGCGAACAGATCGGCCTGGCTGCGCGCTTCCACGACATCGGCAAGATCGGCATTCCCGACGAGGTGCTGCTGGCCCCGCGCCGGCACACCGACGAAGAGCGCGCGATCATGCGTGAGCATCCGGTACGGGGCGAGCATATCTTCCTGGCCACCGGCCGCAGTGATGCCGCACCGGTCGCGCAGCTGATCCGCGCCCACCACGAGGCGTTCGATGGCAGCGGCTATCCCGATGGGCTGCGCGGTGAATCCATTCCCCTGGGCGCGCGCATCGTCACCATCGCCGACGCCTACGATGCGATGACCAGCGTGCGTCCCTACCGTGCGGCGATGGCGCGCGAGACCGCGCTGGGCATCATCGATGCGCAGTCCGGCGGGCTGGTGGATCCGTATGTGCTGCAGCGATTCCATCGGATGCTGGCGCTGGAACCAGCGCTGGCGTGATCGCCGGCGGCGGGCATGAACCGACGTGCCGAGCAACGCACCTGTAGAGTCGACCGCGGGTCGACTGCCCTTCGGCCAGACCGCGAACATTCCGCCGACTCTACCGGTCCGATGCCATCGGCGCCGACAAACAAAAGGCCCGGCGAACGCCGGGCCTTCTGCATCACGTTTCACGTGCGATCGATTACCAGATCACCACGCGCTTGTCGTCGGCACGCACCATCGCATCGCCAGCCTTGCACTGGAACGCTGCGGCGAACGACGGCATGTTCGACGGCGCACCGTTGGCACGGAAGTTGGCCGGGGCGTGCGGATCGGTGTTCAGACGCACGCGCAGCTCACCGTCGGTGAAGTTGCGGCGCCACACGGTGGCCCAGTTCATGAAGAAGCGCTGGTCCTGGCTGTGGCCATCGACGTCCACGTTGGCCTTGGGGTCTTCCTTCAGCGCCATCTGCAGCGCGTCGTAGGCCACGGTCAGGCCGCCCAGGTCGCCGATATTCTCGCCCAGGGTCAGCTTGCCCTTCACGAACACGCCCGGCACCGACTCGTAGCCGTCGAACTGCGCCACCAGCTGGTCGGTGCGTTCGGTGAAGGCCTTGCGGTCGGCGTCGGTCCACCAGTTGTCGAAGTTGCCGTTGGCGGCGAACTGGCTGCCCGAATCGTCATAGCCGTGCATCATCTCGTGGCCGATGACCGCACCGATGCCGCCGTAGTTCAGCGCCGGGTCGGCCTTGGCGTCGAAGAACGGCGCCTGCAGGATCGCCGCCGGGAACACGATCTCGTTCTTGGTGGCGTTGTAGTAGGCGTTGACGGTCTGCGGGGTCATGCCCCATTCGGTCTTGTCCACCGGCTTGCCGATCTTGTCCAGCATGTAGCGGTAGTTGAACGCGCGCGCGGCCTGCATGTTGCCCAGGTAGCTGTCGCCGTTGGTCTGCAGGCCCGCCCAGTCACGCCACTTGTCCGGGTAACCGATCTTCGGGGTGAAGCTGGCCCACTTTTCCAGTGCCTTCTTCCTGGTCTCTTCGCCCATCCACGGCAGCTGCTCCAGGCGCGCCTTCAGCGCCTGCGACAGGTTCTCCACCAGATGCTGCATGGCGACCTTGGATTCGGCCGGGAACACGGCGTCGACATACAGCTGGCCCAGCGCTTCACCCATGCCGCCATTGACCGACTCCAGCACGCGCTTCCAGCGCGGCTGCATTTCCTTCTGGCCACGCAGGGTGGTGCCGTAGAAATCGAAGTTGGCCTTCTCGAACTGGCTGCTCAGGTACGGCGAAGCATCGTCGATGGTGTGGAAACGCAGGTAGGCCTGCCAGGTGCTGGCCGGCACATCGGCCAGCATCTTGTCCATTTCACCGAAGAAGCCCGGCTGGGCCAGCGAGAACTTCTGCGCGGCCGGCACCTTCAGGGTGTCAAACAACGCGGTCCAGCTGAAGTTCGGGGTCAGCTTGTCGGCGTCGGCGGCGCTGAGCGGGTTGTAGCGCTTGGCCGGATCACGCATTTCGATGCGCGACATCGAGGCCTTGGCCAGGCGGGTTTCGAAGGCCATCACGGCCTTGGCCTGCTCGGCGGCCTGTGCCGCGTCCACGCCGGACAGGGTCAGCACCTGTGCGATGTAGGCCACGTAGGCGTCGCGGATCTTGGCCTGCGCATCGTCGAAGTAATAGCCCTTCTCCGGCAGGCCGAGGCCGCCCTGGCCGACGTAGGCGATGACGTTGGCCGAATCCTTGTAGTCGGCATTGGCGAACAGCGAGAACAGCACGCCCTTGCCCTCGGCCTGGCTGTCGCGCAGGTACTGGGTGATGGCGGCGGTATCGTTCAGCGCGGTGATCTTGTCCAGCTGCGGCTGCAGCGGCGCCAGGCCGGCGGCTTCGATCCTGGCCTCGTCGTTGCCGGTCTTCCAGATGTCACCGATCTTGGCTTCCACCGAGCCGGCCTTGGCCTGGCTGGCCGCCGCCTGCTGCACCAGCGTGTGCTGCACTTCCAGCGAGCGCTCGCGCAGGATCTCGAAGCTGCCCCAGGTGGTCTGGTCGCCCGGCACCGGGTTGGCCTTCAGCCACTTGCTGTTGACGAAGCCATTGAGGTCGGTACAGGCCGAGATGGCCGGATCCAGGTCGGCGCTGTTGAGCGAGATCAGCGGGGTCTTGATCTGCGACAGGTCGAAGGCCGGCTTGGCATCAGCGCTGGCGGCCGGCGCGGTTTCATTCTTGCCACAGGCGGCCAGCGAGGCGGCGATGGCGATCGTCAGGCCCAACGGGACCAGGTTGCGGACGTTCATGAGGCTCTCCTGCGGGTAATTTCACAGGGTAGCCGGGAAGTCCCTGCGCGGGGACCAGCCAAAGGTCACAGGGGCGAGCCTCTTGTAGAGTCGAGCCATGCTCGAGTGCTGTTGGCCTGTTGCCGCAGGGTCATGAAACTGGAACGGAGAGCAGTCGAGCGTGGGCTCGACTCTACAAAAGAGAAGGCCGGCTTGCGCCGGCCTTCTGCTTCTTACTTCGCCTTGCCCTGGTTGGCCACGGCTTCGGCGGCCTTGCGCGCCGCTTCCGGGTCACCCAGGTAGCGGAACGACTGCACGGTCAGGTCGTCGTTCAGTTCGAACAGCAGCGGAATGCCGGTCGGGATGTTCAGCTCGAGGATCTCCTCGCGCGAGACGTTGTTGAGGTACTTGTACAGCGCGCGCAGCGAGTTGCCGTGGGCGGTGACCAGCACGGTCTTGCCGTCCTTCAACTGCGGCGCGATGGCGTCGTGCCAGTACGGCAGCACGCGGTCCAGGGTGGTGGCCAGCGATTCGGTGCCCGGCAGAGCGTTGCGGTCCAGACCGGCGTAGCGGCGGTCATGGATCGGGTGGCCCGGATCGTCCAGCTCCATCGGCGGCGGCGGAATGTCGTACGAACGGCGCCACACCTTGACCTGCTCTTCGCCATGCTTGGCGGCGGTCTCGGCCTTGTCCAGGCCCTGCAGGCCGCCGTAGTGGCGCTCGTTGAGGCGCCAGGACTTGTTCACCGGCAGCCAGTCCTGCTCCAGCTCGGCCAGCGCCCCCTGCAGGGTGTGGATGGCGCGCTTGAGCACCGAAGTGTGGGCGACGTCGAACTGCAGGCCTTCCTCGCGCATCAGGCGGCCGGCGGCGGCCGCTTCCCGGCGCCCCTGCTCGGTCAGGTCGACATCGACCCAGCCGGTGAAGCGATTGTCCAGGTTCCACTGGCTCTGGCCATGGCGCAACAGTACGAGTTTACGGGTCACTGCAGGGTCTCCAACGCGAGGAAAGGCAGGCCGCCATTGTAGCCCCGGCCGCCGCTCACCGTGCCGTGGCGTTGCCCATGCCATGCTCTTGCCAATGAATACGGTGATCGACCCAGGGCGCTGGGAAGGCAGCGTCGCTGCTGCCCGCGCGCAACAACTGCAACTGGCCGCCCGCGTGGAGCGCCAGGACCGCCTGCCCCGCACCGTGCGCTGGCTGGCCGGGCTGGATGTCGGCTTCGAGGACAACGGTGCCACCACACGCGCTGCGGCGGTGCTGCTGGATGCGACGTCGCTGCAGCCCGTAGCGCAGGAAATCGCGCGCATTCCCACGGTGATGCCGTACATCCCCGGCCTGCTCAGCTTCCGCGAACTGCCGGCACTGCTGGCCGCGCTCGCGCTGCTGCCGCGCGTGCCGGACCTGGTGTTCGTCGATGGCCACGGCATCAGCCATCCGCGCCGGTTGGGCGTGGCCGCGCACCTGGGCGTGGTCACCGACCTGCCCAGCATCGGCGTGGCCAAGTCGAAACTGGTGGGGCGCTTCGTCGAGCCGGGCACCGAGGCCGGCGCGCATGCACCGCTGCTGGACGGCGATGAACAACTGGGCTGGGTGTTGCGCAGCAAGCTGCGGTGCAAGCCGCTGTTCGTGGCCGGCGGCCATCGGGTCAGTGCCGATACCGCGCTGGACTGGGTGCGGCGCACGCTGCGTGGCTATCGCCTGCCGGAGCCGACCCGGTTGGCGGACCGGCTGGCGTCCCGACGGGACGAATGACCTTCGCTGCTGTGGACGAATGCAGCCTGCGCGGTCGCGTCGGGACGATTGGGTAGAGTCGACTGTCGCGCGCAGCGCGCGCTTTGTCGCAGCCTCGCGGGAGAGCAGTCGACCAACAGTCGATTCTACCAAGGCTGTTTCGCCCGGCCGGATTCACCCGATCCGCATGACGGCATATCCCGTTCAACGATGCACGTGACCGCGATGCCCTTGTGCGTCTTCGCCATGATCATGATCTTCATGGCCCTCGTGCTCGCCGCCCTTCACCGGTGCCGGCTCACCGCAGGCTTCGCCGCAATGGTCGGCCTCGATCTGCAACGTCACATGCTCGATACCGAAATCATCATGCAGGCGCCCCCCCAACTCACGGCGCAGCGCATCGGCGTCGGTGCCGTCACGCATCACGATGTGCGCGGTCAGCGCCGGCGTGCTGGAGGCCAGCGCCCACACGTGCAGGTCATGCACGTCCATCACCGCCGCATGGCCGGACAGGCTGTCGCGCACCTTGGCCACGTCCATGCCCTTGGGCACGCCCTCCAGCAGCACGTTGATCGCCTCGCGCATCAGCACGTAGGTGCGCGGCAATACCCACAGACCGATCAGTACCGCCAGGATCGGGTCGATCGGCTTCCAGCCGGTCAGCTGGATCAGGATGGCGCCGGCGATCACCGCCACCGAGCCCAGCATGTCGGCCCACACTTCCAGGTACGCGCCCTTCACGTTGAGGCTCTCGCCACTGCCGGCCTGCAGCAGGCGCATCGAGATCAGATTGATGACCAGGCCGGCGGCGGCAATGACCAGCATGCCGGTGGAGGCGATCTCCTGCGGTTGGCGGAAACGTCCAACCGCTTCCAACAGGATGTAGGCCGCGACCACGAACAGCATCGCGCCGTTGATCATGGCGCCCAGTGCTTCCAGGCGTGCATAGCCATAGGTACGCCGTGCATCCGGCGGGCGCCGGCTCAGCCGCACCGCCACCAGCGCGATCATCAAGGCCAGCGCGTCGGTGGCCATGTGTGCCGCGTCGGACAGCAGCGCCAGGCTGTTGGTCCAGAACGCGCCCACCACTTCGACGACGAGGAAGGTGGACGTCAGGCCAAGCGCCCACCACAGAGGTTTCTCGTGGCGGATCTGGGATGGCAGGTGATCGTGGTCGTGGCCCATGGCAACAGCTCCTTTGCGATGGAGGCAGGCTACGCTGGCGGTCGTGGGGAAACTATCACGGTGTTTATAACATTGCAGAACCGGCAACCTGCCGAGCCCGCCGGGCAGGGCCCGGCGAGCGGAGCGACACCTGCGTGCGCTCAGAACCCGAAGCGCAGGCTGGCCCAGTAAGCACGGCCCGGTTCGTTGTAGGTCGCCGCACCGGCATCGCTGCTGTTGGCCTCGCGGAACAGGCGCTTGTCGGCCAGGTTGTTCACGCCAAAGCCGAAGCTGACCGTTTCGGTCACCTTGTAGCGCGCGCTCACGCCCCAGATGTTGTAGGCGCCACGGTCCTGCAGCGCCACCGACGGATCGCACGTACCGGTGCAGCGCGGGTCGTTGTTGATGTTGGTGGTGGCCGGTTCCTGCCTGCCATAGAACGTGCCGGTCAGCAGCAGCGACAACTTGTCGGTGGCCTGCCAGTCCAGCATGGTGTTGATCGTGTACTTCGGGATCACCGACAACGGCTGGCGCGTGGTCTTGTTCTCGTTCTCGACCATGTAGGTGAAGTTGTTGCTCCACTTCAGGCGGCTGCCCTGCTCGCCCAGCAGCGGAATCACCAGGTTGCCTTCCAGCCCCTGCACGATCGCCTTCGGCGCGTTCTCCCAGCGGAAGATGCGGCCGCGGCCATCGGCGGTCAGACCGATCTGGTCGTAGCCGGCCTGGATCTTGTCCTTGTAGTCGTTGTGGAAGTAGGTCAACGACGCCTGCCAGCCGCTCTGCGGCGCCCACTCGATGCCCAGCTCCTTGTTCAGGCTGGTTTCCGCCTTCAGGTCGGCATTGCCGCGCATGTAGCAGCCTGCACCCAGGCTCGGCAGTGCATTCGGGCAGCCGTTGCCGCGGGTGTAGTACAGGTAGTCCGGATTGGACTGGTACAGGTTCGGTGCCTTGAATGCACGCGCGATGCCGCCCTTCACCACCCAGTCGCCGTTGATGCGGAACTGCGCATTGAGGCTGGGGCTGGTGTTGTTGCCGAACTGGCTGTGGTGGTCGAAGCGCAGGCCCGGGGTAACGATCCAGCGCTCGCCAAGGTAGATGTTGTCTTCTACGAACACCGCGGTGGTCTGCGCATCGGCCTTGCCGCGCGCGCGGTCGGCTGACAGCCCGGGGAAGCCACCACCGCTGCTGCTGGACTGGCTCATCGAGTACGGGTCGGTCAAACGACTGTCGAGGTATTCAAAGCCCAGCGTCCAGACATTCTCGGCGCCGCCCAGCGTGGTCGGGAAACTCACTTCGCCATCGAGCTGGTAGTTGCGCAGGCGTGAGGTCGACCAGTCGCTGCCGTTGAAGCTGCCTTCCGGGCCACCGGCCAGGCCTTCGTTGATGCGCGAATTGTTCACCGCTTCCACCGCAGCGGTCAGCCGCGAGGTGACATCGCCCCAGCGGCCGCGATGGGTGATCGCGCCGGTGTTGCGGTACATCCGGTTGGTCTCGGCCTCGCCCTCGGCCAGCGCCGCCAGGTCAACCCCGGTGGAGGTACCGGTGGTGCTGACCGCGCGGTCGCCGGCGTAGATGTTGCCCTGGCGGCTTGTACCGGCTTCGAACTCGACCACCTGGTTGGAGGTCACGTCCCAGCGCAGCAGCGCGTTGACGTCACGGTTCTTGACGCCCTCGCGGCCGGCCGGCGGCACTGCGCTCGGGTTGGTGGCGTACTGGCGGTTGAGGTCCAGCGAGTCGGCGTCGGTCTTGTTGAGGTTGCCGTACAGGCGGAACGACAGCGTATCGGTCATCGGCCCACTCAGCTGCAGGCCGACGCGCTCACTGCCGCCTTCAGCGCTGTGCTCGGGCACCAGGCCGTACAGGTCGACCGCACCGGTCAGGTCGCCGGTCGGGCGCTTGGTGATGATGTTGACCACGCCGCCCGAGGCACCGGAACCGTAGCGAGCCGCGGCCGGGCCGCGCAGCACTTCGATGCGCTCGATCATCTCTGCCGGCACCCAGTTGGTGTCGCCGCGCGTGTTGCGCTCGCCGCTGCGGCCCATGCGTACTGCATCGCGGGCGCCAATGCGCTTGCCGTCAACCAGGATCAGGGTATTTTCCGGGCCCATGCCACGCAGGTCGATCTGGCGGTTGTTGCCGTACTGGCCGGAAGCGCTGTTGCCGGTCAGGTTGACGCCAGGCATGGTGCGCAGCAGCTCGGCGATGTCATTGGCCGGCGGCCGCCTGGCGATGTCCTCGGCGGTGATGGTCGAGGTACCCAGCGCCTGACGTGCGATCTGCGAGGCGGTGACATGCACCGTATCGATATCGGTGGCATCGGTCTCGGCGCGGGCGGACAGGGCGCTGCCGGCCAGCAGCGCAGCAACGGCGAGCGCCAGCGGGCGCGGCGAAAGGACAACGGCAGGGGACATGTTCTGGACCTTCTGGCAGGGCAACGGGGCCTCTGGCGAAGGGCTTGAGGCAACGACGAGGGGGAGGTGGAACCGTGCCGCAGGCCTCTGCGGCAAGGTTCGCTGTGCACATTCTCCCACCAATGCGAGTGATTCTCAAATGCGTTCGCTCATTGCAGCAGCCGCCGCGCTGTGCTTTGCGCACCGGGCATCCCTGCATCGCGCTTAAACTGGCCGGCTCATCGCCATCAATCGCGCGCCACCGCGGCCGATATCCGTGGTTTGCCGTACGCAGTCAGAGATCGACGTGGAAACACCCCAACTGGACGACGCCAGCCAGCCGCTGGCCGAGGCGTGGCAACACTGCCTGCAGCAGGCCGGGCCGGCAGCCACCGCGCTGCTGCGCGATGCCTCCGCCGATGCACCACCGGCGCTGGCCCAGCGCTTCTATGAGGTGCTGCTGCAGGATGGTCGCGCGCGCCGCTTCCTGTCCCACGAGCAGGTCAAACAGCGCCTGCAGCCGGCCATGCAGCGCTGGCTGGTGCAGTTGCTGACCACCGATGCCGACGGCATCGCCAGCACGGTGGCCGCGCAGCGGGTGATCGGCGACGTGCATGCACGGGTCGGCATTCCGGTCGATCTGGTCACGCGCGGTGCGCGAGTGCTCAAGCACGAACTGTTCGTGCGCCTGCGCGACGATGCGCCGGACAGCGCCACCGCCTTCGCCGCCATCGACTGCCTCAGCGCGATCATGGACATCGCCATGGAAGGCATGACCCTGGCCTACACCCATGCGCGCGAGCGCTCCACCCGGGCCGATGCTGCCTACCGGCTGTTTTCACTGGTGCAGAATGTCAGCACCGAACGCGAGCGCCAGCGTGCACTGCTGCTGGACTGGGAAAACGCCCTGCTCTACGCGTTGGCCGGCCACGTGCAGGGTAGCGACAGTGCCAGCCTGGCCACCTCCGAATTCGGCCTGTGGTTCACCCACAAGGGCATTCCCAGCTTCGGCGAAAGCAGCGAGACCCAACAGGTCGGCCGCTTGATGGCGCGTATCGACACGTGCCTGCAGCACGCGGCGATGGATGCTCCCGCGCAGCGCTTGGCAGTGCTGCCGTCGATCCGTCAAGACCTGGCCAGCATCCGCACCCTGATGACGCTGCTGTTCGAGCGTATCGGCGAACTCGATGCCGGCAGCGACGCATTGACCAACCTGCTCAACCGCCGCTTCCTGCCCACCGTGCTGCGCCGGGAAATCGAGTTGGCCACGCGCAACCGCACGCCGTTCTCGTTGCTGCTGCTCGACCTGGACCACTTCAAGGCGATCAATGACGGCCATGGCCACGACGCCGGCGACCGCGCGTTGCAGCATGTGGCCGGCCTGCTCGGCCAGCTCACGCGCGGCAGTGACTACCTGTTCCGCTATGGCGGCGAAGAGTTCGTGGTGGTGCTGGTCGCGGCCAGCGAATCGCAGGCCGAGGTGATTGCCGAAAGCCTGCGGCGGCAGATTGCGCAGTCGCCGGTGGTCCTGGCCAACGGGCAGGTGCTGGAACTGACCGCCAGCATCGGCGTAGCCGGCCACGACGGGCACCCCGACTACGAACGCCTGATGTCGCGCGCCGATGCCGCGATGTACGCGGCCAAGCGCGGCGGCCGCAACCGTGTGGTGGTGGCCAGCGATGCGTTGCAGGACGCGCCGGGGCGGCGTGCATTGCAGCGCTGAACCGGCGGAAATGAAGAGTCCCGGCGATGGTAGCGTCGACTGCTGGTCGACTATCGCGCGCAGCGCGGGGGGTTCCGGGGTCCAAAGGAAGAGCAGTCGACCAGCGGTCGACTCTACCGGCAGCCGGCGCTGCCGGTTCGTGCGTCCGCCGATACCCTGAGCGCTGCCACCCACCACAGCAGCGCCACCAAGGCGATGCCCGCGCCCAGCAGGCACACCGTCGGCCAGCCGTGACGGGCCTGCATCCAGGTTCCGGCCGCCGCACCGGCACCGCTGCCCATCGCATAGAACAACATGTACAGCGCCACCAGGCGACCGTGCTGTTCCGCCGGTGCACGCAGCAGCAGGGCCTGATTGGCGACGTGCAGCGCCTGTCCGCCCAGATCCAGAACCACCACGCCCAGCAACAACAGCACCAGCGAACGCGGCAAGCCCAGCAGTGGCCACCAGGCAACCAGCATCAACGTCAGCGCACCGACGCTGACCCGATGCGCGAAGCCACGATCCATCCAATGCCCGACCCGCGCCGCCAGCAGCGCCCCCACCACGCCCGCCAGGCCCAGTGCACCGATGGCCGCGGTCGACCAGTGCAACGGCGGAGCCGACAGCGGCAGCGGTACCGCCGCCCAGAACACATTGAGCCCGGCAAACAGCAACAGCGCCAACGGACCGCGCTCACGCAGGGTCCGGTCGTTGCGCAGCATGCCCAGCATCGAATCCAGCAGTTCGCGCCAGCGCGGGGGAACCACCGGCACCGGCACGGCGGGCAGGCGCTGCCACAACAGCACCGCCAAGGCCACCATCACCATCGCCGACAGCAGATAGACCGCGCGCCAGCCCAGCGCAGACGCGACTGCCCCCGATAGCACACGCGCGAGCAGCAGGCCGATGAACACCCCACCCTGCACGGTGCCCACCACGCGCCCCCGCTGCTCGGGCGGTGCCAGCGTGGCTGTGTAGGCGATCAGCCCTTGGGTCAGCGCCGTGCCCAGCAAGCCGGCCAGCAGCATGCCCGACAACAACCAGGCCGCCGTGCCTGACGCAGCAAGCCACAGCAACGCCAGCACCAGTGCCACCAGCTGAAACCGCAGCAGGCGTCGACGGTCACCACGATCGGCCAGCGGCAGCAGGCCCAGCAGCGCCAGCACGCTGCCGGCCTGGGTGGCAGACACCACCGCACCCGCCACCGCCCGGTCCAGCGCGAAGGCGTGCGCGAGCTGCTCCAGCAGCGGCTGCGCATAGTAGACGTTGGCGACGCTGGCGCCGGCGGCGACCGCGAGCAGGACCAGCAGGGAGCGGGGTATCGGGGCGAGACTCATCATGTAGTTTCAATTTGAAACTTGATGCAGGCTAGCGGCATCGGTTTTAAACTGCAACCACCTTCTGCGGAACCTGCCATGCACGCCGACAGCCCCTGCCCCGTCGCCCGCAGTGCCGACCTGCTCGGTGACCGCTGGGCGTTGCTGGTGATCCGCGATGCCTTCGATGGCATCACCCGCTTCGGCGACTTCCAGCGCAGCCTCGGCGCCGCGCGCAACATCCTCAGCGACCGCCTGCGCCGGCTGGTCGAGGCGGGCATCCTGCAGCTGCAGCCGGCCTCCGATGGTTCGGCCTACCAGCAATACGTGCTCACCGCCGCCGGCCAGGAGCTGTTCCCGCTGCTGGTCGCGCTGCGCCAGTGGGGCGAACGGCATCGCTTCGCTGCCGGTGAGGCTCATTCGCAGCTGATCGAATCGAGCACGCGCCGTCCGCTGCCCTACATGCAGCCGCGTGGGCGCGGCGGCCAACCTCTGCAGGCGGCGGCCACCCGCGTGCGCAAGCTCAAGGACGAGGGGCGTGATATCTGATCCGCCCGTTCGCGCACACCGTGCTACGGCCGGGCCGGGTAGCATCGGCGCTTTCCGCCGCTGGATGCCGCCGATGTCGCGCTATCGCCGTTCGCTGTTGATCGCCCTTTTGCCCCTGCTGGCCTGTGCTGCTGGAGCCACGCAGGCCCGCGAGGTCGCCGCGCCCGCTGACCATGTACAGGCCGATGGCCCGTACGTGTTCCGCGACGGCCAGCAGCTGAAGGCGAAATGGATCTGCGCGGACAAGGTCGAGTCGCGCGCGCTGCCGATCAACGCGACGGGCACCGATATCGCGCCGCGCTGCGGCTACGAACACACCTTGCATGTCGCAGCACCAAATGCACCGTCGGTCTCCGTGCTACCGGCGGTACCGCGCATCGTTGCCCTGTCCGATATCCACGGGCAGTACGGCCTGCTGGTACGCCTGCTGCGCGCCAACAAGGTGATCGATGCGCAGGACCGCTGGGCGCTGGGCACCGACACCCTGGTCATCGCCGGCGATGTGTTCGACCGCGGCCCGCAGGTCACCGAAGCGTTCTGGCTGCTGTACGGCCTGCAGCAGCAGGCGGCCGCTGCCGGTGGCGCGGTGCACTTCGTGCTGGGCAACCACGAGACCATGGTGCTGTACGACGACCTGCGCTACGTCAATCCGAAGTACCTGCGCAGCGCCCAGCTGCTCGGCCGCAGCTACCCGCAGCTGTATGGCGCCGATTCGGTGATCGGCCAGTGGCTGCGCACGCGGCCGGTGCTGCTGAAGATCGGCGACACGCTGTTCCTGCACGGCGGCATCTCACCCGAGGCGGTGGAACTGGCACTGGACCCGGCGCGCACCAACGCGGCCTACCAGGCCACGCTGGGCCTACCCAAGGCCGAGGTGAAGGCCGACCCGGCCACCGCGCCGCTGTATGACGGCAAGACCAGCCCGATCTGGTACCGCGGCTACTTCGATGGCCGCCTCGACACCGCAGGGGTACAGAGCGTGCTCGACCGCCTGCAGCTCAAGCGCATCGTGGTCGGCCATACCTCGATGCCGCACGTCAGCAGCTTCCACGGCGACCGCGTGATCGCCATCGACAGCAGCATCAAGAATGGCGAGAACGGCGAACTGCTGTTCATCGAGAATGGCACGCTCAGCCGTGGCCTGCTGGACGGCTCGCGGGTCCCGTTGGCACAGGGTGAGCCCGGCCTGCAGGACTGAACGGCCGGATACCACGGGCGCGCCGGCCGGCGCCGTCACGCTCCCTCTTCACCCGGTTTGCCGCTACCCTCGGCAACCTGTAGGCCCGCCCCTGCCGGCGGGCCTGACCGTTACAGGAGCCCCTGCGCATGCGCGTACTGATTGCTGAAGACGACCCGGACATCGCCTCCGGCCTGTGCGCCTCGCTGCGCCGGCAGGGCCATGTAGTCGACCACGTCGACAACGGCGCGCATGCCGACGCCGCGCTGGGTTCAACCCAGTACGCCCTGCTGGTACTGGACCTGGGCCTGCCACAGCTGGACGGCCGCGATGTGCTGCAGCGCCTGCGCCAGCGCGGCGACGGCCTGGCCGTACTGGTGGTGACCGCACGTGATGGCCTGGCCGAACGCGTGCGCGTACTCGATCTGGGCGCCGACGATTACCTGGTCAAGCCATTCGCACTGGACGAATTCGAAGCGCGTGTGCGCGCACAGTTGCGCCGGGTCACCAGCAACGGCAACCCGGACCTGCGCATCGGCCGCCTGCGCCTGGACCTGGCCGGGCACCGGGTGTGGATCGACGACCAGTCGTTGGAACTGACCGCGCGCGAGTTTGGACTGCTGTCGGCGCTGGCGGTACGCGCCGAGCGCATCGTGTCGCGCGCGCAGCTGGTGGAAGCGCTGTGCGACTGGGGCCAGGACCTGACCGACAACGGCCTGGACATCGCCCTGCACCGCCTGCGCCGCAAGCTGCAGCCCGGCGGCATGGGCATCCGCACCGTGCGTGGGCTGGGCTACATGCTGGAAGACACGCAGGACGAAAATACGCCGTGATCAGCGGCCCGCCCAGCCTGCGCCGGCGCCTGCTCGCCTTCCTGGCGTTGCCGATGCTGGGCCTGCTCATCTTCAATACGGTGCTGGCCTACTACGTTGCGCTGGACTATTCCAACCGCATCCACGACCGCAACCTGGTCGACGACACCCACTCGTTCGCGCAGATGCTCAGCACCATGCCGGTGACCAGCGATCTGTCACCACAGGCGCGCTTCCTGATCGAGTACGACCCCGACGGCCACCGCTACTTCAATGTGGACAGCAGCCGCAAAGGCACGATCAGCGGCAACGCTGATTTCAGCCCGTATGCGCCGTCCCAGGACTGCACCGGCGTGCACCCGGCGTTGTACGACGGCATCCTCAATGGCCAGCAGGTGCGCATGGCCACGGTCTGCACGCAGGCGCTGAACGACCCGCAGGACCAGCTGGCGGTAACGGTGGCCGAGAGCATGGCTGATCGCCGCCAGCGCGCACGCGAAATCCTGATGATCATCATCCCGCTGATGACCATGCTGGCGCTGGGCACCGCCGCGCTGGTCTGGTTCGGCGTGACCTACGGCCTGCGCATCCTGACCCCGCTGAGGACCCGGCTGGCGCAGCGCCGGGGCGAACTGGCGCCGATCTCCGATGCCGACGTGCCGGAAGAAATCCAGCCGCTGATCAGCACCATCGACGATCTGTTCGCGCGCCAGGCGGAAATGATCACCCTGCAGAACCGTTTCATCGCCGATGCCGCCCACCAGCTGCGCTCGCCGCTGGCCGGCATGGCCCTGCATGTGGACCAGGCATTGGCGCATGGCGACCCGGACACGGTGCGTGAAGCGCTGCAGCACATCCGCCGGCTCAACCAGCGCACGGCCCGCGTCAGCACCCAGCTGCTGGCACTGAGCCGTGCGCAGACCGTGCCGGACACGGTGGAAGCACTGGATCTGTGCCAGCTGGTGCCGCAGTGGGTCGGCATGCGCGTGCCCGAAGCGATCCGCGACGGCATCGATCTGGGCTATCGCGGTGGTCCGCACCCGCTGCGCGTGCTCGGCAACGGCGCAATGCTGCAGGAGGCGCTGGACAACCTGATCGACAACGCCCTGCGCTATGCCGGTCGAGACGCCACCGTCACCGTGGGCGTGCACGCGCTGGATGACAATGATGTCGAGCTGTACGTGGAGGACAACGGCCCTGGCGTCGCCGACGACGTGATGCCGCGGCTGGGCGAGCGCTTCTTCCGTGCCCCCGGCACCACCGCCAGCGGCACCGGGCTGGGCCTGGCCATCGCCCACGAGGCGGTGGAGCACTTCGGCGGCCGCCTGAGCTTCCTCAACCGGCCCGGCGGGGGGCTGAAGGTAGCCATCACGCTGCCGCTGCTGAAGGCCCCCTGACCCGGCCCGGGGCGCTGAAAGGCTGGCGAAAATCGCGCTTGCGATGCTGCCCTCCCCACTGCCGTCCCGGAGCCGCCAGGTGACCCAATCGCACGACTTCTTCCTCCCCGGTGGCCCGCAGGGCGTGCTGCTGGTGCACGGCCTGACCGGCACCCCGGCGGAAATGCGCATGCTCGGCAAGGGCCTGAACAACGCCGGTTTCACCGTGCACGGCGTGCAGCTGCCCGGCCATTGCGGCACCGTGGACGATCTGCTGGCGACCACCTGGGAGCAGTGGTACCAGGGTGTGGAGGATGCGGCGGCGGCCCTGCGCGGCAAGGTCGACCAGTTGTTCGTGGGCGGCCTGTCGATGGGCGCGGTGCTGTCGCTGGCCCTGGCCGCACGCCGCCCGCAATGGATCTCCGGCGTGGGCGTGTACGGCGCCACCTTCCGCTACGACGGCTGGAACATTCCCGCGGTGGCCCGCTTCTCGTTCCTGCTGCCCTGGTTCAAGCGCTTCAACATCGGCCGCGATCGCATGTTCATGGAAGAGCCGCCGTACGGCCTGCGTGACGAGCGCCTGCGCGCGCAGGTCAGTGCCGCCATGCTGTCCGGCGACAGCGCCGCCGCCGGCCTGCCCGGCAATCCCTGGCATGCACTGGCCGAGATGCGGGCGTTGAGCCACTGGACCCGCCGCCACCTGCACCAGGTCACCGCGCCGTGCCTGGTGATGCATGCCCGCGAGGACGACGTGGCCAGCATGGGCAATGCCGAACTGGTGATGTCGCGGGTCAGTGGCCCGAAGGAACTGGTGGTGCTGGAAGACAGCTACCACATGATCACCATCGACCGCGAACGCCGCGATGTGATCCGTCGCAGCGCGCGCTTCTTCAGCGAGATCGGTGAACGCAGCGACGTGCTCAAGGCGGTGGCCTGAGATGGGGGCACTTGCCACACTGCTGTGGCTGGCCAACGTGGTGCTCGATACCGGTGGCCAGCTCGCCTTCAAGGCCGCCGCCAGCGACCCCCAGCAGGGTGAAGGGCTGCAGCGCTGGAAACACATGTTCAGCCGGCCCTGGCTGTGGATCGGCATCGCCTGTTACGTGCTCGAGTTCGTTGCCTGGATCGCCTTCCTCTCGCTGGTGCCGCTGTCCAAGGGCGTGCTGCTGGGCTCGATCAACATCGTCGCGCTGATGATCGCCGGCCGCATCCTGTTCCGCGAGAAGCTCACGCCGTTGCGGGTGACCGGCATGCTGCTGGTCACCGCAGGCGTAGCGGTGGTGGGGGCCGGCTCATGAGGCGCCTGTATGTGATCGGCTTCCCGCTGCTGATGGCCTTCGACACATTGGCGCAGCTGTGCTTCAAGTACTCCGGCGATGCCGCGTTGCCGGTCGAAGCCAACACCGCGTGGCTGCTGCGCGTGCTGTCGCAGCCGTGGGTGTATGGCGCCATCCTCGGCTACGTCGGTGCGTTCTTCACCTGGATGAGCCTGCTGCGCCACGCGCCGATAGGCCCCGCCTTTGCCGCCTCGCACCTGGAAGTGATCAGCGTGCTGCTGCTGTCGGCGTGGCTGTTGAACGAGCCGCTGACCCTTCACCATCTGCTTGGCGCGGTACTGATCGTGGCCGGCATCGTCTGTCTCGGCCGTGCCGAGGCGGACGACCCGCACAGCCCGGTTGAGAGCAGCGCATGAGCGCGCAGCAATGAACCTGTTCGCGCGCGAACTGCCGCCCACCGCTGGTCTGCCGCTGCAGGCCAGCGATTTTGTTCCCGGTGGCGGCGACCTGCGCACGATCCTGGCCAACCAGCTCGGAACACCGCCGTTGCAGCCGACCTGCTCCGGCACGCATGCGCTGCTGATCGCGTTGCGTACGCTGCGCAAGCGCGCGCCACATCGCGACACCGTGATCCTGCCGGCCTACACCTGCCCGCTGGTGCCGATCGCGGTGCACAGCCTGGGCCTGCGCGTGCAGCTGTGCGATACCCGCCATGGCCACTTCGACTTCGATCCCGGCCAGCTCAAGCGGCTGGCCGACGCGCGCACGCTGGCGATCCTGCCCACCCATCTCGGTGGCCGCATCGCCGATGTCGAGCTGGCCTGCGAGATTGCACGCAGCGCCGGTGCCTGGGTGATCGAAGATGCCGCACAGGCGCTCGGTGCACGCGTAGGCAGCCACAGTGTCGGCCTGCGTGGTGATATCGGCTTCTTCAGCCTGGCCGCCGGCAAGGGCCTGAGCCTGCACGAAGGCGGTCTGCTGGTCAGCCGCGATGACGAGCTGCGCGCGGCGCTGGCCGAACATGCGGCTCAACACGTTCGTTTCAGCCTGCGCTGGGAGCTGCTGCGCAGCGTGCAGCTGATGGGCCTTGCCGCCTGCTACCGCCCTTGGCTGCTGTCACTGGTGTACGGCAATCCACTGCGCAGCGCGCTGCGCCGTGGTGACGTCGAAGCCGCGGTCGGTGATGTGTTCGCGCTGGACATCCCTCAGCACCGGGTCAGCCGCTGGCGACTGAGCATCGGTGCCAGAGCCGCGCAGCGCCTGCCTGCGTTCCTGCAGGCCGGGCGCATGCGTGCCTTGCAGCTGCGCGTGCAGCTGGCACAACTGCCAGTGGTGGAGGTGGTTGATGGCGTGGCCGGAACCGGTGGTACCTGGCCGCTGCTGATGTTGCTGCTGCC
This sequence comes from Stenotrophomonas maltophilia, assembly GCF_023518235.1. Lineage (NCBI taxonomy): Bacteria > Pseudomonadati > Pseudomonadota > Gammaproteobacteria > Lysobacterales > Lysobacteraceae > Stenotrophomonas > Stenotrophomonas maltophilia. Next base: position 2,054,832 of record NZ_CP090423.1, read on the forward strand.
CAGCCAGCGTGCCCGCGACGCCGCCTTGGCGGATCTATGGCCACGCGGGCTCGGCGTCAGCCGCATGTTCATCCATGCCCTGCCCGATTACGCCTACCTGCGCGGCATCGTGCCGCCCACCGATGTGCCCAATGCCCGCGACTTCGCCGCGCGCATGCTCACCCTCGGCAACAGCGCCTGGCAGACGCGTGAAGAGACCGCGCAGATCCTGCAGGTGCTGGCACGGGCCTGACCTGCACCTGCCTGCATCGGCAGCACCCCACGCATTCATCCGTGCACCTTCCTGAACGTTTTCCCTGCCGCGCAATGAAGGCTTTCAACAGGAAAGGAACGAGAAAGGCGGCCTGCCTACATTGAGCCTGCCCCGGCATCGAGCCGGTGGTTTCTCTCATCGACGGACCTGCCCATGCGCTGGAGCATCCTGTGTGACTTCGATGGCACCATCAGCCTCGAAGATGTCATCGACTCGCTGCTGGAAAAGTACGGCCAGCCGGGCTGGCAGGAACTGGAGGCACAGTGGAAGGCCGGCGTCATCGGCTCGCGTGAATGCATGAAGGGCCAGGTGCGGCTGCTGGAGCTGGATCCGGCCACGCTCGATGCACATCTGGACCAGGTGCGGATCGATCCGGGGTTTGCTGCCTTCGTCACCCGCGCTGCGCAGCTGGGCCTGCCGCTGCGCATTGTCAGCGACGGCCTGGATTACGCGATCCACCGCATCCTCGCCAACCACGGCCTGCCGCGGCTGCCGGTGGTGGCCAACCACCTGCGCTGGTGCGAAGACCACTGGGAACTGGAATCGCCGTACCAGGCCGAAGGTTGCCGCAGCGGTACCTGCAAGTGCACCTGCGCCGCGCAGGCGCGTGCCAACGAAGCACCGCGCGTGCTGATGATCGGCGACGGCAGCTCGGATTTCTGCGTCTCCGAAGATGCCGACTTCGTGTTCGCCAAGCGTCGCCTGATCACCCATTGCACGAATGCCGGCATCGCGCATGCCGCCATCGATACCTTCCACGATGCAATCGAACTGTTGCCGCGCCTGCTCGATGGCAGCCTGCTGCAGCCTCGTCACGTCGACGCCAGCCCGCAGCCGACCGCACTGCCGCTGCTGCTGGCCACCGCCTGAGCACTTCTTCCAAGCACGCCCCCCTGTTGCCCCTTTCGAACGTCCTTCACGGAACCGAACTGCATGAACATTTTTGACAAGAACGCCGACGCCGCTGCTTCCGATGCGCAGCTGCTGGCCGACGAAGCCCGCTACAGCTCCTTCGGCGACACCGTCCACTACGTCGACCCGCCGAAGATCTTCCAGCGCGGCGAAGGCAGCTACATGTTCGACGGTGCGGGCGTGCCCTATCTCGACCTGCAGATGTGGTACTCGGCCTGCAACTTCGGTTACAGCAACCGGCGCCTGAACGATGCGCTGAAGGACCAGATCGACACCCTGCCGCAGGTCGCCAGCCAGTACCTGCACCCGACCCGCGTGCAGCTGGCCAAGACCATTGCGGTGGACATGCACGACAAGTTCGGCCTCGACGGCCGCGTGCACTTCAACGTCGGCGGCGCGCAGGCCATCGAAGACTCGCTGAAGATCGTACGCAACGCGCGCGGCGGCAAGAGCCTGATGTTCGCCTTCGAAGGCGGCTACCACGGCCGCACCCTGGGCGCGTCCTCGATCACCTCCAGCTACCGCTACCGCCGCCGCTACGGCCACTTCGGCGAGCGCGCGATGTTCATCCCGTTCCCGTACCCGTTCCGTCGCCCGAAGGGCATGACCCCGGACGAGTATTCCGACCACTGCGTGTGGCAGTTCGAGCGCCTGTTCGAAAGCGAATACAACGGCGTGTGGGATCCCAAGGTCGGCCAGGCCGAGTACGCCGCGTTCTACGTCGAGCCGATCCAGGGCACCGGCGGCTACGTCATCCCGCCACGCAACTTCTTCACCGGCCTCAAGCGCGTGCTGGACAAGTACGGCATCCTGATGGTCGTCGATGAAATCCAGATGGGCTTCTGGCGCACCGGCAAGCTGTGGTCGATCGAGCACTTCGGCGTGACCCCGGACGTGCTGGTGTTCGGCAAGGCGCTGACCAACGGCCTGAACCCGCTGTCGGGCCTGTGGGCGCGCGAAGAGCTGATCAACCCGACCGTGTTCCCGCCGGGCTCCACCCACTCCACCTTCAACTCCAACCCGCTGGGCACCCGCCTGGGCCTGGAAGTGCTGAAGCTGGGCAAGGAAATGGACTACGAGCGCACCGTGCCGGAGAAGGGCGCGTACTTCCTCGATGGCCTGCGTGGCCTGCAGAAGCGCCACCCGGAAATCGGCGACGTCGACGGCCTGGGCCTGGCCCTGCGCGCCGAGATCTGCCAGGCCGACGGCTACACACCGAACAAGGAACTGCTGGACCGCATGGTCGACATCGGCCTGGCCGGTGATCTGCTGCATGATGGCAAGCGCATGGGCCTCGTGCTCGATGTGGGTGGCTGGTACAAGAACGTGATCACCTTCGCGCCGTCGCTGGACATCAGCTATGAAGAGATCGATCTGGCGATCACCCTGCTCGACCAGGCGCTGACCAAGGCCAAGGGCTGAGGCCGCATGCGCTGCCGGTTCCTGTGCCGATGGAGATGACCCTACGCGCCTCCAGCACCGCGCTGGAACCGGCCGTGCTGCTGGAGGGCTTCCTGGCCCACCCGCCGCTCGGTTTCGAAGCGAGCCGCCTGCCCAGCGGCCTGCCGACCTTCCGTGCGCCGCTGGACCTGACCACCACGATGGACGACGCGCTGCGCAGCACGCTGCTCGGCCTGCCGCTGTCGCGCCTGTGGCGGCCGTGGATCACCTGGAAGACCCGCTTCGTCGGTACCACCAGCACCGAGTACACCCCGCTGCCGGCACACGTCGCGCCGGAGGCGCTGGCCGAGGACGTGACGCGTCACGCGATCGGCGATACCCGGCTGCTGGTGGTCAAGGACCTGGCGATCGATTCACCACTGCTGGACGACGCGGCCAACGCGCACAGTGCTGCCTTCCTGCAGGCATTGCTGGCGCGCGGCTTCGTTGAACTGGAAGGCATGCCGCTGGCCTGGGTGGCGATCGATTTCGATTCGATCGACGGCTATCTCGGCCGCCTGTCGTCCTCGCGCCGCAAGAACATCCGGCGCAAGCTGCGCTCGCGCGACGACCTGCAGATCGACTGCATCGCCACCGGTGATCCGGCCCTGGCCGACCCACGGCTGCAGGCAGAACTGCATGCGTTGTACCTGGCCGTGTACGCGCAGAGTGCAGTGCACTTCGACCAGCCCGACCTGCCCTACTTCCAGCACCTGCTGGCCGACAGCCACGGCCAGGGACGCATGTTCCTGTACCGTCACCAGGGCCGGCTGATCGGCTGGAACCTGTGCTACGTGCATGCCGGCAAGCTGGTGGACAAGTACATCGGCCTGGCCTATCCGCAGTCGCGCGAGCACAACCTGTACGCGGTCAGCTGGATGCACAACCTCGAGTACGCCCTGCAGCACGGCCTCAGCCACTACGTGGCGGGCTGGACCGATTCGCGGATCAAGGCCGAACTGGGCGCGCGCTTCACCTCCACCCGGCACGCGATCCACGCCAGCTCACCGCTGCTGCGCGCCGCATTGCGCAGGTTGGCCCCGCATCTGCAGGGCGAACCGGATGGAGGCGGTTGAGCGATGCTGTTGCGTTCTCCGCTGATCCTGGATCTGGACGGTGGCGTGCTGCCGCTGCCGCAGGCACAGACCGTGGCGCTGCCGCACTGGCACGACCCGCTGCGCTTCGCCTGCAGCAACACCACCCTGGCGCGTTTCAGCGCTGAAGTGCTGGCACCGCTGCCTGCGCAGCTCGGCACGGTGATGCTCGGCAGTGGCGACTTCCACCATCTCAGCCTGCCCCTGCTGCAGCGCATGCGCATACAACCGCCGTTCCAGCTGGTGGTTCTGGACAACCATCCGGACAACATGCGCTTTCCGTTGGGCATGCACTGCGGTTCATGGGTGAACGCCGCCAGCAAGCTGCCGCAGATCTCCCACATTCACGTGCTGGGCATCACCTCCAGCGACATCGGCCTCGGCCATGCCTGGGAAAACCACTGGCGCCCGCTGCTGGGCGGCCGCCTGACCTACTGGTGCATGGACGTGGACGTGAGGTGGGGCCACCGCCTCGCCATGGGCCACGCGTTCCGCCGCTTCGAGCACCCCGAGGCGCTGGTGGCGGCGTTCGCCGCCGAGCAGGCCGCGTCGCCGCAGCCGACCTATCTTTCGATCGACAAGGATGTGTTCGCCGAAGAAGTGGCGCGCAGCAACTGGGACCAGGGCCGGTTCCAGCTGGAAGACGCCCTGGTGGTGATCGAGGCGCTGCGTGCCGGCGGCCTGGTCGGCAGTGACATCACCGGTGAAGTCTCGCAGGCCAACTATCGCAGCCGCTTCAAGCGCTGGCTGTCATCACTGGACGGCCAGCCCGACATCCGTGCCGACGAACTTCCTGCCTGGCAGGCCCGGCATCAGCAGGTGAACCGCGAACTGCTGGCGGCGATGGCGGCAGTGCCGACGGCCTGTTGACCGCGGCCGCTGGCCGGCGACCGCGGTGTTCCCACGCTCACGAGAATGCCGGCCAGCGGCCGGCACTACACTGGCGCTCCCGCCCCAAGGAGCCGCCGCCATGCCCCAGACCGTCATCCCGCAGCTGCGCATGCGCCACGCCGACACCACCCTGCCGTTCTACGTGCAGGGGCTGGGCTTCGTGGTCGACTGGGAACACCGCTTCGAGCCCGGTTTCCCGCTGTTCGCCCAGCTCACCCGCGATAACCAGACGATCTTCCTCACCGAACACAGCGGCGACTGTGAGGTAGGCGGCGCGGTGTACTTCATCGTCGAGGACGTCGACGCGCTGTACCGCGCCTTCAGCGCGGCCGGTGTGCCGATCGAGCAGCCCCCGCATGACACCGAGTGGGGTAGCCGCGAGATGCTGCTGCGCGACCCCGACGGCAACCGCCTGCGCTTTGCCACCGACGCCGGCTGAACGACGGGGACTTGAGGTGAATATATGAAGCATATACGCTTCGTATATTCACCCCAGCAGGACCTCCCATGGGCATCGTCAACATCGATGACACCCTGCACGACCAGTTGCGCCGTGCCTGCACCGTCTCCAGCCGCTCGATCAACGCCCAGGCCAACTTCTGGATCCGGGTCGGCATGCTGTGCGAGATGAACCCGACGCTGAGCTTCCAGGACATCGTCGCCAGCGAGCTGCGCGCGGCCGGCGTCCAGCCCCAGTCGTTGGCGCCCGGGCGGGCCTGACATGGCGATGATCAAGCAGCCGCACGAAATCGCGCTGATGGCCGAATCCGGTCGCCTGCTGGCGCAGGTGTTTGCCGCGCTCGATCAACTGCCGCTGCAGGGCCGCAGCACGATGCAGATCAATGAATTCGTCGAGCGCATGATCGTCGACGAGCTGCGCGCGCGCCCGGCCAGCAAGGGCCAGTACGGCTTCCCGTATGTGCTCAACACTTCGATCGACAACGTGATCTGCCACGGCGTTCCCAGCACCGCCGACGTGCTGCGCAGCGGTCAGATCGTCAACCTCGACATCACTCTGGAAAAGAACGGCTACATCGCCGATTCCAGCACCACCTACCTGGTCGGTGAGGTCGACTACGCCGCACGCCGGCTGGTGCAGACCACCTACCAGGCAATGTGGAAGGGCATCGCTGCCGTGCGCCCCGGCGCGCGGCTGGGCGACATCGGCCACGCCATCGCCCGTCACGCACGCAGCCACGGCTACAGCGTGGTGAAGGAGTACTGCGGCCACGGCATCGGCCAGGAAATGCACGAGGAGCCGCAGATCCTGCACTACGGCCATCCCAACACCGGCATGGTGCTGGAGGAAGGCATGGTGTTCACCATCGAGCCGATGCTCAACCAGGGCAAGCCAGCCATCCGCCAGCAGCCGGACGAATGGCCGGTCTACACCCGCGACGGCAAGCTGTCGGCGCAGTTCGAGCACACCGTGGCAGTTACCCGCAATGGCGTGCGCGTACTGACCCTGCGCCCCGGCGAAGCGCCGCTGTGCGCGCTGGATCATGCCGCCTAGAGCGGACGCAGCAACAGCAGCGTGGCCAGGCAGAACATGAACACCGCCACGCCCGCGTCCAGCACCCGCCAGGCGGTGGGATTGCGGAACATCGGTTGCAGCAGCCGAGCGCCATAGCCCAGCGTGCAGAACCAGGCCACGCTGGCCACACAGGCACCGGCAGCGAACGCCCAGCGCAGCTGGCCCGGATAGCGCGTGGACAGGCTGCCCAGCAGCACCACCGTATCCAGATACACATGCGGATTGAGCAGGGTGAAGGCCAGGCAGGCCAACAGCACCTGCCCTCGGCTACCGCCCTGCGCGTCGTCCGCGGCCAGTGCACCGCCACCGCGCCAGGCGCGCAGCCCGGCCTGCAGGCCATACCAGAGCAGGAACGCGGCACCGCCAAAGCGCAGTACCTGCAGCAGCAGCGGCCATTGCATCACCAGCGCGCCCATGCCGCCCACGCCGGCCAGAATCAACGCAATGTCCGCGCCCGCGCAGGCCAGCACCACTGTCCCCACGTGGCGGCGTTGCAACCCCTGGCGCAGCACGAAGGCATTCTGCGCGCCAATGGCGATGATCAGGCCGGCGCCTGCAAGCAGGCCGGCGACGGTGGCGGCAATCCACATCGGGAAGGACCGGGCAGCGAAGGGATGCGCAGGGTGCGGCCAGCGCCCGGATAAGGCAAACTGATTCTTCTTTATCCTGTGCAGAAAAACTGAAGAGCCCCTGCATGGACCTGGTACACCCGCAACTGGCTGCGTTCGCGGCCGTGCTGGAGGAAGGCAGTTTCGAGGCCGCTGCACGCCGCCTGTCGATCAGCCCCTCGGCCCTTTCGCAACGGATAAAGGCACTGGAGGACCGGCTCGGCCAGGTGCTGCTGGTGCGGCAGGCGCCCTGCCGCCCGACGGCCGCTGGCGAGGCACTGCTGCGCCGGGTGCGGCCGATGCAGGCGCTGGAGGCCGAGGCGCTGGCCGAGCTGCTGCCCGAGCGCGGCAACGACGCCGCGCGCAAACCGATTCCGCTGGCGGTCAATGACGATTCGCTCGATACCTGGTTCGTGCCGGCCATCGCCGACCTGCACCAGCGTCATGGTTACCTGTTCGACCTGCGCATGGACGACCAGGACCACACCCTGGACCTGCTGCGCGATGGCAGCGTGCTCGGCGCGGTCACCGCCGAAAGCCAACCGGTGAAGGGCTGCAACGTGCACCCGCTCGGTGCCATGCGCTACCACGCCATCGCCTCGCCCGGCTTCGCCCGCCAGTACTTTGATCAGGGCATGCAGGCTGCGGCGCTGGCCCACGCACCGATGCTGGTGTTCAACCGCAAGGATGAACTGCAGTGGCGCTTCGTGCGACGGCTGACCCGCGCGCGGCTGCAGCCACCGCTACACTACCTGCCCTCCTCCACCGGCTTCGTCGAAGCTGCGGCATGCGGACTCGGCTGGGGCATGGCCCCGGAAACGCTGGTCGCACCTGCAGTCCACTCCGGCCGCGTGGTGGTACTGGAACCCCGCCGCTGGCTCGATGTGCCGTTGTACTGGCAGCATGCGGCCGTGCGCTCAAGCACGCTGCAGCACATCACCCAGGCGCTTCGCGCCGCCGCCAGCGGTACCCTTCGTTGAGGACCACACGATGACCGCAGACCCGGGCTTCACGCCTCGCGCACTACCGTTTGCGCACTTCTTCACTATTGGGACGGCATGGGCGTGATCGGCCGACGTACAAGGACGCAGCGCGCGACGGCCGCACTGGCGCTGGCCCTGCTGGCCTGCCTGCCGCTGGCTGCGCCGGCGCAGGACAGTACCGCCGCTGTACCGGCACTTGACTGGGAACAGGCACGGCAACGGCTGGAACAGGTCTCCGATGCGCTGGCCGCGTCTGATGCAGCGGTACGCAACAAGCAGGACCTGCAGGAGGCGACGCGTCTGCTGCGCCTGCCGGAGATCACCGGTGAAGTGCGCCGCCTGCAGTTCCAGAAGACCCTGACCCTGCCACTGGGGTCGCTGGCACCGGTGGCCGAAGCCTTCGGCATCGACTCGCCGCTGTCGTTCACCGAACGCGACTGGCGCACCCGTCCGGTGGTGACTGCGGTGCTGCCGCTGTACACCGGTGGTGTGATCCCGGCCGCGCAGCGTGCCGCCAGCGCTGCCCACGAACAAGCCAGCGCCGAGCGCGAAGCACAACGCCAGTCGCTGACCGTGCAGCTGGCCCAGGCCTATTTCGGCCAGCGCCTGGCCGAACAGGCCGTGGACGTGCGTCGCGACGTGCGCGATGGCCTCAACCGCCACCTCTCCGACGCCGAGAAGCTGGAACGCGAGGGCTTCGCCACGCGCGCGCAGCGTCTGCAGGCCACCGTGGCCCGCGACAAGGCCGAGCGCGAGTACCAGAAGACGGTGAACGATCTGGCCACGCTGAAGGCCGCGCTGTCCACGCTGCTGCGCAGCGGTGGCGAGGTGCAGCCGGTATCACCGCTGTTCGTGCAGCGGGTGCCACTGCAACCCGTCGCCAGCTTCGAGCGCACCGCCCTGGCACGCCAACCGCAGATCGCACGCTTGCGAGCGATGGTGGCGCAGGCCGAACAGGGCGTACGCGTGCAGCAGGCCAAGCTGAAACCGCAGATCTTCGCCTTCGGCCAGTACGACTTCCGCCGTCGCGACGAGATGCTGACCGATCCGGACTGGGCGTTCGGCATCGGCCTGAAGTACACCTTCCTGTCGCCGAACTCGCGGCCGGCGCAGATCAGCGCCGCGCGTGCACAACAGGAACAGGCCGAAGCCGGCCTGCGCGAGGCCGAGAACCAGGTCGCGCTGGGCGTGCGCAAGGCGTGGAACGAACTGGAAACCGCGCGCCAGCAGTTCGTGCTGCTCGACAGCAGCATCGCCCAGGCCCAGGAAAACCTGCGCCTGCAGGAACTGGCGTTCCGCGAAGGCCAGGCCACCTCGCTGGATGTGATCGACGCGCGGCTCGGCCTCGGTGGCGCCCGTGTCGAGCGTGCGCAGGCTGCTTACCAATACGATATTGCGCTGGCACAGTTGCTGGAGATCAGTGGACAGATGGACCGTTTCGAGGAATTCCGGCGGCGTGCGGACGAGGTGATCGACCATGAGTGATGTGCTGCACGACGAAGCGACGACGCCCCCGGGCAAGCGCCGGATGGGCCCGATTCTAGCGGTGGTGCTGCTGGTCGTGGTGGTGCTCGGGTTGTGGCTGGCCTGGCGCAGCCCGGCCGACCAGATCCAGGGCATGGCCGATGCGGACACCATCAACGTGGCCGCCAAGATCACTGCGCGCGTGGCCGAACTGAAGGTGCGAGAGGGTGACCGCGTGCAGCCCGGGCAGGTGCTGTTCCTGCTCGACAGCCCCGAAGTGGCCGCCAAGGAACAGCAGGCCCACGGTGCCCTGGCCGCCGCACAGGCGGTGGCCGACAAGGCCGACGAAGGCGCGCGCAGCGAAGACATCCGCGCTGCGGAAGCGAACTGGAAGCGCGCCGAAGCCGGTGCGACGCTGGCCGAAGCCACCTACCAGCGCGTGCAGAACCTGTTCAACGAAGGGGTGATGACCCGGCAGAAGCGCGACGAAGCGCATGCCCAGGCCACCAGTTCGCGCGAACTGGCGCGTGCCGCCCGCGCGCAGTACGACATGGCATTGGCCGGCGCGCGCGAGCAGGACAAGCGCGCCGCGCAGGGCCAGGTGCAGCAGGCGCAGGGCGCGGTGGCCGAGGTCAACGCCGCGCGTGCCGAAGTGGAAGGGCGCGCGCCGATGGCGGGCGAGATCAACAAGCGCATGGCCGACCCGGGCGAACTGGTGCCGGCCGGCTACCCGGTATTCACCCTGGTCGACATCGACCGCATGTGGGTGGCGATGAACCTGCGCGAATCGCAGATGCAGGGCCTGAAGGTCGGCAGCAAGCTGCGCGGCAACGTGCCGGCGCTTGGGCAGGACGCTGAGTTCGAGGTCTATTTCATCAACCCGGCCGGTGACTATGCGACCTGGCGTACCACCCGCCAGTCGTCGGGCTACGACGTTCGCAGCTTCGAGGTGCGGGTGCGCCCGGTACGCCGCATCGAGGGCTTCCGCCCCGGCATGAGCGTGCTGTTCGCATGGCCCCAGCACTGAGCCCGGGCACGGGCGGCTTCGCCGCTTCGTGGCGGCGCGAGCTGCGTGCGCTGCGCGGCAACCGCGCCGATCTGATGCTGGTTACCCTGCTGCCGCTGCTGATGCTGGTGCTGATGGCGTGGATGTTCACGCCCTCGGTGATGCGCGATATCCCCATTGCCGTGGTCGATCTTGATCACAGCAGTGACAGCCGCCTGCTGCTGCGCATGCTCGACGCCAGCCCCGGCGTACGCATCGCCAGCCAGCCAGCCGACATGGAGGACGCACGTTCGCAGCTGCGCCGCCTGGACGTGTTCGCGATCGTGCTGGTGCCGCGCGATGTCACCCGCCAGGCGCTGCGTGGCCGCCAGGGAACGGTGTTCGCCTATTACAACGCCACCTACATGACCACCGGGCAGTCCGCCGCGCGTGATATCGGCGATGCGGTCTCGGCCTGGAACGCACGCCTGCTGCGCGAGCGCATCGGCCTGCAGGTCGGCCCGGGCAAACTGCGTGCCGCACCGATCGCGGTGCAGTCGGACATCCTCTACAACCCGGCACGGAGCTACGAGCTGTTCCTGCTGCCGCTGATCTTCCCGGCGGTGCTGTCGCTGGTGCTGGCACTGGCCGTGGCCGGCAGCCTCGGCCGCGAGATCCGCGACGGCACCCTGCCCGCCTGGCTGGGCGGCACGCCATGGTCGGCGATTGCCGGCAAGGTCGCGCCGTACATCCTGCTGTTCTCGCTGTATGGCGCGCTCGGGCTGGGCTACCTCGCCTGGTTGCGCGGCGATGGCGTGGCCGGCAGCGTGCTGCTGTTGTTGCTCGCGCAGCCGCTGTTCTACCTCGCCACCGCCGCCTACGCGCTGTTCTTCGTCGGCATCACCCGCGACATGGGCACCGCACTGTCCGCCGTGGGCCTCAGCATCGGCACCGCGCTGGCATTCTCCAGCGCCACCTTCCCGGTGCTGGACGGTCCGTTGTTCACCCGTGTCTGGCATCAGCTGCTGCCGCTCAGTGCCTACATCAAGCTGCAGACCCAGCAGCAGTTCGTCGGCTCGCCGCTGCTGGTCTCGTTGTGGCCACTGGCTACGCTGCTGCTGATGTCCCTGGTGGCGGGCGGCATCGGCGGAATGCGCCTGATCGCCTTCTCGCGTACGCCCGAAGCCGCACAGCCTGCGGGGGCCGACGCATGAGTGCAGTGTGGCGCAGCCTGCGGCAGACCCTGATGGCGGTGCTGTGCGACCGCTACGCGATCGTGGTGATGGTCGGTGCGGTCATCCTGTACTCGTTCTTCTACCCGGCCGCGTATCGCCACCAGGTGGCCGGCAACCTGCCGGTGCTGGTAGTGGACGAAGACCACAGCGCCACCAGCCGCGAACTGCTGCGCAAGCTCGACGCGCTGCGGGTTGCCCGTGTGGTCGGACAACCGGCCGACATCGACAGCGCACGCCAGCAGCTGGAAGCCGGCCACGCCGAGGGCATCGTGCTGATCCCGGCCAACCTGGAGCGCGACATCCTGCGTGGGCACCCGGCCAAGCTGGTGCTGCTCGGCAACGGTGCGTACCTGGGCCGCGCCAGCTGGGTGCTGGGCAGCGTGGCCGATGCACTGGGCGCGTTCGGGCGGGATGCGGTGGTCGGCCAGGCCGCCTTCATGGGCGCACCGCAGGCACCGCCGGTCACGCTGGTGCAGCGCCCGCTGTACAACACCCAGGAAGGCTATGGCAGCGCTATCGTGCCCGGCGTGGCCGAGCTGATCGTGCACCAGACCCTGTTGATGGGCATCGGCGTGCTGCTCGGCGGCCGCCGCCTCGCGCTGGGGCGGCGACTGCGCTTCGACCTGCCGACGCTGACCGGCATGGCATTGGGCTTTGGCCTGATCGGCCTGTTCGGTCTGTTCTACTACGCCGGCTTCACCGCCTGGGTGCAGGACTATCCGCGCGGTGGCAATCCGCTGGGCCAGCTGCTGGGTGGCACCTTGTTCATCGCCGCCACGGTGGCGTTCGGCCTGTTCGTCGGCAGCTTCTTCCGCACCCGCGAACGCGCGTTCCAGTACATCATCGCCACCTCGATCCCGCTGTTCTTCCTGGCCAACCTGTCGTGGCCGGCAGTGATGACGCCGCAACCGCTGGTCTGGCTGGCGCAGCTGCTGCCGACCACCTCCGGCATCAACCTGATGGTGCGCCTGAACCAGATGGACGCCCGCCTGGCCGACGTCAGCCACGAACTGATCACCCTCACCGCCCTGTTGCTGCTCTACGGCAGCCTCGCCGCCCACCGCCTCCTCGCCAAAAAAGAGGACGGAGGGGATTAAGTCGTCGGCAAGCTTGGGCGATTGCGACTTAATCCCCTCCGTCCCCTTTTCTTAGGGGTCTGGGGCGTACCAGAACGGGATGCGGAACTCGCGGCGACGATCACCTCCGCGCGTGCCGCCCTCCGCATTCCATACCAGCGACAGATCATGCCGCCCCGGCGTCAGCCCAGCCGTTGGCAGATAGCCCACCAGGCCACGCATGTCGAGGTCGCGACGCTCCATCGGCATGAAGTCGTGCAGATCCACCGGCGTACCGTCCAGCTGCACCTGCCATAGCCGCGACAGGCACTCCACTGCCGCATTGGCCGCCTGCATGCCGGTCGCTTCGTTGCGGGCGCCCGGCAGCGCGGTGCAGTGCTGGCGGGCCAGCGGGTTGTCACGCTGCGGCCGATGCGGAATAAACACGCGCAGTCGCGAACCGCTGATCGTGTCGGACGGAATCATCGGATACGGCAACAGCTGATCGTGCGCGGAGCGCAGCGACTCGTAGTGCGCACTAAGCATGCCGTGTTCGACCGCTTCATCGGTCATCACCTGATAACGGTTGAACAGCGAGAACTTCAGCGACCCCAGCACCTGCACTCCGCCCAGCACCATCGCCACCATTACCGCCAGCAGGTAGGCCACCATGAACGAACGCGAGCGCAGGTTGCTCTGCAACGTCAACTGCATCGCCTGCATCAGACGCAGCAGGGGAATGCGCTGCATGGCCCCCAGAAAGCGCTGCAGCCAGCGTTGCTGACGATCGGAGGACTGGCCGCGCCGCTGCCGGCGTGCAATGGCACGTTCCAGCACCGCCGGCACCAGCGCGAGCGCGAACAGGCTGGTCAGCACCGTTGCCACCACCGTCATGCCGACGCGCTCCGCCCCCCCGGCCAGTGCGCTGATCGCCATCGCCGCGCACAGCGTGAGCACGGCAACCACCAGGGTGCCCGCCAGCGTCTGCACCGCCAGCAGCGTGGTGGAGAAAAGCAGCGTGGCCAGGCGGTCGGCGCGCTCGATGCTGCCGTCCAGGCCGCCGTCGCGGGCCTTGAGGAAAGCACGCGATACCGGGCCCATGTGCTGCAGCCGCTCCCAGTCGATGCCCTTGGGAAAGTGCGATTTCAACCCGATCAGCCCGATCCAGTAGCCGCGCACGGTCAGGTGCGCGATCAGCGCCACCGCCAGTACGTAGCACATGCCTACGCTGATGCTGAAACCAAACCAGAGCACCTGGAAGTACATGCCTTCGGTGTGCAGGCTGCTGCGCGCCCAGGCATCAAACAGGTAACCGGGCACCGCCAACAGCGCAAACGCCAGCAGGCCGGAAATGAACAATTCGAGCTCGTCGGTACGCTCGCGCAGTCGGCCGAAGCGCGCTGTCGCTTCCGGTGCTGGATCGACCTCGGCAACCGGCACGCGCGACTCAACCAGGGGTGATTCGTTCACAGTTCGTTCATCCATTGAAGTCGGCGCAGTATAGACACCGCGCCGCGGCCCGCGATACGGGCCACTTCAACGACGAACGCCGGCTCGGGGCCGGCGTTCGGGACATACGTACTGCGCAATACTGCGGAAGGGGCCGCGCGGGTACAGGCAATCAGCGGTAGACGCGCTCGCAGCGGCGTTCGACCACGCGATCGCCGTTCTTCTGCTGGCTGTTGCCCTGGATCTGCCGCCCCGCCGCACCACCGGCCACGGCACCGGCCACGGTGGCGAGCTTCTTGCCGTTGCCGCCACCCACCTGGTTGCCCAACAGGCCACCGATCACCGCGCCGGTCGCCGTGCCGGCAATACGGTTGGGATCGCGCGAGTTGCGCTGCACTTCCACGTTCTTGCAGACCACGCGGCTGCCATCGTTGAAACGGCGTCCCTCATCGCGCGGGCCATAGGTCTGGGCGCCGGCCACCGACGATGCCGCCAGCAGCGTGCCCAGCACAAGCAATCGGGTCGAGGTCTTCATGGCCATCTCCAAGGTTGCGGTATGTCGTAAGTCTCCTCCCGGGGGGGGCAACCGGAAGTGAAATGCGCGTGTCCGCCACCTGATCGGCCATGGCGCGTTCAGGAACAAAGGTGCGCCCACCGCGATCAGCCATCGCGATGGGCGCCGTCTCCCTGCCGGCATGCGCTACCGCTAGAACTCTTCCCAGCCACCTGCATTGGCGGCCAACGTCTGCTCGATGCGTGGCGACAGCGTCGCCGGTCGTCGCACCGGCGCGATCGAGGCGGCCACTGCGGCAAGCGCGCGCGGAACCGATGTGGCCGCAGCAACCGCACCAGTACGGAACACGGCCACGGCCTCGGACAGCAGGTTGGCCTGCTCCGCCATCGAGCGTGCGGCGGCACTGGCTTCTTCCACCAGCGCTGCATTCTGCTGCGTGGTCTCGTCCATCTGCACCACCGCCTGGTTGACCTGCTCAATGCCCGAACTCTGCTCCTGCGAGGCTGCGGAAATGTCGGCCATGATGTCGGTCACGCGCTGCACCGAGGCCACGATCTCGCCCATGGTGGTGCCGGCCTGACGCACCAGTGCCGATCCATCGGCCACCTTGCCCACCGAATCCTCGATCAGCCCCTTGATTTCCTTGGCCGCCCCCGCCGAGCGCTGCGCCAGCGTGCGCACTTCGCTGGCCACCACCGCAAAGCCTCTGCCCTGCTCGCCGGCACGCGCGGCTTCCACTGCGGCGTTCAACGCCAGGATGTTGGTCTGGAAGGCGATGCCGTCGATGACGCTGATGATCTCGGCGATCTTCTTCGAAGCGGCTTCGATGGCGGACATGGTGGTCACCACCTGGCCGACCACATCGCCGCCCTGCGTCGCCACGCCATGCGCGCCGATGGCCAGGTGGTTGGCCTGGCGCGCGTGCTCGGCGTTCTGCTTGACGGTGGACGTCAGCTCCTCCATCGATGCGGCGGTCTCTTCCAGGTTGGCCGCCTGCTGCTCGGTGCGCCGCGACAGGTCGGTATTGCCGGCGGCGATCTCGCCTGCGGCCAGAGTGATGCTCGATGCACTGGACTGGATGCGCCCGACGATCTGCTTGAGCTGATCGACGGTGGCGTTGCAGTCGTCCCGCATGCGCGCGAACACGCCATGGAAGTCACCTTCCATGCGCACGGTCAGGTCGCCGCGCGAGATCGCCTGCAGCAGGGTCGAGACCTGTACCAGATTCTCGTCGGTGGTCTGCATCAGCCGGTTCAGCCCGGCCACCATGTCACCAAACTCGTAGGAGAAGCGCGCTTCATCACCGCGCTGGCTGAAATCGCCGGCGGCCGCTGCAGTCGCCAGCCGGCGGATCTCGCCATTGATCGCCGACAGGCTGCGCTTGGTCTCGTCCATGGCCTGGGTGATCGCCGCCTTCTCGCCCGGCAACGGATCCATGTCCACCGACAGGTCACCGCGCGCGTAGTGCTTCATCACTTCGATCAAGCGGTTCTGCACCTGTACGTGCGAGCCCACCAGGGCATTGGTCTCGCGCACCATGCGTCCGTAGTCGCCCGGGAACGCGCTCTCGTCCATGCGATAGCTGAGACTTCCCGCATCGTGCTGGCGGGCCAGCTCGCCCTGTGCCGCCATCACCGCCTGCACCTGGGCCTGCATGCGCTGCATAGACTTCAGCAGCTGGGTCACCTCATCGTTGCCCGAGGCGTCGATGGCAGTGTCCAGGCGTCCGCTGGCGATACCGTCGGCCAGCTTCACCGCCCCCGCCAACGGGCGGGTCAGGCTGCGGGTGATCGCCCAGGCCGCCAATGACCCCAGCAGCAGGCTCAGTGCACCAAATACCATCGACAGCGTGCCGGTCCAGGCCTCGGTGGCGCGATACTCTTCGCGGCTGCGCGCGGTCAGCGATTCCTGGTGGCGCAGCAGCGCGGAAATGGATTCATTCCACGCTGTCGCCAGACCATGCTCGGCCAGCAGTTCCCGGGCGGCACCGTCGAAATCACCGGCCTTCATGCGTGCATGCAGCTGACCGGTGGAAACCTCGGTAGCCTTGCGCGCCGCCTCGATTCTCGCCACCAGCGTATCGCCGGTAGCGTCGCGCGGAATCTTGACGTAACGCGCCCATATACCGTCGTAGGTATGCGACAGCTGCAGGGCCTGCTGATAATCCTTGTCGAAATCCTCGCCGCGCTTGATCACCATCAACCGCCGGTGCATCAGCATCGCGTTGTTGGTATCGAGCATGTCGTTCAACAGCCGCATCTTCACCATGTTCACGTCCACCACCTTTCCGAACTGGGCGGACTTGAGGTGATTTCCGTACAGCACCAGGCCGACAATGGCCAGAATGAACAGGAGCAGCAGACCAAACCCGGCCCCCAGCCGGGAACCCACACGGAGGTTGCGTAAGGCGAGCATCTCAATTCCCTTGATCATGGCCGTACGATCGATGGCGGCGTGACCGGGAGAATCTTTAAGAGATTTTCTTCATATACCTTCAAGAATATCCTGAACTGTGCGGAGCGGCCTGGGAAATACCCCTGATACCCGCATTCATAATGCCAGGTAATACCCTTGAGACGGATACCGGGAATCCCCGACGGGCGATCGCCGTGGAGGGGCCCACCGGCCCTCGGCAGATCGCGCGGGCAGCGGCCTGATGCGCCTTGCGGCCCGGCATCGGTACCGGCACCCGGGTGCCCCAGCAGTTACCATGGACGGCCCTGTCCCTGCTCCGCCGCCGCAGCCTTCCGGCGCGGCCGGATGCCCCGATCCACGAGTCCCATGTCCAAAGACAAGTCCGCCGAACACACCCCGCTGATGAAGCAGTTCTTCGCAGCCAAGTCCGACTACCCGGACCTGCTGCTGTTCTTCCGCATGGGCGACTTCTACGAGCTGTTCTACGACGATGCACGCAAGGCCGCGCGCCTGCTCGACATCACCCTGACCCAGCGCGGCAGTTCCGGCGGCGCGCCGATCCCGATGGCCGGTGTGCCGGTGCATGCCTACGAAGGCTATCTGGCGCGGCTGGTGGCGCTGGGCGAGTCGGTGGCCATCTGCGAGCAGATCGGCGATCCGGCGCTGGCCAAGGGGCTGGTCGAACGCAAGGTAGTGCGCATCGTCACCCCCGGCACGGTCACCGACGAGGCGCTGCTGGACGAGCGCCGCGACACCCTGCTGATGGCCCTGTCGCGTACCCGCCAGGGCTACGGCCTGGCCTGGGCCGACCTGGCCGGTGGTCGCTTCCTGGTCAACGAAGTGGAGACCGACGACGCGCTGGAAGCCGAACTGGCGCGCCTGGAGCCGGCCGAACTGCTGGTGCCTGACGAAGAGAACTGGCCGGAGTTCCTGCGCCAGCGCACCGGCGTGCGCCGCCGCGCACCGTGGCTGTTCGACGCCGACAGCGGCCGCCGCCAGCTGCTGGCCTTCTTCAAGCTGCATGACCTGAGCGGTTTCGGCATCGACGACAAGCCGCGCGCCACCGCCGCCGCCGGCGCCCTGCTGGGCTATGTGGAGGAAACCCAGAAGCAGCGCCTGCCGCACCTGACCTCGATCGCGATGGAAACCGCCGGCGAGGCGATCGCGATGAACGCCGCTACCCGCCGCCACCTGGAGCTGGATACGCGCGTCGACGGCGATACCCGCAACACCCTGCTGGGCGTGCTCGACAGCACGGTCACGCCGATGGGCGGGCGGCTGCTGCGGCGCTGGCTGCATCGTCCGCTGCGCCTGCGCGAGGTGCTGGTGCAGCGCCATCACGCCGTGGAAACCCTGATCGATCGCGGCAGCGACGCCGACATCCGCGAGCAGTTCCGCCGCCTGGGCGATCTGGAGCGCATCCTCACCCGCGTTGCACTGCGCTCGGCGCGCCCGCGCGACTTCTCCACCCTGCGTGATGGCCTGGGCCTGCTGCCGGCTGTGCGCGAGGTGCTGGCACCGCTGGATTCGCCGCGCCTGCAGACCCTGCACGCCGCGCTGGGCGAGCACGACGAATGCGCGCAGCTGCTGGCGAGCGCGATTGCCGAAATGCCACCGCTGAAGCTGAGCGATGGCGGCGTGCTGGCTGATGGCTTCGACGAAGAACTGGACGAGCTGCGCCGGCTGTCGACCCACGCCGACCAGTTCCTGGTCGACCTGGAACAGCGCGAACGCGAAAGCAGCGGCATTCCCACCCTGAAGGTGGGCTACAACCGCGTGCACGGCTACTACATCGAAATCAGCAAGGGCCAGTCCGACCGCGCGCCGGTGCACTACACCCGCCGGCAGACGTTGACCAATGCCGAGCGCTACATCACCGAAGAACTGAAAGCGTTCGAAGACAAGGTGCTGTCCGCGCGCGACCGTTCGTTGTCGCGCGAGAAGTACCTCTACGAACAACTGCTCGACACCCTGGGCAGCCAGCTGGAACCGCTGAAGCAGTGTGCCGCGGCGCTGAGCGAGCTGGACGTGCTGGCCGCCTTCGCCGAGCGCGCACAGGCGCTGGACTGGGCACGCCCGGAACTGCAGGCCGAGCCCTGCCTGAAGATCGAACGCGGCCGCCACCCGGTGGTCGAGGCGGTGCGCGAACAGCCGTTCGAACCCAACGATCTGGACCTGCATCCAGACCGTCGCATGCTGGTCATCACCGGCCCGAACATGGGCGGTAAATCCACCTACATGCGACAGAACGCGCTGATCGTGCTGCTGGCCCACATCGGCAGCTTCGTGCCGGCCAGCCGCGCGTTGATCGGCCCGATCGACCGCATCCTCACCCGCATCGGTGCCGGCGACGACCTGGCGCGCGGGCAATCCACCTTCATGGTGGAAATGGCCGAAACCAGCTACATCCTGCACCACGCCACCGCGCACTCGCTGGTGCTGATGGACGAGATCGGCCGTGGCACCTCCACCTATGACGGCCTGGCGCTGGCCGACGCGGTGGCCCGCCACCTGGCCTACCAGAACCGCTGCTACACGCTGTTTGCCACCCACTACTTCGAACTGACCGCGCTGGCCGACGAACAGCACGAGGGCGGCCGAAGCGGCATTGCCAACGTGCACCTGGACGCGGTCGAGCATGGCGAGGCGCTGGTGTTCATGCACGCAGTGAAGGACGGCCCGGCCAACCGCAGCTTCGGCCTGCAGGTGGCGGCGCTGGCCGGCCTGCCGCGCGCGACCGTGGCGCAGGCGCGTCGTCGCCTGGCCGAGCTGGAACAGCGTGGCGGCGAAAGCCACGCGGCCGAACTGGCACCGCAGGCACTGGACGCACCGCAGCAGTTTGGCCTGTTCAGCGCGCCGTCCAGCAAGGCGCAGGAAGCGCTGGCGGCGATCGATCCGGACGAGTTGACCCCGAAGCAGGCGCTGGAAGCGCTGTACCGGTTGAAGGCGTTGTTGTAACCCAGGGCCGCCGGGCAGGGCCCGGCGCTACCGGTCGACACGGCGCCCGCCCGGGCGCCATGAACCCTTCGCATTGCCGTCGTGTACCCGGCGTTATGCTCGGGCAGTCCTTCCTTCACCGAACGGAGACTGCCATGAACACCGAATCGCTTGCTGCATCCCTCTTCCAGCAGCTGCAGCAGGGCCAAGGCCTGCAGCAGGTGTCCCAGCAACTCGGCCTGGACAGCAGCCAGACCACCCAGGCTGTCGGCAGCGCCCTGCCCCTGCTGCTCGGCGCGATGGGGCAGAACGCCAGTGAGCCACAGGGCGCGCAGTCGCTGCTCAACGCGTTGCAGCGCGACCACAGCGGTGGCGGCGGCTTCGACCTGGGCGGCATCCTGGGCGCGGTGATGGGCGGCGGTGGCAGCGGCGCCACCGATGGCGCCGGCATCCTCGGCCACGTGTTCGGTGGCCAGCAACCGCAGGCGGCACAACTGCTCGGGCAGAAGACCGGCCTCGACAGCGGCACCTCGGGCAAGCTGCTGGCGATCCTCGCCCCCATCGTGATGTCCTTCCTGGCCCAACGCTTCGCCCAGGGCGGCAACGCAGGCCAGCTGAGCCAGGCACTGGGCCAGGAAACGCAACAGTCCGGCGGCATCGGCAGCCTGCTCGGCGGCGTACTGGACCAGGACGGCGACGGCCAGTTCGGAGCCAGCGATCTGATGAAGCTGGGCGCGGGCCTGCTCAAGCGCTGATCACGCACAGGCGTCCGCGGCCATCTATAGGCATCCACTATCGCAGCGGTTGAATCAATCGAATTTACCCATCGGTAGGCGCCGCCTATGGTGGTCAGGCCTCCCCCGATTCCACCTTTCGCCAGTCCACAGGTAGAGACCCATGAAAAGCGAAGCGAAGTGCCCGTTCAACCATGCCGTCATCGGCGACGCGACGACCAACCGCGACTGGTGGCCGAACCAGTTGCGCGTGGACCTGCTCAACCAGCATTCGGCGCGCTCCAACCCGCTCGATGCCGGCTTCGATTACGCCAAGGCGTTCAAGGGGCTGGACTACGCTGCGCTGAAGGCGGACCTGAAGGCGCTGATGACCGATTCGCAGGACTGGTGGCCGGCTGACTTCGGGCACTACGGTGGCCTGTTCATCCGCATGGCCTGGCACAGTGCCGGCACCTACCGCATCGGCGACGGCCGTGGCGGCGGCGGCCGTGGCCAGCAACGCTTCGCACCGCTCAACAGCTGGCCGGACAATGTCAGCCTGGACAAGGCCCGGCGCCTGCTGTGGCCGATCAAGCAGAAGTACGGCCAGGCCATTTCCTGGGCCGATCTGCTCATCCTCACCGGCAACGTCGCGCTGGAATCGATGGGGTTCAAGACGTTGGGCTTCGCCGGCGGCCGCCGCGACACCTGGGAGCCGGACCAGGATGTCTACTGGGGCCGCGAGACCACCTGGCTGGGCGGCGACGTGCGCTACAAGCATGGCTCGGAAGGCGTTGAAGAGAACCATGGCGTGCTGGTGTCCGATGACGACGCCGATGGCGACGTGCACTCGCGCAAGCTGGAAAACCCGCTGGCTGCGGTGCAGATGGGCCTGATCTACGTCAATCCGGAAGGCCCGGATGGCAACCCGGATCCGGTGCTGGCCGCGCATGACATCCGCGATACCTTCGGCCGCATGGCCATGGACGACGAGGAGACCGTCGCGCTGATCGCCGGTGGCCACAGCTTCGGCAAGACCCACGGTGCCGGCCCGGCCGACAACGTCGGCAAGGAACCCGAAGCCGCCGGCCTGGAAAACCAGGGGCTGGGCTGGGCCAGCAGCTTCCGTAGCGGCAAGGGCGGCGATGCCATCACCAGCGGCCTGGAAGTGACCTGGACGCGTACCCCGGCGCAGTGGAGCCACGACTTCTTCGAAATCCTGTTCGGCAACGAGTGGGAACTGAGCAAGAGCCCGGCCGGTGCGCACCAGTGGGTGGCCAAGAATGCCGACGCGGTGATTCCCGACGCGCACGATCCGTCGAAGAAGCACCGCCCCACCATGCTCACCACCGACCTGTCACTGCGCATGGATCCGGCCTACGAAAAGATCTCGCGCCGTTTCCTCGCCGAGCCGCAGGCCTTCGCCGATGCCTTCGCCCGCGCATGGTTCAAGCTGACCCACCGCGACATGGGCCCGCGCGCGCGTTACCTCGGCCCGGAAATTCCCGCCGAACAGTTCATCTGGCAGGACCCGCTGCCGGAAGCACAGCACCCGCTGATCGATGCCAGGGACATCGCCGCACTGAAGCAGCAGATCGCCGCAGCGGGCCTGAGCGTAGCCGAGCTGGTCTCCACCGCATGGGCGTCGGCCTCGACCTTCCGTGGTTCGGACAAGCGCGGCGGCGCCAATGGTGCACGCATCCGCCTGGCGCCGCAGAAGGACTGGGCGGTGAACCAGCCGCAGCAGCTGGCCAAGGTGCTGGCCGCGCTGGAGAAGGTGCAGGCCAGCTTCAATGCCGGCGGCAAGCACGTCTCACTGGCCGATCTGATCGTGCTGGCCGGTGGCGTGGGTGTCGAACAGGCCGCCAAGGCCGGTGGTCATGAGGTCAGCGTGCCGTTCACCCCGGGCCGCACCGATGCCAGCCAGGAACAGACCGATGTCGAATCGTTCGCGGTGCTGGAACCGGCCGCCGATGGCTTCCGCAATTACCTGAAGGGCGCCTACAGCGTGCCGGGTGAGGCGCTGCTGATCGACAAGGCACAGCTGCTTACGCTGACCGCGCCGGAGATGACCGCACTGGTCGGCGGCCTGCGCGTGCTAGGTGCCAATGCCGACGGCGGCAAGCACGGCGTGTTCACCGCGCGCCCGGGCACGCTCAGCAACGACTTCTTCGTCAACCTGCTGGACATGGGCACGCAGTGGAAGGCCACCGGCCGTGAAAGCTACGAAGGCCGTGACCGCAACGACGGTGCTGCACGCTGGACCGGTACCCGCGCCGACCTGGTGTTCGGTTCCAATGCGGTGCTGCGCGCACTGGCCGAGGTCTATGCCAGCGCCGATGGCGAGAAGAAGTTCGTGCAGGATTTCATCGCCGCCTGGACCCGGGTGATGGAGCTGGACCGCTACGACCTGCACGGTTGACGTGCCTCGGTAGGTGCCAACCTTGGTTGGCACACCCAATCGCCCACCAAGGTGGGCGACTACCAGAGCGATCCGACGGCGGCCATGAACCGGTAGATGCCAACCTTGGTTGGCATGCGGCGCAGCGGCGGCGTTCTCAACGCGCCCCGTCTTTCAACCGTTGCAGGATCGGCGCGAACAGCGGCGCCTGCATCGAACGCGGTGGCTGCACAGGCTCACCCTTCTCCACCGCCTGCCAGTACGAGCCCGGCAGCGCCGTGTCGCCCAGCTCATAGTCCATGCCGTCCCAACCATCTTCGCGGAAGGCGTAGAACGCCCAGTGAACCCGCTGCTGCTCGGCCACGGCCAGCACGTCGCGCAGATAGCGGGCACAGTCCGGCCAGCGCCGCATGCAGCCGAACTCACCGATTACCATGCGGTTGGCGCCGATGCCGTGGGTCCTGGCCCAGTTCATCGGCTGCTGCAGGTACGCCTGCACGCGCGCGGCATCCCAGCGTTCACTGTGCTCACCGAACGGCACCAGGCCCGGATACCGGTACGGCGTGGCGCGCTTCTGGTTCGGCGCACTGGTCGCCGCATACGGCTCGTACATGTGCACGCTGTAGAGCAGCCGGGTATCGGCCAACGGCGCTGGCCAGTAGTTGAATCCATCGGCGGCGGCATACCAGCCCGCATCCAGCATCAACGGCATGTCCGCATCGACCTCGCGGATGCTGGCGATCAGCGCCGAGTAGAAGCGGCGCAGATCGCGCGGACCGTCCTGCACACCGGCATACCACTGCCGCATGGCATCGGTCGAGGCATGTTCGGCCAGGCCTGCACCGTACTCCGGCACCGGCTCATTGATCAGATTGTAGGCCGCCAGCGCGGGATGCCCCTTCAATGCCGTGGCCAGGTCATGCCAGAAGCGCTGCGCAGGCAGATGGTTGTCCATCGACTGCCACAGCCGCTGGTCGACCACGCCATTGTTCTTCTGCTTCCAGCGCAGCAGGGGCAGCGACAACGGCACCAGTACCACCTTCAGGCCCGAGGCATTGGCGTCATCCAGCGCACGCCGCAGGATGGCCACGTCGGCCTGCACCAGCCCCTGATAGCGATCGGCATCGCCCATCAGGAAGTCGCGGCCGCCGGCACTTTTCCACTTGTCCGGGCTCAGCCGGACCCAGGTCGCGCCGGTATCCCGCAGCGCCTGGAAGTAGGCACGGTCAGGCGGGTTCTCGTTGAAGCTGTTGCCACCGCGCTGCGGCGTATCCCAGAAGGTGATGTCGGCGGCGAACACCGGGGCAGCGGTGGCGAGGGCCAGGCACAACAGGCAATGGCGCAGCAACATGGCGATCTTCCATGACAGGAACACCCGACCCTGCCCGATGCAGACCCAATGATGGCTGACCGGAACCCTGCCGGCGCGTCACAGCGCGTCGATGTCACCCAGGGCGCGGATCAATCGCCGCGCACGCTTGTCCGGTTTGTGCTCCGGCGGCTGGAACCCGTCACGAGCGGCCATGCGCAGCGCCCGCTGTTCGGCGCGCCGGGCCCTGGAGGCCTCGCTCTCGGCATACAGCTGCTGCGCCACCGGTGCCGGGCCGCGCTGATCGCTCAGGCCCAGCACCTGGATCTCGAAATGCTCCTCGCCGCGATCCACCTGCAGCTGCTCGCCCACGCGCACCGCGCGCGAGGATTTCGGGCGCTGCCCGGCCACGCTGACCTTGCCGGTTTCGATGGCCTGCTTGGCCAGGCTGCGGGTCTTGAAAAAACGGGCCGCCCACAACCAGATGTCCAGGCGGACACTGGGCGACAGCGGGGAAAGCTCGGGCATGTGGCGAAACTACTCCGGTGGCTTGTTCAAAGGACGCGGATTTTCCGGGTCGACACGGCAGCCGGTGCCACCGATCAAGGGCCGCACGCCGGACGCCAGATCCTGGCGCTGGCTGCCCACCAGGCATTCGGGTCGGTCGGTCGGCCGGATCTGGGTATCACCCAACCGGTCGTCCATCGAACATGCGGCCAGTACGGCGCCGATCAAGGCCAGCACTACGCGCCACGTCACCTGCAGTCGTTGATGCATTGCCACATCCCGCAAACCGGCTTGGTGCTAGTGTGCGCCTCCCGGGATTCGATCACCACTCCATGGCCAAAGCGCCGCTTGACCTGACCTCCGGCCCGATCGGCCGCAGTCTCCTGCTGTTCTCCCTGCCGATCCTGGCAGGCAACATCGCGCAGTCGCTGAACGGCTCGGTGAACGCGGTCTGGGTGGGGCGCTTCCTTGGCGAGGCGGCGCTGACCGCCACCGCGAACGCCAACAACATCATGTTCTTCCTGATCGGCTCGGTGTTCGGCTTCGGCATGGCCTCCACCATCCTGATCGGCCAGGCCATGGGTGCGCGCGACATCGCCCAGGCGCGGCGTGTGGTCGGCACCAGCGCCACGTTCTTCATCGGGCTGTCGGTGATCATCGCCATCGCCGGCTGGTTCATGGCCCACCCGCTGCTGGCCGCGATGGGCACGCCGGCCGCCTCGTTGCCCCTGGCCGAGGCCTACCTGCAGATCATCTTCCTGGCGATGCCGACGCTGTATGCGTTCGCCTTCCTTACTGCCGCGCTGCGCGGTGCCGGTGATTCGCGCACGCCGTTCCGCTTCCTGATGGTGTCGGTGGTCCTGGACATCGTGCTCAACCCCCTGCTGATCTTCGGCGTGGGCCCGCTGCCTGCGCTCGGCATCGCCGGCTCGGCCTGGGCCACCCTGGTCGCGCAGACGCTGTCACTGGCCGGCCTGCTGCTGTACATGCGGCACAAGCGCCACAGCCTGTGGCTGGGCCGTGCCGACATGCACCTGTTCAAGCTCGACCTGACCATCCTCAAGGCGCTGGTGGTGAAGGGCGTGCCGATGGGCTTCCAGATGGTGCTGATCTCGCTGTCGATCATCCTGTTGATGACCATGGTCAACCAGTACGGCACCGACACCGCCGCCGGTTATGGCGCTGCGCTGCAGCTGTGGAACTACCTGCAGATGCCGGCGATGGCGATCGGCGCCGCCTGTTCGTCGATGGCCGCGCAGAACGTCGGCGCGCAGCGCTGGGACCGCGTGCGCGGCACCGCGCGCCAGGGCGTGCTGTTCAACTTCCTGCTGACCGGTGCGCTGATCCTGCCGCTGGTGGTGTTCGACCGGCAGCTGTTGGCCCTGTTCCTGCCGCCGGCCAGCCAGGCGCTGGAGACGGCCCGGCACCTGAATCACGTGGTGATCGGCTCGTTCCTGTTCTTCGGCGTCAGCTTCGTGATCTCCGGCGTTGTGCGCTCTACCGGCGCGGTGATCGCCCCGCTGCTGATCCTGGCTGCGTCGCTGTGGGGCGTGCGCGTGCCGTTCGCCGAACTGCTGCAGCCCTACTGGGGCGCCGATGCGATCTGGTGGAGTTTCCCGGTCAGTTCGCTGGTCTCGATGCTGCTCTCGCTGGCCTATTACCGTTGGGGCGGTTGGCGCAAGGCAAAGATGATGGGCGCCCCGTCGCACGCCGAAGAGCTGGCCACGCCCTCGGAAATCCCCGCCTGCCCGCCCTCGCCGGTGGCCGACCCGGATGCCGCACCGCCACGGTAGTGCCCGCCACTGGCCGGCGCTACCGCTTCTTCTTTGCCGCGTTGTACTTCGCTGCTTCACGCAGCAAGGCCTTCAACGCAGGCGCATTGGGCATCGCGCCTTCATGGATGTCGATTGCGCGCCGGGTGTTGCCGTCCAGGCTGGCGTTGAACAGGCCCTTCGGGTCCGGCAGCGCGGCGCCGTGGGCGAAGGTGAGTTTCACCGCCTGCTTGTAGGTTTCGCCGGTGCACAGGATGCCGTCCTGCTCCCACACCGGCGTGCCGCGCCACTTCCACGTTTCCTGCACGTCCGGCAGTGCTTCATGGATCAGCGCACGCACGCGTGCCAGTGTTTCGCCGCGCCAGTCAGCCAGCTCGGCAATCCGTGCATCGATCAGTTCGGCGGCCGGTGTGCCGGCATCGGCAGGGTTGGGCGCATGGGTGGCCATCGGGGGCTCTCGTCGGCAAGGGGATGGGAATGTCGGGGTTACATCTGCTCTCCGGGCAGCGCGGCCGACTGCCGCACCCAGTCGAGGAACTGCGCTTCATCCAGCGGCGCATCTTCGGCGATGTGCAGGTAGCGGGTGTCGGCACTGCGTGACGACTCGGGCGGCACCGGCGTCAGTGTCGTGCCGCGGAAGAACGCCACCTTGATGTAGCGGGTGAAGCAGTGGAAGCTGAGGAACCAGCCCGCGCCCGGCGCAACCGCATACATCGGCGAGTTCCATTTCACGGCTTTGTGCACGCCCGGAACGGCCTGGCCGAGCAGCGCATCCAGCTGCACACCGATCGGCCGCTTCCAGCCGGGCATCGCGGCGATATAGGCCTGCACGGGAGCATCGCCCTCGCCCTTGGCGATCTGCGGGTTGCCGCCGGACAGCAGCCTGGGCACGGCGGCCGGTGCGGTTCGCTTGGCAGGCATCGCACGGCACCTCCATCGGGATGAGGCTGCAGACTAGCGCGGTCCGCGCCTGGCGGTCACGGCGCGGCGCGCCATCGGCTCAGTCCGCGCGCCGGGTCCGGAACTGCCGCCAGTCCGGCAGCTTGCGGTGGCGGCGCAGCGACCGCATCAGCGCCGCCATCACCACACCGAACAGGACGCCGGCCAACAGACCGGCCGCCAGCAGCAGCGCCAGCGGGCGCTCGCTGCCCTGCCACAGCATCAGCCACATCAGGGCGGTCCAGAACAGCCCGAACAGCAGGCCCTGCACCAGCGCGTTGGTCGCAAAACCGGCCAGGATCGGCGGCGGCAGCACAATGCCCAGGCGCCACAGCAGGCGATGCAGCAGCGGCGCCGACTGCGCACGCGCCAGCCCCCTGCCGTCGAGGAAGCGCAGCGCCGACTGGATCACGACGGGATAGCGCGGATTGATGTCGTTCATGGCCTGATCGTGGCCGATGCGATGCCGGAAACGCAAACGGCCACCCGAAGGTGGCCGTCGCGGCAACAACCGAAGTTGTTTATCAGGCCTTTTCGGCCAGACGGGCAGCCTTGGCGGCAGCAGCGGCAGCCAGGTCTTCCTTGATGCGGGCAGCCTTGCCTTCCAGGCCACGCAGGTAGTACAGCTTGCCGGCGCGGACCTTACCACGACGCTTCACTTCGACCGAGTCGATGATGGCGCTGTGGGTCTGGAACACGCGCTCGACGCCGTAGCCGTGCGAGATCTTGCGCACGGTGAACGAGGAGTTCAGGCCGGCGTTCTTGGTGGCGATGACAACGCCTTCGTAGGCCTGCACGCGCTCGCGGCTGCCTTCCTTCACCTTCACGTTGACGACAACGGTGTCGCCCTGGCTGAACTTCGGCAGTTCACGGGTGATCTGGGCGGATTCGAATTCCGCGACGATGGACTTGTTCAGCTTGCTCATGGGTTACACCGATTCTTGTTCGGGTGGGCGTGTCGTATCGACAACGTAGGCTCATGCAGTCACCGGACTGTGCTGCACGTTTGTTTTGGGTACTGCGCACGCCGGCCGGGGCCGACGGGAATTGGCCATCATAGCCGATAAAGCCAGCCTTGCGCTAGGGGCTGGCCTTCTGTTTGCGGGCCTGGCGGCCCTGTTCCAGCAGTTTGCGGTCGGCCTTGCCCAGCGCCTGTTCATCCAGCAGGTCCGGGCGCCTCTCGGCGGTACGGACCAGCGACTGCTGGCGACGCCAGGCGGCGATGGCCGCATGGTTGCCCGAGCGCAGCACGTCCGGCACGTCACCCAGCGGGTGCTGGGCCGGCTGGCTGTAGTGCGGGCAGTCGAGCAGGCCCAGGTCCCCCTCGAAGCTGTCCTGGGCTGCCGATTCGGCGTCATTCAGGGCCCCGTCCTGCAGGCGGGCCACGGCGTCGATGATCACCGCCGCACCCAGTTCGCCACCGGACAGCACGTAGTCGCCGAGGGAAATCTCCTCGTCGACGTTGGCCCCCAGGAAACGCTCGTCGATGCCTTCATAACGGCCGCAGAGCAGGACCATGCGCGGCAATGCCGCCAGTTCCCGCACCTTGGCCTGGGTCAACGGCGCCCCCTGTGGGCTGAGGTAGATCACCCGCGCCGGGGTCGGATCGGCCTCGCGGATCGCCTGCAGGCAGGCCTGCAGCGGCTCGATCAGCATCACCATGCCCGGGCCACCACCGAACGGACGGTCATCCACCCGGCGATAGTTGCCTTCGGCGTAATCACGGGGGTTCCAGCCATGCAGGCTGAACAGCCCCTTCTCCTGCGCGCGCCCGACCACGCCCAGTCCAGCGGACTGGGCGAGGAACTCGGGGAACAGGGTGATGACGTCGAAACGCATGCTCACGCTCAGAACTCGGGATCCCAGTCGACCACGACCAGGTTGGCCTCGAAGTCGACCGACTTGACGAAGTCCGGCTGCACGAACGGAATCATCCGCTCGCGGTCACCGCGGACCACCACCACGTCATTGGCGCCGGTGCTGAACAGATGCGAGACCTGGCCCAGGGCAACGCCCTCGGTGGTCTTCACATCCAGGCCTTCCAGATCCACCCAGTAGTATTCGTCGGGTTTCGGCGGCGGCAAGGCACTGCGCGCCACATAGATCTCGGTGCCGCGCATCGCTTCGACCGCATCACGGTCCTCAACGCCGGGGAAACGGGCGACCAGGTGCTTGCCGCTGTCGCGGCCACGCACACCTTCAATCGTGGTTTCCACGCCGGACGGGCTGCGCACGATCCACGGCTGGTAACGGAAAATGGCGGAACGTGGCTCGGTCCAGGACTCGAGCTTGATCTCGCCGCGCACACCAAAAGCGCCGACAACCCTGCCCAGCAGGATGCGGCGCTCGATATCTTTCATCTGCTTCAACCAAGAGGGCCACGCCGAAGCGTGGCCCGTCAGGATCAGGCCGCAGCGGCCTGGGACTTGGTCGCTTCCTTGATCAGGTTGCGGACCTTGTCGGTCGGCTGAGCGCCGTTCTTGACCCAATGGTCAACGCGGGCCAGGTCCAGCTCGATGCGCTTCTCGGCGCCCTGGGCGACCGGGTTGTAGAAGCCAACGCGCTCGATGTTGCGGCCGTCGCGCGCGCTGCGCACGTCGGTGACGATGATGTGGTAGAACGGACGCTTCTTGGCGCCGCCGCGGGTCAGTCGAATCTTGACCATGGTGTTTTTCCTATTGCCCAGTCGCCAGGATGGCGAGGTAAGCGGGCGATTATAGCGGCAGAGCCGGGCCGAGCCAACCCCAGGCACCTGCTCCCGGGGTCAGAGCCCTTTTGCCGCGCAAAAGGGCTCTGACCCCAGCGCGTCCCACGGCACGCCCGCCAGTACCGCCCTGCCCTGTTCAGCCAGCGCCTGCGACCCCGGCAGCACCCGCCCGTCGATGGCGTCCAGCGCCCACAGGCCGCTGGCGTTGCAGGCAAAGGCCGCCTTCACACCGGCCAGCGCCGCTCGCGGCAGCGGCCGGGTTACCTGCGGACCGGGCCAATGCTGCTTCAGCAGGCTTTCGGCCGTACCGCGCAGGGCAGGCGCGCGCGGCCAGAGCAGCTGATGGCCGTCGTGCACGGCCAGGTTCCAGGTCGTGCCTTCGCTGATGCAGTCATCGCTGCCGACCAGCAGGGCATCGTCGAAGCCCTCGGCCAGCGCCGCCCGACGCTGCGCGAACAGCCCAAACGTACCCACGTGCTTGATCTGCGGCAGTTCGCGCTGCCAGGCCACGCTGCGCACACGCTTCGGTGCACTCAGCGTCACCGGCGCGGACACCGCCACCAGCACATCCACCGGCACCTCAGCCAGCGGATTGCGGAAATCGAAGTGGCGCGAATACACGGTCACCCGCAGCGAGGCATCGGCCTGACCTGACTGTCGCACTGCCAGCGCCATCCATGCCTGCACCTGCGCCGCGTCCAGCTCGCTGCCGAACAGTTCACGCGTTGCCTGTGACAGCCGCGCCAGATGCAGGTCCAGACCCTGCGCGGCATGGCCACGCACCTGCAGGGAAGTGAAGTGACCGTAGTTCACCAGCGCCGGCAGCAGGTCCTCGACCCGTGCCGGCTGGCCGTTGCAGGTTACCGTCATCGCAGCAGCGCCTGCGCCTGTTCCCACATGCCACGCAGCACCTCGGCTGCCGGTCGTGCCGGCGCCATCCACGCCGACTGCCCGGCCCAGGCCTGCATCGCCGCCAGTTCATTGCGCTGCGCCGCTTGCTTGCGCATCGGCGCGGTCAGCCCGCGCTGCACCGGGTACGGGCGTGGCGCGGGGGCGCCTTCGGCGGCGGCCGCGCGCACATAGGCCGTGGCCAGACCACGACCCAGGCGCCCACTGAAGGCGCGGGTCGGCCAGGTGTCTTCCGGTTCGCTGGCGGCCAGCCCATCGGCCCAGGCCGAGGCAATGGCCGCTTCGGGCGTGCGCAGGAAAGCGGTGCCGATCTGCACCGCACTGGCCCCCAACGCAAGCGCTGCAGCGATGCCGCGACCGTCGGCAATGCCGCCGGCGGCAATCACCGGAATCTGCAGGTGATCGGCCAACCGCGGCAGCAGCGCGAACAATCCCACCAGCTGGCGTTCGGCCATCGCCGGGTCGAACGAACCACGGTGACCGCCCGCCTCCACGCCCTGCGCCACGACGGCATCTGCACCCGCATCCTGCGCTGCGCGCGCCTCGGACAGCGTGGTCGCGCAGGCAATCCAGGCGATGCCGGCGTCCTTCAGTTGCTGCACGTAGCGTGGCTGCAGCACGCCCATGATGGTCGAGGCCACCGCCGGGCGCGCGGCCAGCAGCGCGGCGAACTGTTCGTCGAAATCGGCGGGCGTGGCGTCGGCAGCACTGGCCGGCACGTCCGGACCCCACTGCGCGAGGAAGGCGCGACTGGCGGCCTCGGCGGCGACATCGCGGGTCGGTGCGGGGTCCGGCAGCCACAGGTTCACCTGCGCCGGGCCGGTCGAAGCGGCGCGGAAATCGTCCATCCAGCGCCCGATGTCGGCCGATGACGACAGCACCGCGCCCATCGCGCCCATGCTGCCAGCATTGGCCAGTGCGGCCGACAACGGCACCGGGCAGGCGCCGGCCATCGGTGCCAACAGGATCGGGACGGAAACGTCAAAGCGCCGGCAGAACGCCTCGACGCGGGAAGTTACAGCGGAGCTCTGCATGACGGCCCATCGTTTCGGACAGGCCCCCATGGTGCGCGCAGGACAGGGGTAGAGTCGAGCTTGCTCGACACTACGGGGGCAGGCCGATGCGCGCGGCGCGTACCGCTCGCCGCCGGCTCAGCGTGCCGCCACCGCGTAGGTGCGCACCAGCTGGCTGTCCATTTCCTCATTGAACTGGAAGGTCACGTAGCGCGCATCATCAGCGGCAAACTCCGCCTCAGCCGATGCCCGGCCGATCTCGGTACCGTCGGCGTCCAGCGCGCGGGCCACCAGCTTGCCCTTGAAGGCCTTGTCGGCCACCACGTACACCGCCGCTTCCTTGGAACCCATGCCACGGCTCTTGCCCAGGGTGACGGTCAAGCCGCGTGCGGCCAGGCCCGGATCAGCCTGAAGCGTCACATTCATGCGCTTGTCCACGCCCTCGCCCAGGCCTGCGACGAAATCGGCCGCCGTGCCACTGATGGCACTGCCCGCCTTCTGCGACACCGAGGTGTCGTCCTTGCATGCGGTCAGGCCCAGGGCCAGGACCGTCACCACGATCACTTTGTTCATGAACATTCCTTTGTCAGATACGGCAGGCAGTCAAGCAATACGGGCCGTGGCATGCAAGTGCCGATCCCGGCACCTGCGCCCTGCCCTCGCGCCGGTCAACGGAACGGCATACCACGGCCGCCCATGGCGCCCATCATGCCCTTCATGCTGCGCAACATGCCCTTCATGCCGCCGCCAGCCATCTTGCTCATCATCTTTTCCATCTGCATGTACTGCTTCATCAGCTTGTTGACGTCGGCCGGAGTCACGCCCGAGCCCTTGGCGATGCGCGCACGGCGCGAGCCGTTCAGCAGGTTCGGATTGCGCCGTTCCTTCTTGGTCATCGAACCGATGATGGCGATCATGCGCGGCACTTCCTTGCCCTGGCTGACCTGCTGCTTCAGATGGTCCGGGATGTTGCCCAGACCCGGCAGCTTGTCCATCAGGCCGCCGATGCCGCCCATGTTCTGCATCTGCTCCAGCTGGTCACGCATGTCGTTCAGGTCGAACTTCTTGCCCTTGGCGACCTTCTCGGCCAGCTTGGCGGCCTTGTCCTTGTCGACCTGCTGCTCGACCTGCTCGACCAGCGACAGCACGTCGCCCATGTCCAGGATGCGGCTGGCGATACGGTCCGGATGGAACACATCCAGACCTTCCGGCTTTTCGCTGACACCGACGAACTTGATCGGCTTGCCGGTGATGTAGCGCACGCTCAGCGCGGCACCACCACGGGCGTCACCGTCGGTCTTGGTCAGCACCACACCAGTCAGCGGCAGCGCATCGCCGAACGCCTTGGCGGTGTTGGCCGCGTCCTGGCCGGTCATGGCATCGACCACGAACAGCGTTTCAGCCGGGTTGACCGCCGCATGCAGGGCCTTGATCTCGGCCATCATCGCTTCGTCGATGGCCAGGCGGCCGGCGGTATCGACCAGCAGCACGTCGACGAACGACTTGCGCGCATCGTCGATGGCGGCGCGCACGATGGCCTCCGGCTTCTGGTCGGCGCTGGACGGGAAGAACAGCACGCCGACCTGCTCGGCCAGGGTCTTCAGCTGCTCGATCGCGGCCGGACGGTAAACGTCGGCCGAGACCACCATCACCTTCTTCTTGCGCTTTTCCTTCAGGTGCTTGGCCAGCTTGCCCACGGTGGTGGTTTTGCCGGCGCCCTGCAGGCCGGCCATCAGGATGATGGCCGGGGCCGGAACATTCAGGTTCAGGTCGCTGGCTTCGGCGCCCATCACCGCGGTCAGCTCGTCGCGCACGACCTTGATCAGCGCCTGGCCCGGGGTCAGCGACTTCAGCACTTCCTGGCCGACCGCGCGCACCTTGATGCGCTCGATCAGGGCCTGCACCACCGGCAGCGCGACATCGGCCTCAAGCAGCGCGATGCGGACTTCGCGGGTCGCCTCGCGGATGTTCTCCTCGGTCAGGCGGCCACGGCCACGCAGGCGCTCGATGGTGCCGGAAAGGCGCTGGGTCAGGGACTCGAACATGCGGCGCAACCTGTCTGAAAGCGGGGGACAATAAGGCAGACAGTATAGCGGGTCCGCCCCGCCGCCCGCGCCGCGACGCCGCGGCCGTCGCCACCACGGCGGGGGTATGCGAAACTGCAACGATGACAATCGTTCTCATCGCCGTCCTGCTGTACCTGGCTGCCAGTGCCCTGCTGGTGCGGGCGCTCGGCCGCGATGAAACCGCCGGCTCGCCGATCTGGCTGTGGCCGGCCCTTCCGGCGATGCTGCTGCATGGCGGCTACCACGTGATGGTGGCGATGCGTACCAGCGGCGGCCCGGACATGCATTTCTTCGCCGCGTTGTCGCTGGTCGGTCTGGGCATGGCGTGGCTGACCTCGCTGGTCGGTGCGCGCGGGCGGATGTCGGCGCTGGGGGTGGTGGTGTTCCCGCTGGCCGCCGCCCTGCTGCTGGCCTACCACGGCTATGGCCACGAACCGAGCAAGGTCCTGGGCTGGCGCCTGGCCAGCCATGCCTGGCTGGCGCTGCTGGCCTACGCCACGCTGAGCATTGCGGCGCTGCTGGCGATCATGCTGTGGCTGCAGGAACGCGCCCTGCGCCGCCGCGAGTTCCGCCCGTGGCTGCGCGCCCTGCCGCCACTGGCCGACCTGGAATCGCTGCTGTTCCGGGTGATCACCGTGGGTTTCGCGCTGCTGACCCTGACCCTGGTCACCGGCGTGCTGTTCGTCGATGACCTGCTGGCGCAGAAGCTGGTGCACAAGACCGTGCTGAGCGTGCTGTCGTGGATCGTGTTCGGCGTGCTGCTGATCGGTCGCCGCCGCTACGGCTGGCGAGGCATGAAAGCCGTGCACTGGACACTGGCAGCGATGCTGTTGCTGCTGCTGGCGTTCTTCGGCAGCCAGTTCGTGATCGAGCTGGTGTTCGGGCATACGCGATAGAGGCGTGCCGACCAACGGTCGGCACCCACCCCGGTAGTGCCGGCCGCGGGCCGGCAATTGGACAGCACCATGCGTGGATGCCGTAGGCGGTTCAGGGCACCGGCTGCGCCAGGATCTTCCGCACCGAACGGCCGCTGTTGGTGCGGATGTCATCGACCTGCCAGCACCCCTGGCCTTGGCGCACCATCGACAACCGGGTCACGTAGGCAGCCTTCCACACCGAGTACCGCATTTCGACCTGGCCGGTAGCCGCCGAAGTCTCTTTCCAGCTGTAGCGCACCGGGCTGTCGATGTCGCCGTCCTGCGCATCCAGCCACGGGTCCGAATCGATCGTGCAGATGCCTTCCTCGCGCTGCTGGCAAACACGCTCACCGCGCAGCGCCTTGCCGAAGGCCGCGCTGACCAGCGCCGGCGGCGGCGCCAGCAGATCACCATTGCCGGACGTCGCCTCGTAGAAGGCGCGGGCCACAGCCGCAGGCTCCTGGCAGGCAGGTACAGCCTGTACGGCCGGCGCCAGCAGCAGGCCGGCGATCATCAACATCCCTGTCTTTCGCATTGCGTTCGTCCTTGAGGTAGTGCCGGCCGCTGGCCGGCCATTGCAGATATCCAAGGGGCTGCCGGCCAGCGGCCGGCACCACCCGATACCAGGATTACAGCCCGTAGCGCTCGATCACATCCAAGTGCGGCTGGCGGTCCTGGTCGCAGGCCTCGGCCAGGCGCAGCCAGCAGTGCGGATGCGGCCAGTCCGCGGTGGCCTGCTGCAGGAAACGGTGCAGCGCCAGCGGCGCATGGTCCTGCGGCTGGGCGACCGTGAACAACAGGCCGGGCAGCGTTCCATCTGGCTCATCCGGGTCAGTCACCGTGTAGTCGGCGCGGCTGTGCGACCACACCTGCCAACCCTGTGCCTCGGCCGATTCGACCAGCGCGTTCCAGGCGTCCTCGCCCGGGTGCGCGCCATCGATCAGCCAGCTGCGGGCGAAACCGCCCCGCTCCAGCACATGCACCTGCGCGTAGGTCGGGATGAAGTGCTGGCGCGCCTCTTCCTCCTCCGGCGCCGGATGCACCAGGGCGGCATCGAACACCACCCAGTCGCCGACCTGCTGGGCGCGGTTGGCCGGTGCGTTCTCGACGATGCGCGCGGTCACCGGGCCAGTGCGCCGGGCGTAGTACTCCATCGGCTCGCCCTCCTCTTCGCTGCGGATGATCACCCAGCCCCAGGGCTCCTCGACAACCCCCTCCTGGCTGGACAGCTCCATGCCGATGGCCGCCGCCGAGCGACGTACCGCATCCCAGTCGCGCGCCGCGCTGGCCGCGCTCATGTGATCCCAGTGGGCGGCGTTGGGGTCTTCCAGCAGCTCCACCAGCTGTGCGTAGCAGGCCTGCGCCTCGCTGAAGCGCCCGGTCTCCATGTACATGCGTGCCAGCGTGCCACGCGCGCCGTTCGACCCCGGCGACAGCGCCAGCAGCGCCTGAGCTGCCTGCTCCAGCGCCGGCCAGTCGGACACACGGCGCGCACGCTGCACCTCGCACCAGTGCGCGAACACCGGCACGCTGCCGCGGTAAGCATCGGCCAGCTGGCGCAGGCCCTCGTCGTCGCCCTGCTCGGCCAGCCAGCGCATCAGCGTATAGGCGGCCGCGCCATCTTCCTGCAGATGTGCCCGCACGAACCGCCACAGCAACGCGCGGGCTTCGGCCTGCGCGCCGCACGCATTGAGTGCCGAGGCCGCCATTTCGGCCAGCGCCTCATCGTCAGGACACTTCGCATGCGCCTGCAGCAACCACTGCGCCTCGCGCTCGGGGTCCCGTGCCTGGCTCTGTTCGCCCTGCGCACCCAGCCAGGCCAGCAGCTCGGTGGCCGGCACCGGCAGCGGCGCCGCTTCCGGCAAGGCCTCAATGCGTGCGGCCAGGCCGGCCACCAGCGCCGCCGCACCGCGGTCCTGGCGCAGCTGCGCCAGATGGGTACGGGCCAGTTCCAGCTGACGCTGCGCCACCCAGCGCGCGCCACGCTGCAGGGCCAGCTCCAGGCTCAGTGCCGCCACCTCGATCAGCAGGCGGTGCGAACCGACCCGGGCGAAGTGCTCGATGATGGTGTTGAAGCGGGTACCCAGATCCCAGGTATTGCGCTGCGGATCGCGCTGGCACAGTGCAGCGGCCGTGTTGGCCCACAACCGCCAGTAGGTCGGGGTCAGTTCGCTCCACGGCACCAGCTGCTGCAGTGCTTCTTCGTCGCGTCCGAGCTGGGCCAGCGCCCAGGCCTTGGACAGACGGCGCGGCACCGTGCAGTTGGCCGGCTCGTACTCACCGGATGCGGCCACTTCGGCTTCGCGCTTCTCGATCAACGCCAACGCTTCTTCGGCACGGCCCATGCCGAGCAGGATCTTGATCTGCATCTCCGGGAAGCTGTCGAACACTTCCTTGCCGCAGGCCTCGATCGCGTCGGACTGCACCTGCAGGTACGCCAGTGCATCCTGGCCACGGCCATCATCGAGCAGCGCATCGGCCTTCTCGCAGCTCAGGCACTGGAAGCAGGCCCAGCTCGGGTCGATGCGCGCCAGCGTTTCATCGCACACCTCGATGCGCTCGGGCACCCAGCCCGGGCCGTCGATGTTGCCGTAGCAGGCGGCCAGATCCTGGGTCACGCAGATCGACTGCGGGCACTCCAGCGTATCCTCGCGATGCGCACGTTCGAACAGCGCGACCGCCTCGCCCAGCGCACTCTCACCCTCGACGCGGTTGCCGACGCGGTTGCGCAGCGCCCAGTGGCCGACGTAGACGTCGACCCACGGATTGTCCAGCGCCTTGCCCAGCGCGCGCGCTTCCGGCAGCAGAGCGTCGACGCGATCGACGTGCAGCTCGCTCACCTCGTCGGCGAGCCGGTTCAGCAGGTGCGCATTCTGCGCCTGGCCGGCCTGGCGCAGGTCGCCCTGCAGTTTTTCAACCCAGTTCCAGATGTCCACGGGGTCATTGCTCCTGTCTAGCGAAGGCTGGATGAGAAGGTGCGGTGCTCAGCGCAGCATCTGCTGCAGGGCACCGGCGATATCGGTAAAGGCGCCGTTGAGATCCGGGCCGGGCGTGGCTGCCGCACGTGCCAGCGGGCGCCCCTGCGCGGCGACGATGATCTTCAGCGAGCGCAGCAGGCGCGCCGCCGCTTCGGCCTGTGGATGGCCCTCGCGCTGTGCGCGCAGCAGCGCCTGCACCGCGGGATTATCGAGGTTGAGGTACAGCCGCGACGGTGCACGCGACTCGATTCGCGCGGTGAACTGCCGGGCCAGGCGCAGGGCCGCCATCGACACCCGCTTGTCGTTCTCGTCGTCTTCCAGGCGCTGCTTCAGTTCGGCCTCGCGGTCGGGCACCACCACCACCGGCAGCGCCTCGGGGCTGAAGCGCGCCGGCAGCAGTTGTTCGCCGTCACCGAGCTGCTCACGCAGCCAGGCCAGCTGGGTTTCGTCGAGGCTGTCGTCGCTGCGGAACAGCGCGCGGTTGCCCTGCTCGGTGCCCAGTTCCACCAGGCGCAGGCCCTTGGCCTGGGCCCAGCGGCGCAGGAACGGCACCACCGCGTAGCGATGGCCGTGTGCTACCGGCACGCCCATCGCGCGGAACAGCATTTCCTCGAAACCGCCACCGTTGTCGAGAATCACGTGCACGGCGCCACGAGCCGGCAACGTGCTGGCCGGCAGGTCGCCCTGCGAAGTCGGCACGCGCACATGCTCCATCAGCAGCTCGAACAGGCGGTCATCACACAGGGCGGCGCCCAGCAATGCCTCGTTGTGACGGGTCAGCACCCGCCGCCATGCTTCCGGCTGCTGCCGCGCAACGTCGGCCAGGCCATCGATGAGCGCTTCCAGCAACGCATGCTGCACTGCGCGGTACTGGTCATCGCGCTGCAGATCCTCGCGGCTCGCCGTCGGCGTCAGCCGCGAGGATTCGATCACCCCACCGATGAAACCAGCCCACGGCGGCAGCAGATCGCGTGCGTCATCGTCCAGCAGCATGCCGCGCACGAACACCGACAGGTTGCGGTTGTCGCTGGTGCCATAGGTGGCGCCATCCTGCACCCACAGCAGGCCGGTGGCATCACTGACGCCGTCGGCGCGCAGCGGCACGGTGACGATCGGTTCGAAATCGTGCTCGAAGCGCGCAGCGAACTGCAGCGCCTGCCGCCGTGCCTGCACCGGATGCAGGGCCACCTCGCCCTGGCCACGCCATGGCGGCGGTTCCGGGTTGAGCGCCTCGGCCGCACCACCGATGAAAATCGGCTCGGACAGCAGCGCGCAGTAGCGGCCCAGCACCTCGTGCAGGCGCGCCTCGTTGGCCAGCGGCACGAAATCCGGATGCAGCTCCAGCTCCACTTCGGTGCCAACTGCACGCGCCGGCACTTCGCTGACGGTGTACTGCTCGGCGTTGCTGGACACGTACAGGTGCCCCTGCTCCGGCGTCTGGTAGGAGGTGGTGCGCACACTGACGCGGCGCGCCAGCACGAACGCCGAGAGGAAACCGAGGCCGAACATGCCGATCAGGCCTTCATCGTCCTCGCCGCCCTGGCGCAGGCCACGGGTATAGCCGACGCCGACGGTGGCCAGGTAGTCGTGGATTTCCTGGCGGGTCAGGCCAGCACCGGTATCG
Source organism: Stenotrophomonas maltophilia (assembly GCF_023518235.1). Classification (NCBI taxonomy): domain Bacteria; kingdom Pseudomonadati; phylum Pseudomonadota; class Gammaproteobacteria; order Lysobacterales; family Lysobacteraceae; genus Stenotrophomonas; species Stenotrophomonas maltophilia. The sequence goes on from NZ_CP090423.1 coordinate 2,094,456, forward strand.
GTGATGCGCAGCACGCCCGCACCGGCATCGACCTGCACCGAGATGCGCGAAGGCACCTCGGTACCGGGTTGCTCGATGCGCCGGCGGATGATCGAGTCGTGCGCGTTCTGCACCAGCTCGCGCAGGGCCACCACCGGGGTGGAATACAGGTGCTTGCCCAGCACCGTCATCAATCCATTGAGATCAACCCCGGCACGACGGATTTCGGCGTTGGGGGCAATGAGCGCGGTGTCCTGCATGTAATCGGTTACTCCTGGGCACGGAAAGACACCAGAGGGCGTCTTCGTCGAGCGGGAAAAACTAGCACAGTGAAGCTGACCGTTACTGCATTGGACACGTGTAGATCCGAGCCGATGCTCGGCTGCTGTTCGCTCTTTGTAGAGTCGAGCCATGCTCGACTGCTGTTTGACCACCAGTCGAGCATGGCTCGGCTCCACAGGACCGGTGTTACGCCGCGTCGATGGCCTCGGACAGGCGCTCCACCGCGATCACCTCCATGCCCTTCACCGAGCCGCCCTTGGGCGCATTGGCCTTGGGCACGATGGCGCGCTTGAAACCATGGGTGGCGGCCTCGCGCAGGCGGTCTTCACCATTGGGCACCGGGCGGATCTCGCCGGACAGGCCGACCTCACCGAAGGCGATGGTCTTTTCCGCCAGCGGACGGTCCTGCAGCGAGGACAGCACGGCCAACAGCACCGGCAGGTCGGCGGCGGTCTCCTGCACCCGGATGCCACCGACCACGTTGACGAACACGTCTTGGTCACCGACCAGTACGCCGCCGTGGCGATGCAGCACCGCCAGCAGCATGGCCAACCGGTTCTGCTCCAGGCCAACGGCGACACGGCGCGGGTTCGACAGCGGCGAGGCATCGACCAGCGCCTGTACTTCCACCAACAGCGGGCGGGTGCCCTCGCGGGTGACCATCACGCAGCTGCCGGGCTGATGGGTACTGCCACCGGACAGGAAGATCGCCGAGGGATTGGAGACCTCCTTCAGGCCCTTGTCGCCCATCGCGAACACGCCCAGCTCATTGACCGCACCGAAGCGGTTCTTGAACGCACGCAACAGGCGGAACCGGCTACCGCTCTCCCCTTCGAAGTACAGCACCGCATCGACCATGTGCTCCAGCACGCGCGGGCCGGCGATGCCGCCCTCCTTGGTGACGTGACCGACCAGGAATACCGCAGTACCGGTCTCCTTGGCGAAGCGCACCAGCCGCGCCGCGCTCTCGCGCACCTGGCTGACCGAGCCGGGCGCGGCAGTCAGGCTCTCGGTCCACAGGGTCTGCACCGAGTCGGCCACGATCAGCCGCGGGCCGGCCTTGGAGGCGTGCTGCAGGATCGATTCGACGCCGGTCTCGGCCAAGGCATTGACGCCATCCAGCGGCAGCTCCAGCCGGTGCGCGCGACCGGCCACCTGCGCCAGCGACTCCTCGCCGGTCACATACAGCACCGGCAGTTCGGCCGCCATCTTCGCCACCGCCTGCAGCAGCAGGGTGGACTTGCCGATGCCCGGATCGCCACCCACCAGCACCACCGCGCCTTCCACCAGGCCGCCGCCGAGCACCCGGTCGAATTCACCAATGCCGGTGCTGACCCGGCGATGCTCGGTCTGCTCGACATCCTTCAGCGCGGTGATCTTCGGCGGATCGATCTTGCCTGCCCAGCCGGCCCGTCGCGAGGCCGGCGCCTTGGCTGCGGCGGCGCTTTCCAGGACGATCTCCGACAGCGAATTCCAGGCATTGCACTCGGCGCACTGGCCCTGCCATTTACTGTACTCGGCGCCGCATTCATTGCAGACGTAGGCGGTACGGGCTTTTGCCATCGGATGATTTCCAGCAACGGGAACAGGCGTGGCAGGATAGCCGAGCCTGGTCGCAGCTGCTGCGACCGCTAAAGTCCCGCCCACCCGCGCCGATAGCGGTCGCGGGCGTGTGCCTTGCGGCCGCCCCTTCCTTTCCCACTGGATTCAACATGACTGGCAGTTACAGTCAGAGCCTGGTCGCCATCTCACTGCTGGTGGCCATTCTTGCCTCGTACACCGCGCTGGACATGGCCGGCCGCCTGGCCACCGCTGAAGGCCGCGTGGCGCGCTGGTGGCTGGCCGGCGGTGCCGCCGCGATGGGCCTGGGCATCTGGTCCATGCACTTCATCGGCATGCTGGCCTTCAGTCTGCCGATTCCGGTGGGCTACGACCTGGCCATCACCCTGTACTCGCTGGCGGTGTCGATCGGCGCCTCGGCCTACGCCTTGTGGCTGGTCTCGCGCCCCAGCCTGCCCTGGCGCCACCTGATGGCGGGCGCGGTGTTGATGGGCCTGGGGATCGCCGCCATGCACTACCTGGGCATGGCGGCGATGCGCATGCAGCCCGGCATCGACTACCACCCCGGCTGGTTCGCCGCATCCATCGCGGTGGCCATCGGCGCGGCCGGCGCCGCGCTGTGGATCGCCTTCCGTCTGCGCGCCGAGCAGCGCAACACGCTGCGGCTGCGCCTGCTGGCATCACTGCTGATGGGCCTGGCCATCGTCGGCATGCACTACACCGGCATGGCCGCCGCGCGCTTCCCGCAAGGCAGCATCTGCGGCGCGGTCGGCAGCGGCGCAATCGACACCCGCTGGCTGGCGATGCTGGTGATCGTGACCACCGTGGCGACCCTCGGCATCGCGCTGGTGGCCTCGCTGTTCGACCGGCAGATGCGTGTGCGCACCGGCCTGCTGGCCGACTCACTGGCCCATGCCAACGACAAGCTGATCCAGGCCGCGCTGCATGACCCGCTGACCCAGCTGCCCAACCGCATGCTGCTGCAGGACCGTATCGAGCAGGCCATCGAGAAGGCACGCCGGCGGCAGCACGCCGTGGCGGTGATGTTCTGCGATCTGGACGGCTTCAAGGCGGTCAACGATGTCTATGGCCACCAGCTCGGCGACCGCCTGCTGGTGGCCGTGGCCGAACGCATCGGCAGCCAGCTGCGGCCACAGGACACCTTCGCCCGCCTGGGCGGCGACGAGTTCGTGATCGTGCTGGCCATCGACACGCCCGATGACGCGGTGGTGGTGGCCGAGCGCATCATCGCCGCCGCCGGCGAACCGTTCACGCTGGACGCCGCCGAACTGCAGGTCAGCGCCAGCCTGGGCATCGCGCTGTATCCGGACGATGCCAGCAATGAGCGCGAGCTGATGGCCCACGCCGACGCGGCGATGTACCACACCAAGGAGACCGGCCGTAACGGCTATACCTTCTTCACTCCCTTGATGCAGCTCAGTGCCAACCGGCAGCTGCGCCTGCTGCAGGACCTGCGCAAGGCGATCGCACGCGGCGAACTGGTGCTGCACTACCAGCCCAAGTTCCCGGCCGCCGGCGCCCCGGCCACCGGCGCCGAGGCCCTGCTGCGCTGGCAGCACCCGGAACTGGGCCTGCTGGCGCCGGACGTGTTCATTCCCATCGCCGAGCGCAGTGGCCTGATCCTGCCGATCGGCGACTGGGTGCTGGACCGCGCCTGTGCGCAGCTGCGCGCATGGCACGACGCCGGGCATGGGGAATGGACGATGGCGGTGAACCTGTCGCCCCTGCAGTTCGCCTCGCCGGCGCTGCTGGACAGCGTGCGCGAGGCGCTGCAGCGGCATCGCATCGAACCGGCGCGACTGACACTGGAGATCACCGAGACCACCGCGATGAAGGATGTGGACGCCAGCCTGGCGATCCTCAATGACCTGACCGCGATGGGCGTGCACATTGCCATCGATGATTTCGGTACCGGTTATTCCAGCCTTCTGTACCTCAAGCGCATGCCGGCCACCGAACTGAAGATCGACCGCGCGTTCGTGCACGATCTGGAATGCAATGCCGAAGATGCCGCCATCGTCTCCTCGATCATCGCACTGGGCCGCACCCTGCAGCTGCAGGTGGTGGCCGAGGGCGTGGAGACGCAGGCGCAGCGTGAGTACCTGAGCGCGCTGGGCTGCGACCAGCTGCAGGGCTACCACCTGGGCCGGCCGATGGAAGCCGAAGAGTTCCTGCGCCGGGTCGGGTGAGGTTTTGTGTTGGGGTCAGATCCCTTGCCGCAGGCAAGGGATCTGACCCCATCCACGCATGGCGTGGATCTATCGGTAGAGCCGGCCGCTGGCCGGCTTCCCGCATTTGCCGGCCAGCGGCCAGCACTACCCGTCCACAGGAAAACAAAAAGGCCGCCCGGGGGCGGCCTTTCTGCGTGGCAACGTCGCGAAGACGTCAGTGCATCATGTGCACGTTCATGTTGTGCATGACCCACAGGGTACCGACCACGATGATGCCGATCACCACCACGGTGAAGGCCGCAGCGTTGACGTTCCAGCGGCTTTCCGAGGAGCGGTCCAGGTGCAGGAAGAACACCAGGTGCACCAGCATCTGCAGGACCGCGGTGATGGCGATGACCACACCGTTGACGGTGCGCGAGAAATCGCCCGACATCACCATCCAGAACGGGATGACGGTCAGCACCACCGCCAGCACGAAGCCGATCAGGTACGACTTCACGGTGCCATGGCTTTCGCCGCCGGTGCCGTGGTCGTGTGCATGGTTGTCATGTGCCATTACAGCGCTCCATTGAGGTAGACGACGGAGAACACGCCGATCCAGATCAGGTCCAGGAAGTGCCAGAACAGGCTCAGGCACGCCATGCGGGTCTTGTTGGCCGGGGTCAGGCCGTACTTCTTCAGCTGCACGAACATCACCAGCAGCCACAGCAGGCCGGCGCTGACGTGCAGGCCGTGGGTACCGACCAGGGCGAAGAACGCCGACAGGAAGGCACTGCGGTCTGGACCGTAGCCCTGGTGGATCAGGTGCTGGAACTCCCACACTTCCATGCACATGAAGCCGAAGCCCAGCAGCCAGGTGATGGCCAGCCACAGGTACATCTGGCCCATCTGCTTGCGGTGCATGGCGATCATGCCCAGGCCGAAGGTCAGCGACGAGGTCAGCAGCAGCGCGGTTTCCCACGCCACGAACGGCAGCTCGAACAGGTCCTTCGCGCCGGGGCCACCATCGGTACCGCCGGCCAGCACCACGTAGGTGGCAAACAGCGAGGCGAAGATGAGGCAGTCGCTCATCAGGTACACCCAGAAACCGAAGACGGTGTTGCCGCCGGTGTCGTGGTGCTCGTGGTCGTCATGGCCATGGGCCGCCGCATGCGCGGCGTGCCCGTGGCTCAGGGTCGAGGTATTGGTGCTCATGCCTTCAGCTCCGACTTCACCAGCCCCTGGCTTTCCAGGTGCTTGCGGTGTTCGTTCTCGATGCGTTCCACCTCGGCGGCCGGGACCCAGTAGTCCACGTCCTGGTCGAAGGTGCGGTAGATGAACGTGGCGATCATGCCGACGAAGCCGACGATGGCCAGCCACCAGATGTGCCAGATCATCGCGAAGCCGAACACCAGGCTGAAGGCACCGATGACAACGCCCGTGCCGGTGTTGCGCGGCATGTGGATGTCGGTGTACTTGGCCGGCTTCGGCCAGGCTTCACCACGCTGCTTGCGCTCCCAGAAGTCGTCCAGCTCGGTGACTTCCGGCAGCGTGCCGAAGTTGTAGAAGGCCGGCGGCGAAGAGGTTTCCCACTCCAGCGTACGGGCATCCCACGGATCGCCGGTCAGGTCGACGGTCTTCTTGCGGTCGCGGATTGACACGGCCACCTGGATGATCTGGCACAGGATGCCGGCACCGACGATGAAGGCACCTGCGGCAGCCACCAGCAGCAGCGGCTCGTAGGCCGGGTTCACGGTGCTCTGCAGGCGACGGGTCATGCCCATGAAGCCCAGCACGTACATCGGCATGAAGGTCACATAGAAGCCGATGAACCAGCACCAGAAGGCGCACTTGCCCCAGAACTCGTTCAGGCGGAAGCCGAACATCTTCGGCCACCAGTAGGTGATGCCGGCGAACATGCCGAACACCACGCCGCCGATGATGACGTTGTGGAAGTGGGCGATCAGGAACAGGCTGTTGTGCAGCACGAAGTCGATGGCCGGGATCGCCAGCATCACGCCAGTCATGCCACCGATGGTGAAGGTGACCATGAAGCCGATGGTCCACAGCACGGGCGTGGTGAACTGCACGCGACCGCGGAACATGGTGAACAGCCAGTTGAAGATCTTCACGCCGGTCGGGATCGAGATGATCATCGTCGTGATGCCGAAGAAGGCATTGACGTTGGCACCCGAGCCCATGGTGAAGAAGTGGTGCAGCCAGACGATGAACGACAGCACGCCGATGCAGGCGGTGGCGTAGACCATGCCCTTGTAGCCGAACAGCGCCTTGCGCGAGAAGGTCGCGATGACTTCGGAGAACACACCAAACGCCGGCAGGACCAGGATGTACACCTCCGGGTGACCCCAGATCCAGATCAGGTTGATGTACAGCATGGCGTTGCCGCCACCGTCATTGGTGAAGAAGTGCGTACCCAGGTAACGATCCAGGGTCAGCAGCACCAGGGTGATGGTCAGCACCGGGAAGGCCGCCACGATCAGCACGTTGGTGACCAGCGCCGTCCAGGTGAACACCGGCATCTGCATCAGCTTCATGCTGGGGGTACGCATCTTCAGGATGGTAATGAAGAAGTTGATACCGCTCAGCGTGGTACCCAGGCCTGCGACCTGTAGACCCCAGATGTAGTAGTCCATGCCGACGCTTGGACTGTATTCGATGCCCGACAACGGCGGGAACGCCAGCCAGCCGGTGGCGGCGAATTCACCGATCCACAGCGACAGCATGATCAGCACCGCACCGGACACGAACAGCCAGAAGCTGAGCGAGTTGACGAACGGGAACGCGACGTCGCGCGCACCGATCTGCAGCGGCACGGCCAGGTTCATCAGGCCGGTGATCAGCGGCATCGCCACGAAGAAGATCATGATCACGCCGTGGGCGGTGAAGATCTGATCGTAGTGGTGCGGCGGCAGGTAACCCTCGGACCCGCCGACGGCGAGCGCCTGCTGGGTACGCATCATGATGGCGTCGGAGAAGCCGCGCAGCAGCATGACGAAGGCGACGATGAGGTACATCACGCCGATCTTCTTGTGATCCACCGAGGTGAACCACTCCTTCCACAGATAGCCCCACAGCTTGAACTTGGTGATCAGGGCCATGACGCCCAGGCCACCCAGCACCGCGCCGACCAGGGTGGTCAGCACGATCGGATCGTGGGGGATCGACTCAAGAGAGAGTTTTCCCAACATGTTCATTCTCCCGAACCCGCGTGGCCGGCGTGGCCTGCGTGTTCGTGTTCGGTGGCGTCCAGGTTCTCACCCGACTCCTTGGAATCATGCGCGTCACTGGGGGCGTGGCCCTCGTGCGCTTCATGGCTGGCGGCATCGGCAGCGGCGGCACCGGCATGTTCATGCTTCATGCCGTAGTGCTTGTTGTCGCCCATGTGCTTGGCGATGACCCAGTTGAACAGGCCTTCTTCGGTCTTGCCGAAGTAGGTCACCGGGTACCACTCGGCGTTGCGTGCTTCACCCAGCGCCTTGAACGAAGCCTTGTCCAGGGTCTGCTCGCCGGCACGGACCTGGTCCAGCCACTGGCGGTATTCGGCATCGGTGACCGAGTAGGCGGTGAAGTGCATCTTGGCGAAGCCCGCGCCGCTGTAGTGCGAGGACATGCCCGGGAATTCACCGGTCTCGTTGGCGATCAGATGGAGCTTGGTCTCCATCGCGGCCATCGAGTAGATCATGCTGCCCAGGTGCGGGATGAAGAACGCATTCATCACCGTGTCGGACGTGATCTTGAAGTTCAGCGGGGTGTTGACCGGGAACTTGATTTCGTTGACGACCGCCACCTTCTCTTCCGGATAGATGAACAGCCACTTCCAGTCCAGCGAGATCGCCTCGATGGTGACCGGCTTGACGTCCGATTCCAGCGGCTTGTACGGGTCAAGCGCGTGCGACGAACGCCAGGTCAGGACCGCCAGCACCAGCACGATCATGCAGGGGATCGACCACACCACCACCTCGATCGCCGTCGAGTGGGACCACTTCGGCTCGTACCGGGCCTTGGTGTTGGAGGCGCGATACTTCCACGCGAAGGTCAGGGTCATGATGATGACCGGGATGACGACCAGCAGCATGAGCACGGTGGCCGTGATCAGCAGGGTCTTCTCATCCTGGCCGATCTGGCCCTTCGGACTGAGGATGGCCACCGCATCGCAACCGGTGAGCATCACCAGCAACGACAGCAGCAGGCCCGGGCGCAACCAGCGCCCAAGGGTTTTCAACGGAATCATCGGTCGATCCAATTGCGAGGGAATGCCGTTCCCCGTCCTGCCCGCTCCGGCAAAGCCGGTCCCGCCTGTGGTGAGACAGGCAGTGAGGTGGGGTCGAGTCAGCCTTTCAATTTTAGGCCGTCACCCACCATTTAAGAAAGACATTGACAATGATCGGGCGCAGGAAAGGCGCCAATCTGGCTGCGACACGTTGTCGCAGTGCGCGGCCATGCCGGGCAGAACGCCCGGGGGCGGGGTCCAAACATCGGGCGTTGGCGGGTGCTGCGCCCGGGTTCGGCAAAGTAGCCTGAACAAGTTCAGGAATGACCATTCACCACGGGCTGCCATGAGCGATTGCCCTGACACGGCAGCTCAGGATGGCCGGACCTCCCTGCACACCAGTTCAGCCAGTTCACGGCACGCGAAGAACAGCCCCTCAACGACGCCCTCGTCCAGATGGCGGTCAGGCGTCGCCACGGACTCGCAGCGATTCGCCGCATGCAGCATCTCCACCGCCGTCAGAATACCGACGGCTGCGCGGTCGATCCTGGCCAAGGACTGACGACGGCCGTCTGACAGGTTCTCTTCCGGCCACAGCATCCCATCGGAACCTTCGCCATCGCGGATGCGCTTTAGGCAGCCCTGGAAGGTGCTGAGGTCAATGGACGGGTTGTCGTCGTCGTTGTTCGGTTCATCGAGGGGGAATGGCGGAATCTTGCGAGTGGTCATGGCGTCGGCTTCCGTGGCTGTACTTAACAGTGCCACCGCGCGGAAGGGGGTGGCGGACGGTGCGGGTTCCAAACCGGGATACATGCTATGCCGGCGGGTCCGAAGACCCCCACGCACCGCCCGCCATAAAGGCCGACGGATTGCCAGCCGGCACCGCTTCAGGACGGTGCCGGCTGGCAAGCGTTTACAGCATGTATCTCGGGTTTGGACGCCCGGCCACCGGCTTTCGATGGCGCGCCATGTTGTTTACGCCTGCACGTTCGATTCAATGAGAAAAATCCGAAAGGTTCGGATGCGTCGAAGGCGCGGTACGAATTGTTGCATACGCGGCAGATGGCGGAAGTGACACGAGAAGACGCGAGTGCGCTGATGCAAAGGCGGCAGCGACATTCGGCGCCGCAAAAGGCGCGGTAACGAGTGAGGCGCGTGATGCTTCTCGATTAATGCTATTTGTATGAAGCGGCGCTACTGAATTCAGGGAAGACTGATAATTGAGGGCGATCTGACGCAATCGACCGACTTATCGCACAGAAAACGACAGGTGAAATGTCGGCACATCGGAAATGTGACTTCGAAGTGGTCTCACTGATGCGGGACGCAAACGCGCAGAGCGCACACAGACTTCAAGCCAAGCTCATCGAACGAATTGGGAAACAGTTCGATGAGACTTCCGCCGACGAACCCCTTCCGCCACCGGAGCGAGCGATTGCCACCCTAGAAACAAGCGAGAAGCCTACCGCGTGACTAGCGCAACTCCGACACGAATCACCAAACGCGCGACTGACGTGGCAGAATCAGTAGGCCGGAATCCTCCGGCTCTGAATGGAATCAGCAGTGGAACATATCAATGCAGAAGAAGCGCGTCGCATCAGTGAAGAAGCAGCAGCAAGGGGCAGCCATTCCGAGCTTCGTGACGAGGTGTACCTTCAGATCAAGAGTCAGGCAGGTATCGGTGCCACGTCATTGGCTTTTGCCAGGCAAGCGAAGTACTCCGCAGCAAGCTACGCAGCCCTAGGTGAAGAACTGAAGAAGGATGGGTATGCCTTTGCCGAGGTTATGGAAGGGATGTACGAAGTGAATTGGCGGGCAAAATAATTCGATTCAAAAGACCTCGCTTCGGCGGGGTCTTTTGTGTCCGCTCAGCTTCTCCCCTCAGGCGGCAAGTAGCGACGCCCCTTCAACTCCAGCTAGATCGCGCGCGGCCAGCGCAGCCCGGAGCATCGCTTCCTCATCAGGGGACGGGAACCGCACCACCTTCCGACTAGCAGCTGACCGCTGACGCGTCCCCATCAAAGGATTAGTCTCGATCAACTTCCACTCAACGGCTCGAGACAATGCGGGCCGCAAGCAAGTGAAGTCGCGCGCTGCATTAGCCTTGGTTACAGCATCAGGACCAGTGACACGCCCAAGCCACCAACTCTCCATGGTCGGCATATCAATCTCAATGATCTGACGCCGCAACAGCCACGGGAACACGGATCGGATGCGATCCGGTTACTGGCGACCACCCTTGAGCTCAGCTATCACCCAGGGCTCGAAGTGATCGTTAAGGAGCACTTCGAGAGTGCAACTGGTGGGCTTGGTCTTCGCAAGCGCCGGCGATCCGGACTGAACGTATTCAGCGACCGCTTGCCGGGCTTGGTCGCGGGCCTGATCAAGCGACAGATGTTCGACCGAACCTAGGGTACGACGCTTACCGTGCGCCCAGGTCACGATCCAAGCCTTATGCCCTGAAGGCTGCACACGCAGGATCAGCCCGCGAACCTGAGCGTCTCTGAGCTCGTAGGGGCGATCTCGGCGTTCTGCTGCAAGAACGATGCGCTTGGTGAGGGCGGATGACATCGGGCGGGTTGTCAGTAAGTGGCGATAGAGCCAACTTAGGACACGATGCGAGGTGGTGTTTGGATGAGGATCGTCCGCAGCCTCGCGTCTGCCGAGATACCCACGCAAGGACCTATCGAACTGGCAACTTGACCGCCATCACACTTTCTGACATAAGGCCGATAACTTGGCCGATTCCAACCAGCTCCCGCAGAGCTAAGCGCCTCAGCTTCAGTCGTTGCGATCTACTCCCATTCCGAAATAGGAGAGTCGATTTATGACCATACGAAAGATCCATCCCCCTAAGCCCCCCAAGCCACCGGATCGGCCCCAGAACATCCAGACATTTCGACCATTTGGAAAGACCAAATGGGTACGTGCGCACTGGCGATGGGATTACTCGACCCATCAATGGGAATGGGTACTTGGTCATTGGAGCAAGTAGCCATATCCTCTGGCGCCCGCAGGAAATTCACGCAGAAGACCCTTCATAGAGCACAAGAGTCACAACAAATGGCAAAAGGATATCGCCGACTCAACCTTTTTATGGCAAAGCCACTGGCGAAAGGCACAAAACTGGCCAATCTTCTCACTGCAGCGCCTGTAGATGAATATCCGATAGCGGGCGCCCTAGGCTTGGACGGCACTCTCTTCGTGAAGAAGAGCGATGAGAAGAGACCGACTTGGGGCTCATTTCTTGATGAAATTGGTGGCATAGATGTTCCAGGACTCGCAAATAGATCCAGCTCAGCTGTTTTGCTTCTACGAGTGGATGACGATGTATTCGCATTCACTTTCGGATACGGGCGATACCTCATTGAGCAGTCGTTGTTCGTCCAGGACTTCGGGCTACGCACCGCGCTCAATACGCTAGACGAGAAGTCACTGCGGAGTGTCGATCTTCACACCCTTGAAGATCAGCCCGTCCAAAAGAAGTCCCAGGCTGCTCGAGACTCAGAGGTCAGCGTTTTTGGAATCGATATCTTAAGAGACGTTCTCCGCGCAGTGACAGGTGTGCCCAGAAGGGGCATAGACCTTGTGCAGATCGCTGGAGGAGACGCCGGCTTCTCCTTTGGCATCGAGATGGAACCCTCTGAGCTGCCAGCACTGAGCCGCCGCATCAAGAATTACTATGACAGCGACACCTATAAGACGTCGTTTTCCTGGGTCGATAACGTACGCAGACTCAAAGACGAAACAGAAATTAAGAGACTTGACGAACTATTGATCGCGGCCATGCACGCGCGCAGCGACAGGCTGATGATCACCCTGCCAGAGATAGGAGCATGGGACTCAATCCTGGGATTTAGCTTCACTCGAAACAAGAAGGGCCTACAACCCGTCATTGATCCCGCCGACTATCTCAACAATGTTGATGACCTTCCGAAACTAAGCATAGAGGCAGTCAAGCGGGACCGTCTCTTTGTCCACGACGTCGACGGCAACGTCACTGAACACTCAGTGTATCGATGCGTCTACTTTGAAATCACGGAAGGTGACAAGACAAAGATCATCTTCGACGGTAAGTGGTATGAAATCGATGCGACATTCATCGGTCGAATCACCGAGATTTTGACTCACATCCCCCTTTGTCAGCTTCCATTCCCGGCAGTAGAGACTTGGGAAGACAATGGCAAGCCTAAGATTGAAGCAGAGGGCGATTACAACATCCGATCAGCTGCGGCAAATGGCTACTATTTGCTGGACAAAAAACTCGTTAAGACGGACCGCACGACAACTGCCATTGAGCTGTGCGACCTCCTATCTCCAACCAAGCACCTTATCCACGTTAAACATCGGAAGGGAGGCTCTGCGGGACTTAGCCACCTCTTTGCACAGGGAGGCGTAGCTGCAGAGATCATGCTTGGCGACAAGGGATTTCGCAAGAAGGCTCGGACAGTGCTGCGAAACGTGAATCCGGCGGCAAGAGATCTGATTCCCTTGAATTCCCTCAAATCCGCAGACTATGAGATCGTCTTCTTGGTTCTTGGCGAAGCGAGCGCAACACTCAAGCAGAACCTACCGTTTTTCAGCAAGGTGAACCTTACAAAGACATTTGAGAGCCTCAACCAACGTGGCTTCCGAGTTTCAATTGCGGGCGCTCCAACGATCCCGCGAGCAGTGCCATGACGATCTTCGCCAGAAAGAAGTCAATTTCTGCCAGCAGCTCCCATTTGTTCCCGGGACCAGCCTCTGCCATCGGGCCTCGCAAAGAGCATCTTCGTTGCTCTTGTAAGTCGCCATGAAGCCGGAGCATCCCAAGTGAACGGAGAAGCTGGAGCGGAAGCGAACCATTCGTAGAGGGCAGCACGGATGCCCACCAATGAGCAGCTCGCAGCGAATCCCTTTCCCATCAACGACCTCCAACGCACCCAAACAAAAAGCCCCGGCCAAGGCCGGGGCTTTTCATTACAACTGGTGCCGGAAACAGGAGTCGAACCTGCGACCTACGCATTACGAATGCGCCGCTCTACCAACTGAGCTATTCCGGCGTAGCCCGCGATTTTACGGGCTGGGCGCCCCGGCGGTCAATCCACCCGGATCAGCCCGCCCCTACCCGGTTGGCACAGGCCCGCCCCGCCGCGAAATCGGCCAGGTTGCCCAAGGTGATCGCCGAAATCTCCTGCAGCGCCTCCACGGTGAAGAAGCCCTGGTGGCCGGTCACCAGCACGTTGGGGAAGGTCATCAGGCGCTGGAAGGCCTCGTCGTCGATGATCTCGCCGGACAGGTCCTGGAAGAACAGCGCGCTTTCCTGTTCGTAGACGTCGATGGCCAGATGCCCCAGCCGGCGCGACTTCAGCGCGCGGATCACCGCGTGGGTATCGACCAGGCCGCCACGCGAGGTGTTGACCAGCATCGCACCCGGTTTCATCCGGGCCAGCGAGGCATCGTTGATCAGATGGTGGGTGTCAGGTGTCAGCGGGCAATGCAGTGACACGATGTCGGCGCGCGCCAGCAGCTCGTCCAATCCAACCATCTCGCCGACACCCGCGAAGGCTGGCGACGGATACGGGTCATGCCCCAGCACCGTGCAGCCCATGCCCTTGAAGATCCGCGCGGTCGCCAGGCCGATCTTGCCGGTACCGACGATGCCGACCGTGCGCCCATGCAGGGTGCGCCCCAGCAGGCCATCGAGCATGAAGTTGCCCTCGCGCACCCGGTTGTAGGCGCGATGGGTCTGGCGGTTGAGGGTCATCACCAGCGCCAGCGCATGTTCGGCCACGGCCTCGGGCGAGTAGGCAGGCACCCGTGCCACGAACAGGTCCAGCGCCTTCGCGGCGGCCAGATCCACGTTGTTGAAACCGGCGCAGCGCAGCAGCACGGCACGTACGCCGTGCGCATGCAGAGCATGCAGCACCGGCGCATCCAGACGGTCGTTGACGAACACGCAGACGCCGGCGCACGCCTGCGCGAGCGCAGCGGTATGCACGTCCAGCGCGGCCTCGAAGTACACGAACGTAAAGCCCTGCCCGACCGCATCGCGCAGGTTGGCCTCGTCCAGGAAACGGCGGTCATAGGGGCGGGCGCTGAAGACGGCAATCTGCATGGCAGGGTCTGGGCAAAGGTCCGCGCCGACCATACCGCAGCTGCTGGCAGGGCGGAACGCCCCTGGCACGGCCAAGCCGGCGGCTGCCGCCGGTTTGCATAACGTTCTTTGGGCACGGACACCCCCAGTCCATGGCTGCGCCAAGCATGAATTCATTCACGATCCGTGCGATGGCCCATCTCACTCTTCCCCATCCGGTCACGGTCGCGTAAAACTCGAAGGTGCCCCCGTCACCGTTGTCCGAGGCCAGCCCTGTCCACCCCCTCTCCTCTGCTCCATCGCGCGCCGGACCTGTCCGCGCCTGCGGATGCATTCATTGCGTTCGTACGGGAAGAACGCGGGCCGTTGTGCGCGTTCCTGCGCATGCGCGGCGTGGGACCGGACGATGCAGAGGACATCGCACAGGACTGCATGGAACGGTTGATCCGCTACCGTGCGCACGGCGCCGACGAACTGCGCCTGCTGCTGTATCGTATCGCCCGCAACCGCCTGGCAGACCGTGGCCGTTCGCCGCAGTCGCGGCCGCACCTGTCATTGGCCGAGCACGAAGGGAGCAACGAGCCGTCCAGCTCGTCGCCCGATCCATTGCGCCAGGCCGAGTCCGGACAGATGCTGTCCCTGCTGCGGCAGGCCCTGTTCAAGCTGCCCGAGCGCGCTCGTGAGGTCTATCTGCTCAACCGCATCACCGGCATGAGCTATACGCAGATCGCGCGGCATTGTGGAATTACCGCCAAGACCGTGGAAAAACATATCGCCCGTGCGCTGCAGGGCCTGCGCCAGGAACTCGGATCGGATCCGTTGCACAACGACAGGGACAACGAATGAGCGGCAACCGGCACAAGGATGACGCCCGGCTGTTCGAGTGCGCCAGCGCCTGGGTGGCGCGGCTGGAAGCACCGGACTGCACCGCCGATGAGCGCGAGACGTTCGAAGACTGGCTGGCCGAGAATCCCGCCCATGTGACCGCCTGGGTCCAGGCCGAGCGCCTGTTCCAGCGCAGCCAGGCGCTGGCGGCCGATCCGTGGTTGCGCACGGCCGCCGCCCGCGCGGCGCGCCCGCCGCGGCGCCCGCTGTGGCCGGCAATGGCGGCGGCAGCCGGCCTCTGCCTGGCCATCGGCATCGGCTGGATGGTGGCCGTCGATGGCAACCCGACGCCACTGCGCTATGCCAATGACTCCCTGCAACCCCGGCAGCAGACGCTGGCCGATGGCAGCGTGGTCACCCTCGATGCCGGCACCACGCTGGGTGCCCGCTTCGGCTGGCGACACCGCGTACTGGTGCTTGAACGCGGGCGCGTGCAGCTGCAGGTTGCACCGTCGAGCAAAGCGCTGCAGCTGCGCGCCGGCGACAGCACCATCCGCGATATCGGCACCACCTTCCAGGTCGAGCGCCTGCGCGATGGCCGGGTTGAAGTGGCGCTGCTGGAGGGCGCGGTGGAAGTCAGCAACGGCAGCGCCCAGCACACTCTGGCGCCGGGCCAGCAGCTGCAGGTGTCGCCTTCCGGGCGCATCGAGCCGGGTCCGGCGCTGTCGTCCAACGCCGCCGCCGAAGGCTGGCTGCACGGCAAGCTGGTGTTCGACGGCACGCCGTTGTCGATCGTGGTCGAACGCATGAACCGTTATGGCCGTACCCCGCTGGTGATCGCCGATCCGCAGATCGCCGACCTGGCGGTGAGTGGTACCTTCCGCGCCGGTGATGCACAGGAACTGCTGGCGGCGCTGGAACTGGGGTGGTCCGTGGCTGGCCAGACGCGTCCGGACGGCGCGCTGGAACTGCGCCGCACCTACTGAGGAGAACGGCGGTGAGGGCAGTACCGGGCACGCTGCAGGCAGGGCTGCGCCGCAGTCTGCTTTGCATCGCTCTCGCGTTCGCCGCATTGCCTGCATCCGCGACCGAGACCACCGGCACACTGGACATCGATGTTGCGGCTGGGCCGCTGGCCCCGGCATTGCAGCAGTGGGCGCGGCAGAGTGGCATCGCGCTGCTGTTCGACGCGCGCGAACTGGACGGTCTGCGCAGCAGTGGCAGCCACGGCCGACGCGATGTGGCGGCGGCACTGAAGGAACTGGTCGCCGGCCTGCCGGTCACCATCCTGCGTACCCCCTCCGGCGGATTCGTGGTGCGCCGTACGCGTGCCGCCGTGCCAGCGCCAGCCGAGGTTGCCACGCGCCCCGCGTTGTCAGCGCCACGCAAGGCACCCGATGTACCGCCGCAGGTGGAGCTGGCACCGATCCACGTCACTGGCAGCCGGCTGCCACGCACGTCGGTGCAGACCACTCTGCCGGTGACCATCATCGACCGCGACGACATCCTGCGCAGCGGCTACGGCAGCCTGTTCGACCTGCTGCGGCACCTGCCCGGCATGAACGGTCACCCGGCGATGAGCACCTCGCGCAGTGGCGATTCGCAGTACCTGCCGGTCGGCGCGGCCACCACCACCAGCCTGGACGGCATGGGGCCGCGCGCCACGCTGTTCCTGGTCAACGGCAGGCGCCTGCCACGCTATCCGATGGTGTCGCTGGAACAGGGCGGCCTCACCGACCTGGGCGGCATCCCGCTCAGCTTCGTCGAACGCATCGAACTGGTGCGCGGCGGCGCCTCGGCCATCTATGGCGCCGATGCGATGTCCGGCGTGGTCAACATCATCCTGCGCGACCAGGCCGAAGGCCCCGAGGCGATGCTGCAGACCGGCCTGAGCAGCCGCGGTGACGCAGGCCAGTACCGCGTGCAGGCGGCCACCGGCGGTGTGCGCGACGGCGGCGACCGTTGGTTTGCCGGCGTCGACCTGTACCGCATCGAGCATGTGGCCGGCGATCGCCGCGACTGGCATGCGGAAACCTCGCAGTACCTGATCGGCGCGTTCCAGGGCAACCGCTACTGGCCGGCGCGCAGCTGCGAGGCACCGCTGCAGCGCCGCGACGATGGCTGCTGGTTCGACAGCGCACGCCCGCGTTCGATCCAGCCCGCCTCGGACACCGCCTCGGCCTACCTGCGCTACCGCCATGAGCGTGGCGACGGGCGCTACGCCTATGCCGAGGCACGGGCCAGCCACAACCGGCAGCGCTTCGACCTGGGGCCTACGGCGGTGGCGATCGGCCTGTACGGTTTCACCTTCAACAGTGTGCTGCGCGAGGCCGGCAATGTACGCCCACGGGTGCGCGCCACCGATGCGGATCTGGCGTTCGGGCTCGGCCGCGAACAGCGTGGGCGCAGCTGGGACGCCGGCATCAGCGCCCAGCGCAGCGATGTCACGCTGGCCACGTCGGGCACGGTGCGTACCGAGCCACTGCTGCGGGCGGCCGAAGCGCTCGACTTCCTGCCCGGCTTCACCACGCTGCGCACGGATGCGGCCCAGCAGCTGTTCCCTTCCATCCGCAATCGCGGCCGCACCGAACAGTGGCAGGGCTGGTGGGGCATACAGCGCGAACTGATGCCGTTGCCCGGGGGGCATGCCCAGCTGGCCACCGGCGTTGATGTGCGCCAGGAACGCTGGACATCGCATCCCGACGCGCTGCTGAGCAAGGGCGACCTGGCGCTGGGGCTGCCGCAGCAACAGCGGCGACTGTCACGCCGCAGCGGCGGCGCCTACGCCGAACTCGGCCTGCCGCTGGCGCCCACGCTGCGCATGGACCTGGCCGCGCGCGCCGATCGCGATGGCGGTTACAGTGCGTTCTCGCCGCGCGCCGGGCTGCGCTGGAGCCCCACCGCGCACTGGTCGTTCCTGCTGGCCAGCGGACGCGGCTACCGAGCCCCCAGCCTGTTCGAGCAGCGCCGACCGCCCGGTTACTTCGGTTCAATCGAGCTGCCAGCATCCAGTGCCCTGCCCGAATGCGCACAGCTCGCCGGCGGTGGCCGCTGCAGTGTCACCGCCGAGGTGTTCGAGAACGATGCATTGAAGCCGGAGCGATCACGCAGCCATTCGCTGGCCGCATCGTGGACGCCCACCGAAACGGTCTCGCTGTCGCTGACCCACAACATCGTCGAGCTGCGCAACGAGATCCTGGCCCTGCAACCGGCCGATGCGGTATGGAACAGCAGCACCTGGGAACTGGATGAGGACGGCCACCTGCGCAGCCTGCGCCTGTCCTTCGACAACATCGGCCGCACCACCTCACGCAACTGGGTGATGCGCGGCGAGTACCGCATTGATGCCGGTGGCAACGGCCAGTGGCTGTTCTCGCTGGATGCACTGAAGCAACAAGCGCTTCGCCGCGACCGCGGCCAGGACGCGGCGGTGGACCTGCGCGGCCACGCCACCCCGACGACGGCCGCCGTACTCAACGTGCAATGGCAGAACAGCAACTGGGATGTCGCCCTGCGCGGCAACCAGGTGGGGCGAACGCGCGCCTGGCTGCCCGGCGCGGAATGCCCGGACGACCAGCGCGAACTGAACCACTGCATGAACCCCCGGCAGCTACGCTGGAACCTGCACCTGGCACGCCGGCTCGGCCCTCGGATCGTCGCGGCCGTGGATGTGCACAACGTGCTGGACGCACAACCAGTGAACTACCTGGTCGGCAACGGTGGGCAGATGCCGGGACTGGATGATCCCCTCGGCCGCTACATGCTGCTGACCCTGCAGTTCCGCTGAGAAAATGGGGACGGAGGGGATTAAGTCGTTTCTGCCATGGATGCCGGATACGACTTAATCCCCTCCGTCCCCTTATTGCTGTTTCACCGAGCGGGCGATCGCGTACTGCGCGGCATAGTAGGTGGACAGCACCAGCAGGCTGGCCAACGGCAGGCCGCCGCCGAAGCGGTCCCAGGCCAGCAGGGAATCGCTGGCCACGAACAGCAGCGCGCCGGCCGCGGCCCAACGCGCACTGCACGCTTCCACCGCATCAGGCTGCGGTCGGCGCCACTGCCGTGCCAGGGCCAGCACCGCCATCGATGCCAGCACCACCACATACGCCAGCACCGGAATACGCATCGGCGCCGGCAGGTGCGGCCACAGGCCCATCACGTTGAGCACGGCGAATGCGCCCAGCAACAGGGTGGCGGCGAGCAGCCCACGGCCCGCGCGCAGGCCCTCCCGGAAGGCGCTGATGTAGCACAGGTGCGCCAGCAGGAAGGCAATCAGGCCCGGCACGAACGCATCCACCGGCAACATCAGCGCGATGTCGCCCAGGCACGACAACAGCATGCCGGCCAGCACCGCGCGCCGGTAGAACGGCCGCGCGGAATCGCGCGCCTGCCAGACGATGGCCGCGATCAGCAGCGTCGTCGCCGGCTTGGTCAACCAGTGCAGCCAGCGCCCATCGCCGTGCAGGAACCCGCCAACGATGGCGAGGACCGCCATCAGCAGGATCACGCCGTCGCGCATGCGCAGTTTCATCGGGCCTTCCACAGCTCGGCCAGGCGGTCAGGCTTGCCGGCAATGCGCTCCAGCACCGGGTACTGCAGGCCACCGTGGTAGTCGATGTTCATCGTCTCGATGCGGTCGAACTGCTTCACCAGCAGCACGATCGGCGCCTTGTCCTTTGCCGCGGCCGCGACCGCATCCTTCAGCCGCTGGCTGCTGTACTCGCGGCCGCCGACGGCGATCACCTTCATGCCCGGGGCCAACCCTGCGTTGAACGCCGGGCTGTCCCAGATCACGTCGCCGACCGTGCCGCTGTCGAGCACAGTCGCGCCCAGCGAGTAGGCCAGCAATGCCGCCTTGGCGCGCTTCTCCTGCGCCTTGTAGGCCTCGTTCGGGGTATCGCGGTAGACCAGCGTCCAGCCGGCCAGCGCCAGGCCGCCGGTCAGCGAACCATGCCCGTCCAGTCGGCCGCGCAGGAAGGTCGCCCAGTCATACGGAGCGATGCCGTTCAAGGTCGCTACCACGTCGTCGAAGGTGTACGGGTTGACGTCCCAATCGCCATTACCGATGCCGAAGAACGCGCGCGCGAAGTCATCCAGGCTGCGGCGGTTGCCGCTCAGCTCGCGCAGCTTGCCCTCCACTTCCAGCCACAGCATCTGCCCGCCGGAATAGTAGTCCTCGCTCATCTGGTAGTTGCGGTACGGCAACGTGCGGCGCTGGGCGATGGTCGGGTCGTTGGTGGTGTCCTGCAGCGGACGCCAGGCCAGGCCGGGACGGCCGCGGTCATAGGTGGCGGCCACATTGGCCAGCATGTCGCGCGCTTGCGCGGTGGACCACAGACCCGAGCGCGCTGCGAGCACCTGGCCCCAGAACTGGGTCTGCCCTTCGTACACCCACAGCAGGCTGTCGCCCATCGGCACGTTGAAGTTGGCGGTGGCCAGATCGGCGCCACGACGGTACTTGCCGTTCCAGGAATGGGTGTACTCGTGCGGCAGCAGGTCACGCATCCAGGCGTTGGCATCCCACTCGGTGAAGTAGCCCGGATCGGCACTGTTCTCGCTGGAACGGTGGTGCTCCAGGCCGATGCCGCCGAGGCGGTCGGTCAGCGCCAGCAGGAATTCATAGTGGTTGTAGTGACGCGCACCGTAGAGCTTGTCGGCCTGCTGCACCAGCGCGCGGTGCATCGTGATCTGCGCGTCGGTCGGCTTCAGCGACCTGGCCTCGTCGGCGAACACGTTGAGGTGCACCGGCACCTTCGCACCCGGGTCGAGATCGATACGCTGGTAGTGCTCGCCGGCGAACAGCGGTGAGTCGACCAGGTGGTCATAGGAAATCGGCTTGAACACCACGGTGTCGCCGTCGCGGCGCGCGGTTTCCAGTGCGGTGGCGAACGACCAGCCCTTGGGCAGGGTCACGCTGGCCTGCGCCTGCAACTGGCGTGCATCGACACCGGCCGGATACAGCGAGTTGGCGTTCCACTGCAGGTTGAGCATTTCCGGGGTCATTACCACCCGGCCCTGGCTGCCGCCCTGCGAGGACAGGAAATCGAAGCGGGCGACGATCTCGCTCACGCCTTCGGGCACCTCCACCTTGAATGCGTAGACGTTGAACTGATCTCGTTGCCAGGCCAGCGGCCTGCCGTTGGCGGTGACGCGCAGGCCGGCCAGTTTGTCGATCGGGCCGGTGGGCGAATGGTTGCCGGGAATCCACTGCGGATACAGCAGCGTCATCGGGCCAGGCTTGGCCGGCACGGTCGCGGTGACCTTGAAGATGCGCCGGGCCAGGTCGCGCGCGTCCACATCGATGCGCAGCAGGCCGGGGGCGGCGGCGTTGGCCGGCGGCGAGGTCTGCGCCAGTGCGGGCGTTGCGCCCAGCGCGAACAGCACGGACATCACCAGGGCACGGGTCTTCATCGGGCGGCATCCAACAACGGAGAATCCTCCGATGCTAGGCCTGTAGAGTGCCCTGCCCCATGGCCAAAGGTCATGGGCGCCCGAACCCCACCAGAAGCGACAAACCCGGCAACAAGGCCGTGAGCGGTAGATCCACGCCGTGCGTGGATGGGGTGCATGCAAAAGCAGTGCGAACCAAGGTCCGCACCCACCTTGTGCGGGTTCGCACCCAGCAGAGTCAGGCCCGGTCAGTCGACCAGGCGCAGGCGCAGTTCCTTCGGCAGTGCAAACACCATCGATTCCGGCTCGCCATCCAGCTCGGACACGCCGTTGGCACCCAGCTCGGCCAGCCGCGCCAGCACGCCATCAACCAGCACCTGCGGCGCCGAGGCACCGGCGGTCACACCGATGTGCTGCTTGCCTTCCACCCAGCGCGGGTCGATCTCGTGCGCACCGTCGATCAGGTACGACTCCACGCCTTCGCGGCGGGCCAGTTCACTCAGGCGGTTGGAATTGGAGCTGTTCGGCGAACCCACCACCAGCACCAGGTCGCAGCGCTTGGCCAGGTCGCGCACGGCATCCTGGCGGTTCTGCGTGGCGTAGCAGATGTCGTCGTTCTTCGGGCCCTGCATTTCCGGGAAACGCTCGCGCAGCGCATCGATGATGCCGCGCGTGTCATCCACCGACAGCGTGGTCTGGGTGGTGTAGGCGAAGTTTTCCGGCTGGTTGATGTGCAGCGTGGCTACCTGCTCGACGTCCTCGACCAGATAGATCTGGCCGGTACCCGCTTCGCGGTTCCATTGGCCCATGGTGCCTTCCACTTCCGGATGGCCGGCATGGCCGATCAGCACCACGTCACGGCCGGCACGGCAGTGGCGGGCAACCTCGAAGTGGACCTTGGTCACCAGCGGGCAGGTGGCGTCGAACACCTTCAGACCACGGCGTTCGGCTTCCTGGCGCACGGCCTGGGACACGCCGTGCGCGCTGAAGATGACCGTGTTGTTGTCCGGCACTTCGTCCAGTTCCTCGACGAAGATCGCACCGCGCTGCTTCAGGTCATCGACCACGAAGCGGTTGTGCACCACTTCATGGCGGACATAGATGGGCGCGCCCAGCGTTTCGATCGCGCGCTTGACGATCTCGATCGCACGATCGACACCGGCACAGAAACCACGCGGGTTGGCGAGCAGCACATCCATCAGTTCAGTCTCCCGGCGGCGGCCGGCTTACGGTTTCGGGTTGGCATTATCCGCCTTTTTGGCGGACTTGCCGTCGAACAGGCCAAACAGGGCGATGCCGATGGCACCGACCACGATGGCCGAATCGGCGATGTTGAACGAGGGCCAGGTGTAGCTGCCCACGTACCACTGGATGAAATCGACCACGTGGCCGTGCACCTGGCGGTCGATCACGTTGCCGATGGCACCGCCGATGATCAGCGCATACGGCACCGCGGCCTTCCAGTTGCCACGGGCAGTGCCGCGCAGCCACCAGGCCATCAGGCCGCTGATGGCGATCGCCAGCGCGGTGAAGAAGTACTTCTGCCAGCCACCGGCGTCACTCAGGAAACTGAACGCCGCACCGGTGTTGTAGGTGCGGTACCAGTTCCAGAAGCCATCGATGACCACCACCGGCTGGAACTCCGGCAGGCTCGACAGCACCCAGGCCTTGGACCACTGGTCCAGGCCGATGATGACCACCGACAGCAGCAGCCAGACCAGGGCATTGGGATGCGGACGGGGCGCGGCCATCAGAACCAGCTCCGCAGTTCGCCGGCGCCGGTGATGTTGCTCACGCAGCGGCCGCACAGTTCGGGGTGATCGGCGTTGCTGCCGACATCGGCGCGGTGGTGCCAGCAGCGCACGCACTTGGCCTTGCTGGTCGGCTGCGCGCTGACGAACACCTCGTCGGTGGTCGCCGGGCGCACCTGCACGTCGCCGCTGATGAACAGGAAGCGCAGCTCATCGGCCAGCGGCTGCCACCTGGCGGCCTGCGCTTCGCTGGCGGCGAGGGTGATCTCCGCTTCCAGCGCAGCGCCGATTGCACCGTTGGCACGCATCGGCTCGAGTACCTTGGCCACCTGCTCGCGCACGGCCAGCAACTGGTCGAAATCAGCCGCGTCGAGCTGGGCATCGGCCGGCAGCGGCGCCAGGCCGTCGTACCAGGTGGTGAACAGCACGTGGCCGGCACGTTCGCCCGGCAGGTAGCCCCACAGCTCGTCGGCGGTGAAGGTCAGGATCGGTGCGACCCAGCGGGTGAACGCTTCGGCGATGTGGTACATCGCACTCTGTGCCGAACGGCGACCGTGCGAATCGGTCGGCATCGTGTACAGGCGGTCCTTGGTCACGTCCAGGTACAGCGAACCCAGGTCGACGCTGCAGAAGTTCAGCAGCAGCTGCACGATCTCGGCCATGTTGTAGCCGTCGTAGGCCGCCTTGATCTTCTCCTGCAGCTCCCAGGCGCGATGCACGATCCAGCGGTCCAGCGCGACCATCTGGTCGAGCGGGCGCAGGTGCTGGGCCGGATCGAAACCGTCCAGGTTGCCGAGCAGGAAGCGTGCGGTGTTGCGCAGGCGACGGTAGGCGTCGGCGTTGCGCTTGAGGATCTCCTGCGACAGCGACATCTCGTTGCTGTAGTCGGCCGAGGCGATCCACAGGCGCAGGATGTCCGCGCCCAGCTTGTTCATGATGTCCTGCGGCTCGATGCCGTTGCCCAGCGACTTGGACATCTTGCGGCCGTGCTCGTCCACGGTGAAGCCGTGGGTCAGGCACTGCTTGTACGGCGCGCGCTTGTCGATCGCCACGCCGGTCAGCAGCGAGGACTGGAACCAGCCGCGATGCTGGTCGGAACCTTCCAGGTACAGGTCGGCCGGCTTGCCGAAGCCACGCGCCGCGAGCACGCCTTCATGGGTGACGCCCGAATCGAACCAGACGTCGAGGATGTCGGTGACCTTCTCGTAGTCGGCCGCTTCAGCGCCCAGCAGCTCTGCAGCGTCCAGCGAGTACCACACGTCGATGCCCTCGGCTTCGACGCGATCGGCGACCTGCTGCATCAGCTCCACCGAACGCGGGTGGATCTCGCCGGTCTGGCGATGGGTGAACAGGGCGATCGGCACGCCCCAGGTGCGCTGGCGCGAGATGGTCCAGTCCGGGCGACCGTCGACCATGCTCTGGATGCGCGCCTTGCCCCAGCTCGGGAACCAGCCGACGGTGTCGATGGCCGCCAGCGCATCGCGGCGCAGGTGGGCCTTGTCCATCGAGATGAACCACTGCGGGGTGGCGCGGAACACCACCGGCGTCTTGTGGCGCCAGCAATGCGGGTAGCTGTGGCGGATCGGATGGAAGGCCAGCAGCGCACCGTTGTCGCGCAGCACGCCGACGATGGCTTCCTGCGCCTTCCACAGGTGCTGGCCGGCCAGCACTACGTCACCGGCCGGCGGGGTCGATTCCAGGTACACGCCACGGCCGTCGATCGGGGTCACCTGACCGGCGTTGTACTTGTCCAGCAGGCCGTACTTCTGGCTGACCACGAAGTCTTCCTGGCCGTGGCCGGGGGCGGTGTGCACCGCACCGGTACCGTCCTCGTCGGAGACGTGGTCTCCGTTGAGCACCAGGATCTCGCGCTCGGGGTAGAACGGATGCGCCAGCAGCTGGTTTTCCAACGCGGCGCCGGCGATTTCACCATGCAGCACCACGCTCTCAACGCCGTAGCGCTGCAGTGCGCGCTCGGCCAGCGCGGCGGCGAGCACCAGCCAGCGGCGCTTGCCGTTGTGCGCCGGGCCTTCGGCCAGCACGTAGTTGATCTCCGCACCCAGCGACACCGCCAGCGAGGCCGGCAGCGTCCACGGCGTAGTGGTCCAGATCGGCACCGCCACTTCGACGTCGGCCGGCACGCTCACGCCGAATGCCTGGCCGATGGCCTGCGCATCACGCGCGGCGTAGGCCACGTCGATCGCCGGCGATTCCTTTTCCTGGTACTCGATTTCGGCTTCGGCCAGCGCCGAGCCACAGTCGAAGCACCAGTACACCGGCTTGGCACCGCGCACCAGGTGGCCATTGGCCACGACCTTGGCCAGCGCACGGATCTCGTTCGCCTCGAAGTCGAAGCTCAGGGTCTTGTACGGGTTGTCCCAGTCGCCGGTCACGCCCAGGCGCTTGAAGTCCACGCGCTGGATGTTGATCTGCTCTTCGGCGAACTCACGGCACTTCTGGCGGAATTCAACGGCGTCGAGCTTGGTGCCGACCTTGCCCCACTTCTTCTCGACCGCGATCTCGATCGGCAGGCCATGGCAGTCCCAGCCCGGCACGTAGGGCGCATCGAAGCCGGCCAGGTAGCGCGACTTGACGATGATGTCCTTCAGGATCTTGTTGACCGCGTGGCCGAGGTGGATGCGGCCGTTGGCGTACGGCGGGCCGTCATGCAGCACGAACAGCGGGCGGCCGGCGGCGTTGTCGCGCAGCTGCTGGTAGAGCCCCTGCGCTTCCCACTGCGCCAGAATGCCCGGCTCGCGCTTGGGCAGGTCGCCGCGCATCGGGAATTCGGTGGCTGGCAGGTTCAGGGTGGTCTTGTAGTCCTGGCTCACGCAGTGGCTCGCAATCTATGTTCGGAAAGGATGGCGCGCGCCTGTTCGGCGTCGCGGTGCATCTGGTCGGTCAGCGCCGCCAGATCATTGAATTTCTCTTCGTCGCGCAGCTTGGCGACGAACTCCACGTCGATGTGGCGACCGTACAGGTCACCCTGGAAGTCGAACAGGTGCGCTTCCAGCAGCGGCTCCACGCCGTCCACTGTCGGCCGCGTGCCGAAGCTGGAGACCGACGGCCACGGCTGATCGAACACCCCGTGCACCCAGGTCGCGTAGATGCCCGACAGCGCCGGAGTCTTCGGGAAACGCAGGTTGGCGGTGGGGAAGCCCAGCGTACGGCCGAGCTGGCGCCCGCGCACCACCCGCCCGCTGATCGCGTACGGACGGCCGAGCAGGTCGCCGGCACGGGCGAAGTCGCCCTCCTGCAGCAGCTGGCGGATGCGGGTGCTGGAGATGCGCTCGCCATGCAGGTCGACCGCTTCGATCTCGCCGGCGCTGAAGCCCAGCTCGGCGCCCATCTTCTGCAGCAGGGCCAGATCGCCACGGCGGCGGTTGCCGAAGCAGAACTCCGGCCCGATCCAGACTTCGCGGGCGTTCAGGCGCTGCACCAGCAGCTGGCGTACGAAGGTCTCGGCCGGCATCGCTGCCATCGCCGCGTCGAAGCGCAGCAGGCCGACCGCATCGACACCCAGCTCGCGCAGGATCTCGACCTTGCTGCGCGCCAGGGTCAGCCGCGGCGGCGGCGTGCCCTGGGCGAAGAATTCACGTGGCAGCGGCTCGAAGGCCACCGCCACTGCGGCCACGCCCAAGGCGCGCGCGCGGGCGACCGCGTGGCGGACCAGCGCACGATGCCCCAGGTGGAGGCCGTCGAATGCGCCGATACAGACCACGCTTCCGTTGGGGAACAGCTCCCCGCCCTCGACGCTTCTGAACAGCCTGCTCATCAACTCTCGTTCCGGCCCACCCGGGGCCGCCGCTTCAATGGTGTAACCCTGAAGTATAGCCGCCACAAGCGGTGATCAATGCCCGCGCAGGTCGCGCGGGCGGAAGCCCAGCGCCAGCATGGCCACCGCGTAGGTGGCACCGCCACCGCCGACCAGCAGCGACAGGCTGCCGATCCGCTCCCACACGCCCATCGCCGAGAAGGCCGGCAGCCAGTGCAGCAGGGCCAGCAGCGCGGCAACCATCGCCACGCAGGCCAGCAGCAGGCGGCCCAGGTAGCCGCCCCAGCCCGGTCGGCGCTGGTAGACATCGGTCTTGCCCAGCCAATACCAGAGCAGGCCGAGGTTCAGGTAACTGGACAGCGCGCTGGCGATGCCCAGCGCCAGGTGCAGGCCCGGCTGTTTGCCGATGGCCGCCATCACCCCCTGCGCCTTCAACTCGTCCGGCACCATCACCTGGTACAGCACCGCCAGCAGAGCGAAGTTGAACACCATGTTGGCCACCAGCGCGGCGACGCCGGCGCGTACCGGGGTCTTGGTGTCCTGGCGGGCGTAGAAGGCCGGCAGCACCACCTTCAGCAGCGCGAACGCCGGCAGGCCGAAGCTCAGGCCGTACACCGACAGCGCCGTCATGCGGGTATCGAAGGCGCTGAACTGGCCGTGCTGGAAGATCGTCGCGATCAGCGGCTCGGCCAGCAGCAGCAGGCCCAGCATCGCCGGCACCGAGATCAGCAGGGTCATGCGCAGGCCCCAGTCCAGCGAGCGCGAGAAGCCTTCGCGGTCGGTGCTGACATGGTGACGGGCCAGTGCCGGCAGGATCACCGTGCCCAGCGCCACCCCGAACACGCCCAGCGGCAGCTCCAGGAAGCGATCGGCCAGCGACAGCCAGGACTGCGAGCCGTCAGTCAGCTTGGCCGCGATGACCGTGTCCAGCAGCAGGTTGATCTGCGCCACCGACGAACCGAAAAGGGTCGGCACCATCAGTGTCATCACCTTGCGCACGCCCGGATGGCTCCAGCCCCAGCGCGGCAGGGTCAGCAGGTTGATGCCCTTCAGCGACGGCAGCTGGAACAGCAGCTGCAGGATGCCCGCGGCCAGCACCGCCCAGCCCAGCGCCAGGATCTGCTTCTCCGGAGTGCCGCCCAGCCGCGGCGCCAGCCACAGCGCACCGGCGATCATGCACAGGTTGAGGATGACCGGGGTCAGCGCCGGCATCGCGAAGCGCTGGAAGCTGTTCAGCGCGCCACCGGCCAGTGCGGTCAGCGAGACAAACAGCAGGAACGGGAAGGTCAGGCGGAAAAGGTCGACCAGCAGGCCCTGCTTGACCGGGTCGGTATCAACACCACTGGAGAACACCGAGGCCAGCTGCGGCGCGAAGATCAGCGCCAGCGCGGTGACCAGCATCAACACCCCGCCCAGGGTGCCGGCGGTGCGGGCCATCAGTTCACGCAGCTCGGCGTGACTGCGGGTCTCCTTCACTTCCGTGAACACCGGCACGAAAGCGGTGGCGAAGGAGCCCTCAGCGAACAAACGGCGCAGGAAATTGGGTACCCTGAACGCGACCCAGAAAGCATCAGTGATGGCGTTGGTGCCGAACGTGGTGGTCACCACGAAGTCCCGGACAAGTCCGAGAACGCGCGAGACCATGGTCATGCTGCTGAACGACAGCAGGCCCCGCAACAACTTGGGTGAACTCACTCAGCGTCCCTCTTGACAATCGACTTGACGTGCATTTCTTACGCCATCATACTAGCTAGCTTGCTGTTCCCATAACACCGATTTTTTCAGGAAACCACCACCGTGGCCAATATCAAGTCCGCCAAGAAGCGCGCCAAGCAGACCGTCGTGCGCAACGCGCGCAACGTGGCTCAGCGCTCGATGCTGCGCACCGCTGTCAAGAAAGTGATCAAGGCGCTGGACGCCAACGATGCCGCCGGCGCCGAAGCCGCCTTCGCCGTTGCCCAGCCGATCCTGGATCGCTTCAGCGCGCGTGGCCTGATCCACAAGAACAAGGCTGCTCGTCATAAGAGCCGCCTGAACGACCGCATCAAGGCCCTCAAGGCCGCCTGATCCGGCGTTGCCGCCCTGCCCTTCGGGGCCGGGCAGCAGACAAGAACCCGGCCCCGGCCGGGTTTTTTGTTGCCTGCGATTCGTGCGATCCCCGGGGTCCGCAGGACCGGTAGTGCCGGCCGCTGGCCGGCAGTTCACCGGGATTGCCAGCCAGCGGCCGGCACTACCAACAAAAAAACCCGGCCGAAGCCGGGTTTCTTGCACGGAACCACAACGGCATCATTGCGCGTTGCGGGCTTCCAGCTCGTCTTCCTTCTGGCGATCGAAGAACGCCATGATCCGGCTCATGATCGGGAAGGTCCCTTCGCGGCCCAGCGCGGAGACCAGGAACCACGGCTCCTTCCAGCCCAGCTCGGCCACGATCTGCTCGGCCGCGGCCTTGGCCTCGTCCTCGAACATCAGGTCGGCCTTGTTCAGCACCAGCCAGCGCGGCTTTTCCAGCAGCTCCGGGTCGTGCTTCTCCAGCTCGCGCTCGATCGCACGCACCTGCTCCACCGGCGAAATACCTTCCACGCCACCTTCCATCGGTGAAATGTCCACCAGGTGCAGCAGCAGGCGCGTGCGCTGCAGGTGACGCAGGAACTGCGCACCGAGGCCGGCGCCATCCGCCGCGCCTTCGATCAGGCCGGGAATATCGGCGATCACGAAGCTGCGGTAATTCTCCACCTTCACCACACCCAGGTTCGGGTACAGCGTGGTGAACGGGTAATCGGCCACCTTCGGCGTCGCCGCCGAAACGGCACGGATCAGGGTGCTCTTGCCAGCGTTGGGGAAGCCCAGCAGGCCGACGTCGGCCAGCAGCTTCAGTTCCAGCTTCAGGGTGCGCTCTTCGCCCGGCTCGCCCGGCAGCGCCTGGCGCGGCGAGCGGTTGGTCGAGCTCTTGAAGTGCATGTTGCCCAGGCCACCACGGCCACCCTTGGCCACCAGCAGGCGATCGCCGTGCTGGGTCAGGTCGCCGATGACTTCGTCGGTGGCGACGTTGATCACCACGGTGCCTACCGGCACGGTGATGGTCAGGTCTTCGCCGCCCTTGCCATAGGCCTGGCGGCCCATGCCGTTCTCGCCGCGCTGCGCCTTGAAGATGCGGTCATGGCGGAAGTCGACCAGGGTGTTCAGGTTCTCGTCGGCGCGGATGTACACGCTGCCGCCGGCACCGCCGTCGCCGCCGTCCGGGCCGCCGAGCGGAATGAACTTCTCGCGACGGAAGCCAATGCAGCCGTTGCCGCCGTTGCCGGCGAACACTTCGATTTCTGCTTCGTCTACCAGTTTCATTGTTTCGATGCCTGCGATGGGCGCAGCCTGCGGGCCGCCGCCTTGAATGTCATGCCGGCCGCGGGCCGGCAACCCGGCACAGCCGGTCTTGCGTTCACTCTAACGAAAAGCCCCGCCGAAGCGGGGCTCTCCATGCAACGTGCTCTTCATCCAGCACCACCCTGCCGTAGCACGGGTGCCGGCGATGCCTGGATCAGGCGTCGGCCGAGACGATGCTGACGGTGCGGCGCTTCTTGGCGCCCTTGACCGAGAACTCCACCTTGCCGTCCACCAGGGCGAACAGGGTGTGGTCACGGCCCAGGCCAACGCCGGAACCCGGGTGGAACTGGGTGCCGCGCTGACGCACGATGATGTTGCCGGCTTCGATGGCCTGGCCGCCGAAGATCTTGACGCCCAGGTACTTCGGGTTGGAGTCGCGACCGTTGCGCGAGGAGCCTACGCCCTTTTTATGTGCCATGACTGCTTCTCCTGATACTTAGCCGGCGATGCCGGTGATCTCGATTTCGGTGTAGTACTGACGGTGACCCTGACGCTTCATGTGGTGCTTGCGGCGACGGAACTTGATGATCCGGACCTTGTCAGCACGACCCTGGGACAGGACCTTGGCGGTGACGGCAGCGCCCTTCAGCGCATCGCCCAGCTTCACGCCGTCGCTGTCACCCAGCATCAGGATGTTGTCAAACTTGATCTCGCTGCCGACTTCGACTTCGAGCTTTTCAATGCGGAGCTTTTCGCCCTGCGCCACGCGGTATTGCTTACCGCCGGTGACCAGTACTGCGTACATGACCAGGCCTTCCTCTGTAGTTATTGTGGTCTGAGCTGCCGCCATCGAGGGCGGACAGGAGCGGGATTGTACGCAGATCAGCGGGCGGGGGTCAAGTCAACCCCTGAACGGGCTTGGGGCGCGGGCCAGAACGGGGTCAGATCCTTTTCACGTTGTGAAAAGGGATCTGACCCCTGCCTGTCGGCCTGTCTCACAGGGTGAGACACCGGGCTGGCATTGTCGCCCATTGCCCCCATCTGGTCACCTCGGTAGGCTGACCGATTGCCGTTCCCCGCTGGCCCGGCACCCAGCCAACGCCCCCACAACCGGATCCCCCATGGCGATGGATTTCATCCGCATCCGCGGCGCGCGGACGCACAACCTGAAGAACCTCGACCTCGACCTGCCCCGCGACAAGCTGATCGTGATCACCGGCCTGTCCGGCTCGGGCAAGTCCTCGCTGGCGTTCGACACCATCTATGCAGAAGGCCAGCGCCGCTACGTCGAGTCGCTGTCGGCCTATGCGCGCCAGTTCCTGAGCGTGATGGAAAAGCCGGACCTGGACCACATCGAAGGCCTGTCCCCGGCCATCTCGATCGAGCAGAAGTCGACCTCGCACAACCCGCGTTCGACGGTCGGCACGATCACCGAGATCTACGACTACCTGCGCCTGCTGTATGCGCGCGTCGGCACCCCGCGCTGCCCCGACCACGGCTACCCGCTGGAAGCACAGACGGTCAGCCAGATGGTCGACCAGGTGCTAACCCTCGACCCGGAACAGCGCTACATGCTGCTGGCGCCGGTCATCCGCGACCGCAAGGGCGAGCATGCGCAGGTGTTCGACCAGCTGCGTGCACAGGGCTTCGTGCGCGTACGCGTGGATGGCGAGCTGCATGAGATCGACGCGGTGCCGCCGCTGGCGCTGCGCCAGAAGCACACCATCGAGGCGGTGATCGACCGCTTCCGCCCGCGCGAGGACATCAAGCAGCGCCTGGCCGAGAGCTTCGAGACCGCGCTGAAACTGGGCGACGGCATGGCCTCGGTGCAGAGCCTGGACAACGCCGGTACCGCGCCGACGCTGTTCTCCTCCAAGTACTCCTGCCCGGTCTGCGATTACTCGCTGCCGGAACTGGAACCACGGCTGTTCTCGTTCAACGCACCGATGGGCGCCTGCCCCGGCTGCGATGGCCTGGGCATGGCCGAATTCTTCGATCCCTCGCGCGTGGTGGTGCACCCCGAGCTGTCGCTGGCCGCCGGTGCGGTGCGCGGCTGGGACCGCCGCAACGCCTACTACTTCCAGCTGATCGCCTCGCTGGCCAAGCACTACAAGTTCGACGTCGACGCGGCGTGGAACTCGCTGCCGGAGAACGTGCAGCAGGCCGTGCTGTATGGCAGCGGCGATGAGGCGATCACCTTCACCTACTTCACCGAAGCCGGTGGCCGCACCCAGCGCAAGCACCGCTTCGAGGGCATCATTCCCAACCTCGAACGCCGCTACAAGGAAACCGAGTCGCCGGCGGTGCGCGAGGAACTGTCCAAG
The DNA here is from genome assembly GCF_023518235.1 of Stenotrophomonas maltophilia. Classification (NCBI taxonomy): domain Bacteria; kingdom Pseudomonadati; phylum Pseudomonadota; class Gammaproteobacteria; order Lysobacterales; family Lysobacteraceae; genus Stenotrophomonas; species Stenotrophomonas maltophilia. The sequence continues at coordinate 2,127,138 of NZ_CP090423.1, forward strand.
TACATCAGCGAACAGCCGTGCCCGGAATGCCATGGTGCGCGCCTGAACAAGGCGGCGCGCAACGTGTTCGTGGCCGATCGTCCGCTGCCGGATCTGGTGGTGCTGCCGATCGATGAAGCGCTGAAGTTCTTCAGTGAACTGAGCCTGCCGGGCTGGCGCGGCGAAATCGCCTCGAAGATCGTCAAGGAAATCGGCGAACGCCTCGGCTTCCTGGTCGATGTGGGCCTGGATTACCTGACCCTGGAGCGCAAGGCCGACACCCTGTCCGGTGGCGAGGCGCAGCGCATCCGCCTGGCCAGCCAGATCGGCGCCGGCCTGGTCGGGGTGATGTACGTGCTCGATGAGCCGTCGATCGGCCTGCACCAGCGCGACAACGAACGCCTGCTCGGCACCCTCACCCGCCTGCGCGACCTCGGCAACACGGTGATCGTGGTCGAGCACGACGAGGACGCGATCCGGCTGGCCGACTACGTGCTGGACATCGGACCGGGCGCGGGTGTGCACGGCGGCGAGATCGTCGGCCAGGGCACCCTGCAGGACATCCTGGAGGCACCGCGCTCGCTGACCGGCCAGTACCTGTCGGGCAAGCGCGCGATCGAGATTCCGGCGCGCCGGCACAAGCCGAACCCGAAGATGACCCTGCACCTGCGCGGTGCCAGCGGCAACAACCTGAAGGGCGTGGACCTGGCGATTCCGTCGGGCCTGCTGACCTGCGTGACCGGCGTGTCCGGCTCGGGCAAGTCGACCCTGATCAACGACACCCTGTTCTCGCTGGCCGCCAACGAGATCAACGGCGCCTCGCACCCGATCGCTCCCTACAAGGAGATCGATGGCCTGGACCTGTTCGACAAGGTGGTGGACATCGACCAGTCGCCGATCGGCCGCACTCCGCGTTCGAACCCGGCCACCTACACCGGCCTGTTCACCCCGTTGCGCGAACTGTTCGCGCAGGTGCCCGAAGCACGTGCGCGCGGCTATTCGCCGGGGCGCTTCAGCTTCAACGTGCGGGGTGGCCGCTGCGAAGCGTGCCAGGGCGATGGCCTGATCAAGGTCGAGATGCACTTCCTGCCGGACGTGTACGTGCCGTGCGATGTCTGCCACGGCAAGCGCTACAACCGCGAGACGCTGGAGATCCTGTACAAGGGCTTCAACATCAACGACGTGCTGGAAATGACCGTCGAGGATGCACTGAAGCTGTTCGAGCCGGTGCCGTCGATCGCACGAAAGCTGGAAACCCTGGTCGACGTCGGCCTGAGTTACATCAAGCTGGGCCAGAGCGCGACCACGCTGTCCGGTGGTGAAGCGCAGCGCGTGAAGCTGTCCAAGGAACTGTCGCGCCGCGATACCGGCCGCACCCTGTACATCCTCGACGAGCCGACCACCGGCCTGCACTTCCACGACATCGAAGCGCTGCTGGGCGTGCTGCACAAGCTGCGCGACGAAGGCAACACGGTGGTGGTGATCGAGCACAACCTGGACGTGATCAAGACTGCCGACTGGATCGTCGACCTGGGCCCGGAAGGTGGCCATCGCGGTGGCACCATCCTGGTCACCGGCACGCCGGAAGACGTGGCGGCCTGCCCGCAGTCGTACACCGGCCAGTTCCTGGCGCGCATGTTGCCCTCCACCAGCGCGCGCCCGGAGCAGCCGGCCGCCGTGGCCAACAAGCCCGACGCCCGCCCGCCGCGCAAGGTGAAGCCTGAGAAGGTCGCCAAGCCGGCGAAGAAGGCGGTGGCCGCCAAAAGCACCGGCAAGGCCAGCAAGAGTGCCACGGCCAGCAAGAAGAAGGACGCATGATGAGCAGCGAACACAAGATCCTGGCCCGCATCCCGATCAGTGTGCGCTGGCGCGACATGGACAGCATGGGCCACGTCAACAACGCCAAGTACATCTCCTACCTGGAGGAAGCGCGCGTGCGCTGGATGCTGGGCGTGGACGGCGTGTCGATGACCGACCGCATCGCCCCGGTGGTGGCCGCGACCAACGTCAACTACCGCCTGCCGATCGTGTGGCCCAACGACATCCTCGTTGAACTGTTCGTCGAGCGCCTGGGCAACAGCAGCGTGACCATCGGCCACCGCATCGTCGACCAGCAGGACGATTCGAAGCTGTATTCGGACGGCAACGTGGTGGTGGTCTGGATGGATACCCAGACCGGCAAGAGCGCACCGCTGCCGGACGCGATCCGCAGCGCGTCCACCTGAAATGCCCTGGTGGGTGCCGACCTGGGTCGGCACGCTTCGGCGGCAATGAGGCTGCCGGCCAGCGGCCGGCACTACCCACTCTGTTCAAAGGACTGACATGATCCACCACACCGAACTGCGCGACCTGCTGCCCGACATGGTCGCCTTCCCCACCGATGTCTTCCCTGACGATCAGTCGTGGCTCGGCCAGCACCTGCTGCCGCTGTTGAAGATCGATCTGGGTGTGCTGCGGCCGGAACTGGCCGGCCAGGTAGCGACGATGCTGTGCCCTATCGAGCCGTATGAAGGCTGCATCGGTGACGACACCGAAGAACACCACAACGAATTTACCGGCAGCAACTGGATCGCTTTCGAGCTGACCGCCGGCAACCAGATGCGCTTCCTCGGCAATGAGGGCTATTTCATCGGCGATGCCGCGCAGGACAAGGACGCGCAGGAGCACATCGCGCAGATGCGCGAGAGTTACGCCAAGGCGCGTGACTACCATGCCGCGCAGGGCCGCCTGGCCTGCTACTCGCGCTACGGCAAGGGCGAGGCCAGCGAGCGTGACTACCTGGATACGCTGGGTGGACAGATTGGTTTCGGCAACTGGACCGAGACCGCAGAGATTCCCGCCGCCTTCGAGCTTGGCTTCACCGACGCTGCCGATGACCCCAACGCTGCGGACGATGCAGAAACGGTGATCATCACCCGCAATGGCAACAAGTTCTTCGCCGTGGCCGACGTAGCTGGCTACAACTGGTGCGCAACCGGTGCCGATGCCATCGTGATGTTGTACGAACCGGTGAGCCGCACGGTGCTGTTCTCGTACGACTGGACGTAACACCCCGCCGGGCATGACCACCGGATCATCACCGGTAGCGCCGGGCCATGCCCGGCGAAACGGGCGTCGCGCTACGGCGCGGCCTTGCGTACGATCAACGTTGTACTCGCTTCGCCGCCGCCTTCCAGCTGCAACCGCAGCGGCAGCGCCTGCCCCTCCTTCAGCGCGCCCTGGCCCTGCATCAGCATCAGGTGCAGGCCACCGGGCTTGAGTTCGGCACGCGCACCCGGTGCCAGCGGCAGGCGTTCGATCGCGCGCATCCGGCTGACCCCATCGACGATGGTGGTTTCGTGCAGCGACACATCACCAAACACCGCGCTGCTTGCGCCGGTGATCACCACCGCCTTGCCACAGCCGTTGCGGATCACGCCGTAGCCGGCGGTCATCGGCATCGCCGGATTCGGCGGCAACCGCGCCCAGCCCCGCTCGACGGTGACACACGTCGTCCCGGCGGCGGACGCCGATGCTGCGGCCGCACACATCATCAACAATACGCCAACGAATGGTTTGGTTATCATCGCCCAGGTTCCTTCTTCGCAACGAGACCGCAGCATGACGACGCTCATCGAGGTGATCAACCATGGCCCCATCCGCGAACTGCGCCTGGCGCGGCCGCCGGTCAATGCCCTGGATACCGAACTGTGCCGGCAGTTGATCCACGCCATCGAGCTGGCCATGGCCGAAGACGCGCACGGCATCGTGCTCTCGGGCAGCGAGCGCGTCTTCACCGGCGGCATGGACGTGCCGCACCTGCTCTCGCACGGCGATGACAAGCACAAGCTGCTGGACACCTGGAACGCATTTTTCGGCGCCGTGCGCACCCTGGCCGAGAGCCGCATTCCGGTGGTCGCGGCGATCACCGGCCATGCGCCGGCCGGCGGCTGCGTGCTGGCCCTGTGCTGCGACTACCGGGTGATGGCGCGCAGCGCCGATCCGTCGCGTCCGTATGCCATCGGCCTGAACGAAGTGCAGGTGGGCCTGATCGCGCCGGAAGGCATCCAGCGCCTGCTGCGCCGTGCGGTCGGCGTGCACCGTGCCGGCGTGCTGCTGACCACCGGCTCGCTGGTGCCGGCCGAACAGGCACTGCAGATCGGCCTGGTCGATGAGCTGGCCGAGGGCGACCTGGTGGTGGCGCGCGCGGTGGCCTGGCTGCAGAACCTGCTGAAGCAGCCGCGCCAGCCGATGCTGCTGACCCGCGCGGTCGCCCGCGCCGATCTGCACGAAGCCTTGCACCCGGACCTGATCCAGCTCGACCGCTTTGTCGAAGCCTGGTTCGCCCCGGACGCACAGAACGCACTGCAGGCGCTGGTGGCCCGGCTGGGCAAGTAAACGGTAGTGCCGGCCGCTGGCCGACAACCACGCCCCCCAAGAGAATCATGAGGTTGCCGGCCAGCGGCCGGCACTACCGATGATCGGCCGGCGCACGGCGGCGGGATCAGATCCCTTTCGCGATGCGAAAGGGATCTGACCCCTGACCGGTATAATCAGGCTCTCTTTCCCTGCTGTGGCCGCCCCCTTGAACGACACGCCCGAACCCGTCGTCTCCGAGCTGATCGACCTGCTCACGCTGGAGCGGCTGGAGGACAACCTGTTCCGCGGGCAGAGCCGCGATATCGGAACCAAGTACGTGTTCGGCGGACAGGTGCTGGGTCAGGCGCTGGCCGCTGCACAGGCCACGGTCGACAACGGCCGCCACGTGCATTCGCTGCACGCCTATTTCCTGCGCGCCGGCAACATCGACCACCCGATCGTCTACGACGTGGACCGCACCCGCGACGGTGGCAGCTTCTCGGTGCGCCGGGTCACCGCGATCCAGCACGGCAAGGTGATCTTCTTCTGCGCCGCCTCGTTCCAGCAGGCCGAGACCGGTGCTGAGCACCAGCACAAGATGCCTGAAGTGCCGCAGCCGGAAGACATCGAGCCGAACCGCCCGCTGCCGGCCGAAGTGCTCGAACGCCTGCCGATCAAGGTGCAGCGCTGGCTGTCGCGCGGTGGCCCGTTCGAGTTCCGCCATGTCTACCCACGTGACGAACTGAACCCACCCAAGCGCCCACCCTATCACCAGGTGTGGATGCGCCTGAGCGAGCCGGTCGGCGATGCGCCCGAACTGCACCAGGCACTGCTGGCCTACGCGTCCGATTTCCATCTGCTCGGCACGGCGACCTTCCCGCACGGCATCAGCTACTACCACCCGCACGTGCAGATGGCCTCGCTCGACCACGCCATCTGGTTCCACCGCCCGTTCCGTGCCGATGACTGGCTGCTGTACTCGCTGGACAGCCCCAGCGCGCAGGATTCGCGCGGGCTGGCCCGTGGCCAGTTCTTTACCCGCAACGGCGTGCTGGTGGCCAGCACCGCGCAGGAAGGCCTGATCCGGGTCGTTCCGGACCAGGCCGCGGCCGCCGCCGTGCCGGCCAAGGAGTAAACCGATGCGCCAGATTTTCAGCAGCCAGCGCGTGGAAACCGTCGAAGGCGTGGCCGAGCTCCTGCGCGGGCACGGTATCGAGGTCAAGGTGACCAACGGGCGCTCGTACAAGACCCGCCGCCGGGGCCAGTTCAGCTATACCGATCTGGGCAATGCCAGCGCCTATCCGGCGGTGTGGATCGTACGTGCCGACGACCAGCCACGCGCGCGCGAAATCCTGCGCGAGGCGCGCCTGCTCGATACCACCCGTCGCGACCACCCGACCGCCGAATTCGCCTTCCGCGACGCGCCGGAACAGGGTGGCGGTGGCCGCAGCTGGGCCTGGCGCATCCGCATCGCGCTGCTGGTGGTGATCGCCGGCGTGGCGCTGGTGATCGGCCTGCGCCACCGTGGCGCCCCGGCACCGGCCGCGCCCGCCCCTGCCCCGCAGGCCCAGCCGCAGCAGGCACAACCGGCCCCGCAGGCCGCGCCGGAAGAGGAAGAAGTCCGGGTCCGCATCCAGCCCTCGACCTGACTCACGGTTAATGCCGGCCGCTGGCCGGCATTAACCGTGTGGACGGCCGGTCACATTGAGCGCGCGGCTCCGTCATGGGACACAATCCCAGCAGGAGAACCGCTGCCATGACGACGTTCGCCGCATCGATCGACCAGACCCTGGAACGCGAACTGCCGGCCGCCGCCAGCGGCTGCCAGCACGCCTATGGGCGCATCGTGCTGGCCTGCCAGAACACGGTCACCGCCATCGCCCTGGCCATCACCCGTGACCGCCAGGCCAGCGAGGACATCGCCCAGGAAGCCTTCGTGAAAGGCTGGCAGCAGCTGCACCAGCTGCGCAGCTCGACCAGCTTCCTGCCGTGGCTGCGGCAGATCACCCGCAACCTGGCCCGCGACTGGTTGCGTGCGCAACGTGGCCGGCCCCTCACCGGTGAGGCGGCCGAAGTGGCGCTGGGCATGGCCGCCGATCCGTCGCCGAGCACAGCCGACCGGCTGCAGCGTGTGGAAGAAGAGATCGCCGCCGAGGACATCATCTCCGCCCTGCCCGCCGACAGCCGTGAGGTGCTGCTGCTGTACTACCGCGAAGGGCAGCGCTCGCAGCAGGTGGCCGATCTGCTCGGGCTCAGCGACGCGGCGGTGCGCAAGCGCCTGTCACGCGCCCGCGGCCAGGTCCGCGAAGGCCTGCTGCAGCGCTTCGGCGAGTTCGCCCGCAGCAGCGCACCCAGTGCAGCGTTCGCCACCGCCGTGGTGTCGATGGTGCTGGTGGCGGCCCCCGGGACCGCCAGCGCGGCGATCCTGCTGAGCGCCGGCGTCGGTGTGGGCAGCAGCAAGCTGGGCCTGGGCGGCGCCAGCGTGGCCGGGGGTACAGCCATGGGCTCGGTCACGGCCACCCTGGGCTACCTGCACATGATTCCGGCCAGCACGTGGGGCGCCTTCGCCGGTGGCGTGGCCGGTGGCGTGATCGGCAGCTACCTGGGCGGTCGATTCCTGCTGTCCTATGCCAAGACCGATGCCGAACGTGCGCAGGTCTGGCGCTTTGTGCGCATGAACACCTGGACCGCCATGGCCTGCTGCCTGGCGGTGCTGGCGGTGGTACTGCTGCAGACCCCGACGTGGGTGCATCTGCTGGTGCTGGTGCTCGGCCTGGGCCTGGTGAACTACCAGTGCCTGGGGCCGCTGCAGCAGATCATGGCGCCGCTGATCGCACGCGATTCGGCGCGGCGTGGGCGCACCGGCACCAACTGGGTGTATGAATCGCTCTATGGGCGTACCGGGGTCATCGCCATGAACATCATGGTGCTGGGCGTCGTGCTGTATGCGGTGGCCCATACCGGCGGCCGCTAGGGCCGCAATGCACGACGCCGGCAGTACGCCGGCGTCGTGATCGATCAGCGTGCGATGAATCAGCGCTGCGGCTTCGGCGCGCTGCCGTCACGGTGGCCACCGTCACGCTGGCCACCGTGGCGCTGGCCACCGTGCATCGGGCCCTTGGCGGCATCGAACTCGGCCTTGCTCAACTGGCCGTCCTTGTTGGTGTCGGCGGCGGCGAACCAGGCATCGCGCATCTGCTTCATGCGCAGTTCGCGGTCGGCCTTGTCCAGGTAGCCGTCCTTGTTGACGTCAAGCTGGTCGAAGCGCGCGGCCAGGCGCGGATCGGCCTTGGCTTCCTCGCGGCTGATGCGGCCGTCCTTGTTGACGTCCAGCTTGGCCCAGCGCTCACCACCATGGCCACGGCGGCCGTGCTTCCAGCGCGGCAGTTCATCGCGCGAGAGCTTGCCGTCCTTGTTCTTGTCCAGCTCGTCGAACTTCGCGGCCAGGCGCGGGTTGGCAGCGGCTTCGCTGCGGTCGATGACACCGTCGCCGTTGGTATCCAGCTTGACCGGGCGCTGCGCCGGTGCGGTCGGGGTGTCGGCCGCCAGCGCGATACCGGAAGCGGAGGTGCCGAGCAGCAGGGCCAGCAGCAGGGGGGTACGGATCATGAGGTCACTCCTGGGGGTGGGAATTGCGTCGGGGTGATCACTTCACCCTCGGGGGACAACAACGCCCGGGGGCGACATCGGTTGACGCCGCGGCCGGTTCCATTCATCCGGCGGACAGTCGCCGCTACTGCGACGGGCTGGGGCTATGCTGTGCCCATGGCGATACACGGCGACAGAGACGACGAACTGCGGCTTTTCCAGACCGGCGAGCACCCCTGCGGGTACTGGTCGGACCGGGTGGCGCGCGACCTGGTGCTGGACCCCCACGACCGCCGCCTGGGCGGCCTGTACCCGCTGGCCCTGAGCTGGGGCTTCCGCCGCAGCGGCGACCTGGTCTACCGGCCCCACTGCGCGCACTGCCAGGCCTGCGTGGCCGTGCGTATCCCGGTGGCGCGTTTCGCCCCGGACCGCAGCCAGCGCCGCTGTGCCGCCCGCAATGCCGACCTGGAGGTGCGGATCACCGCCGCCACGGCCCGCGATGATCTGTTCGCGCTGTACCACCGTTATCTGGTGCACCGCCACGCCAATGGCGGCATGGACGACCACGGCCCGCACGAATTCGAGCAGTTCCTGATCGGCAGCTGGTCGCACACCCGCTTCATGGAGATGCGCCTGCCCGGCCACGACGGTCAGCCCAGCCAGCTGCTGGGGGTGGCGGTGACCGACGTCACCGAGCACGGCCTGTCGGCGGTCTACACCTTCTTCGAACCGGAGCACGCCGCGCGCGGGCTGGGCACCTTCGCGATCCTGCAGCAGATCGAATGGGCCCGCCGCGAGGGGCTGCCCCATGTGTACCTGGGCTACTGGATCCGTGGCCATCAGAAAATGGACTACAAGCGCCGCTTCCATCCACTGGAGGCCTACGACGGCCGCCGCTGGCACGATTTCGACAACGATCTGGACGGGCGCTGACAAACCGCTGACACCGGAGCGGGTGCAGAATAGGGCCATGAACGCCAAACCCCTGATCCTCGCCCTGGCCCTGCTCTGCGGCGCCACCGCCCCCGCCTTCGCCAAGTCCCCCGCGATGACCGAAAAGCCGTCCGCTGCGCTGCGCCTGGCCACCTACAACACCTCGCTGTACTCCGACCAGACCGGTGGCCTGATCAAGGAACTGGAAGGTGACAGCGAGCACGCGCGCAAGATCGCGGCGGTGCTGCAGCAGGTGCGCCCGGACCTGGTGCTGTTGAACGAGTTCGACTTCGACGACGCCCATCGCGCTGCCGACCTGTTCCAGAAGCGTTACCTGGAAGTGGCCCAGCCCGGCGGCGGCAAGCCGCTGCACTTCGCCTACCGTTACCTGGCTCCGGTCAACACCGGCGTGCCCAGTGGGCTGGACCTGGACAACAACGGCGTGGTCGGCGGCGAAGGCCGCAGCCGCGGCAACGATGCCTGGGGCTACGGCCTGCACCCGGGCCAGTACGGCATGCTGGTGCTGTCGCGCTACCCGATCGATGAAGCCAAGGTGCGCAGCTTCCAACTGCTGAAGTGGAGTGCGATGCCTGGTGCGATCCGCCCGGTCGATCCGCGCACCGGCCAGAGCTTCTACAACGATGCGGTGTGGTCGCAGCTGCGCCTGTCGTCGAAGTCGCATTGGGACGTGCCGGTAAAGACCCCGGCCGGCGTGGTGCATGCGCTGGTCTCGCACCCGACGCCGCCGGTGTTCGATGGTCCGGAGAAGCGCAATGCCGCGCGCAACCACGACGAACTGCGCTTGTGGCAGGAATACCTGTCCAAGGGTGACAAGCCCTGGCTGTGCGATGACAAGGGCCAGTGCGGTGGCCTGGCGCAGGACGCGCGCTTCGTGATCCTCGGTGACCTCAACAACGACCCGGTCGATGGCGATGGCCGCCATGAGGCCATAGTGGAACTGATCGAGAACGCCCGTGTGCTGCGCTACCCCACCCCGCGCAGCATCGGTGGCGAGCAGACCAGTCTGGCCTATGCGGCCAAGGGCATCACGCGCAGGGGCGCACCGTTCCACGCCACCGGCGATTTCGGCCCGAAGTCCGGCACCATGCGCCTGGACTACGTACTTCCCTCGACCGGTTTCGAGTACGTCGGCAGCGGCATCTTCTGGCCGGCCAATGAAAGCCCGGAGGCGAAGATCGCCGACGGCAGCGACCACCACCTGGTGTGGGTGGATGTGCGGTAAAGTCGACTGTTAGTCGACTGCACGGAAATCTGTACCGACCAACGGTCGGTACCCACCGGAAAAAGGGGACGGAGGGGATTAAGTCGTTTGTGCCACAAACGACTTAATCCCCTCCGTCCCCTTTTTGCTTCAAGGGCGCAGTTCGACGCCGATGGCGTCGGCGGCATCGCGGGCGATGGCACGCGCCTGGTCGATGGTCTCCGCGCGCGCCAGGGTCACGCCGACGCGGCGATGGCCGTGCACGCTCGGCTTGCCGAACAGGCGCACGGCGGTATCGGGCACCTGCAGCGCGGCAGCGACGTTGTTGAAGTACGGCACGCCCTCACCGTGCGCCAGCAGCGCGCACGACGCCGACGGACCGCTCTGGCGGATCAGCGGAATCGGCAGGCCGAGGATGGCGCGCGCGTGCAGGGCGAACTCGCTCAGTTCCTGCGAGACCAGGGTCACCAGGCCGGTGTCATGCGGGCGCGGCGACACTTCGCTGAACCACACCTCGTCGCCCTTCACGAACAGCTCGACGCCGAACAGGCCCCAACCGCCCAGGTCATCGGTGATCGCGCGCGAGATCTCTTCCGCGCGCGCCAGTGCCTTGTCCGACATCGGCTGTGGCTGCCAGCTTTCGCGGTAGTCACCGTCCTTCTGCAGGTGGCCGATCGGCGCGCAGAACGAGGTGCCACCGGCATGACGCACGGTCAGCAGGGTGATCTCGTAATCGAAGTCGATGAAACCTTCGACGATGCAGCGGCCGGCACCGGCTCGGCCACCAGTCTGCGCATAGTCCCAGGCCGGGGCGATGTCGGCCTCGCTGCGCAGCGTGCTCTGGCCCTTGCCCGAAGAGGACATCACCGGCTTGACCACACACGGCAGGCCGATCGCCGCGACCGCGGCGCGGTACTCGGCCTCGGTATCGACGAAGCGGTACGGCGAGGTCGGCAGGCCCAGAGTCTCGGCGGCGAGGCGGCGGATGCCCTCGCGGTCCATGGTCAGGCGTGCGGCGCGTGCGGTCGGGATCACCCGCAGGCCCTGCTCCTGTTCCAGCTGGACCAGGGTCTCGGTGTGGATCGCCTCGATCTCCGGCACCACCAGGTGCGGCTGCTCCTGCGCGATCAGCGCGCGCAGCGCCATCGCATCGAGCATGTCGATCACGTGCGAGCGGTGCGCGACCTGCATGGCCGGGGCGTTGGCATAGCGATCGGCGGCGATCACTTCCACGCCCAGCCGCTGCAGCTCGATGGCCACCTCCTTGCCAAGTTCACCCGAGCCCAGCAGCAGCACACGGGTCGCGGAGGGAGACAACGGGGTTCCAAGCTTGGCCATGGCGGTTCCAGCAGCGATGTGAAGACGGGTGGGCATTCTAGCCGGTCCGGCCTGCGCCCCCGGCCCGGATCTTCCGACGAACGGTCGCCACATCTGATATCACTTTGATATCTTTTCATCGAACCCTCAAGGACGTACCGCCATGAAAGAGAAGTCGCTTGCCTCCCTCAACGGCCTGGGCACCCTGGCTGGATCCCTGCTGGCCGCATTGGCCGGCGCAGCGCTGTTCGTGCTGGGAGTGGCGGCCAAGGCCAGCACCGGCGCGCCGAACCTGCTGATGATGCTGGCCGGGGTGCTGGTGATCGTCGCTGCGGTCTTCATCCTGGCCGGCCTTTACACCATCCAGCCCAACCAGGCCGCCGTGCTGAGCCTGTTCGGCAAGTACGTGGGCACGGTCAAGGACAACGGCCTGCGCTGGAACAACCCCTTCTATGCCAAGCGCCGGGTCAGCCAGCGCGTGCGCAACTTCGAAAGTGGCAAGCTGAAGGTGAACGAGCTGGACGGCAGCCCGATCGAGATCGCCGCCGTGATCGTCTGGCAGGTGGTCGACGCCTCCGAAGCGGTCTACAACGTGGACGACTACGAGAGCTTCGTGCACATCCAGTCCGAGTCGGCACTGCGCGCGATGGCCACCAGCTATCCCTACGACCAGCACGAGGACGGCCAGCTGGCCCTGCGCAGCCACGCCAGCGAGATCTCCCAGCACCTGAAGAACGAGCTGGCCGAGCGCCTGGCCGATGCCGGCGTGCAGGTGCTCGATGCCCGCATCAGCCACCTGGCCTACGCCGCCGAAATTGCCCAGGCGATGCTGCAGCGCCAGCAGGCCAATGCCGTGATCGCCGCACGCACGCGCATCGTGGCCGGTGCCGTCGGCATGGTGGAAATGGCCCTGGCCGAACTGCAGAAGAACGGCGTGGTGCAGCTGGACGAAGAACGCAAGGCGCACATGGTCAGCAACCTGCTGACCGTGCTGTGCTCCGATCGCGGCACCCAGCCGATCGTCAACGCCGGTTCGCTGTACTGAGCCATCCTCGCAACGGGGCGCCCCACCGCCCCGCCAGGAGTTTTCATGAGTGAGAAGAAAGCCTATCCGCTGCGCATCAATGCCGAGGTCCTGGCCGCGGCACAGCGCTGGGCTGACGACGAGCTGCGCAGCCTCAACGCGCAGATCGAATACGTACTGCGCGACGCATTGCGCAAGGCAGGGCGCCTGCCAAAACCGAAGACATCAGCCGAGGACAAGGAATGATGAGCACGCGTTGGAGCTACCAGACCGTTGAAGTGAAGACCACGATGATGGGCGTCCTCAAGGCCGAGGACATCCAGAGCGAGCTGACCCGCCAGGGCATGCTCGGCTGGGAGCTGGTCAACATCATCATCCCGGCGCCGATGCGCCCGGCCATGCTGGTCTTCAAGAAGGAGCAGTAACCATGACCGCGCAACGCAGAGCGCTGATGCTGTCACTGGCCCTGCTCACCGGCCCCGCCCTGGCCGCCGAACCGCAGCAGGTCGCCAACCAGCTGCTGGATCACCTGCAGGCTGGCCAGATTGCCGATGCCGAAGCGATGCTGACCGCGCAGATGGCCCAGGCCGTGCCCGCCGACCGGCTCGGCGTGCTGTGGAAGTCGCTGGGCACCCTGCAGCAGCGAGGTGCCGCCGAAGTGAGCACGCAGCAGGGCATGCACCTGGTGGTGGTGCCGCTGCAGTTCGCCAGCGGCCGGGTCGTCGCGCAGGTGGCAGTGGATGCACAGGACAAGGTGGCCGGCCTGATGCTGCGCCCGGCTCCGGCGGCCAAGGCAGCGCCGCCGCCCGCCGATGCGAACTATGGCGAGAGTGAATTCAGCGTGCCGCAGCCGCGCGGCGCACTACCGGGCACGCTGGCGCTGCCCAACGGCAAGGGTCCGTTCCCGGCGGTGGTCCTTGTGCATGGCTCGGGGCCGCAGGACCGCGATGAGACGATCGGCGGCAACCGCCCGTTCCTGGATATCGCCCGCGGCCTGGCCAGCCAGGGCATCGTCGTGCTGCGCTTCGACAAACGCACCTTCGCCCGCCCGCAGGATTTCCAGGGCGGCACGTTCACCGTTGATGACGAAACCACCGACGATGCCGTGGCCGCGCTGACCGCACTGGCTGCCGACCCGCGCATCGACGGGCGCCGCGTGTTCGTACTCGGCCACAGCCAGGGCGGCATGCTCGCCCCGCGCATTGCCCGGCACTGGCCGCAGGCGCGTGGCGCGATCCTGTGGGCGGCGCCGGCACGCACGCTGCTGGACCTGCTGCCGGAACAGAACCGCTACCTGCTGGGCCTGGACGGTGACATCACTGCGTCGGAGCAGGCCTTCCTGGAGGCGCTCGACAGGCAGATCGCCGCCGCACGGGGCACCGCGCCGGTGGCCGCCAGCGAGCTGCCGCTGGGAGTGCCGCAGTCATTCTGGAAAAGCATCGAAGCCGTTGATGCACGCGCCGATGCACAGGCACTGCGCACGCCGCTGCTGATGCTGCACGGCGGCCGCGACTTCCAGGTGCCGGACACCGACTGGATGCTTTGGCAGAAGGCGCTGGCCACCCGCAACAACGTGCAGTGGCGCACGTATCCGGCCCTGAACCATATCGGCATTGCCGGCACTGGCCGCAGCTCGCTGCAGGAGTACACGCAACCGGGCCATGTCGATGCAACGCTGATCGATGACGTGGCCACGTGGATAAAGGCACAGCGATGAACGGCAGCGACCCGAAGCGCTTCGACGTGGCGGAGAGCTCGCCCTTCCGCGTGCTGTGGGTGGTCCTGCCGCTAATGCTGGCCTTTGCCATCAGCGTCTACGCACAGTTGCACACGGTGCGTGCCAACGCGCCGTGGATGGAGGTGACCCTGTCACCGCCGTGGTTCCGGATGGGCGGCAGCGCGGCATGGAGCCTGGTGGTGATCGCCGCGCTCGGCATCGGGCTGGGCCTGGCCTTCTTCCGGCGCCGGGTGGAGTTCGATGGCAGCGTGCTGGACGTCCGTTCAACGATGTACCGGCGTCGCGTGCCGGTGGCGCAGCTGAAGCTGGACCGCGCCGAAGTGGTCGATCTCGGCCGTGACCGGCGCTACGCCATCCGCTTCAAGACCAACGGCTATTCGATGCCGGGGTTCCATTCCGGCCATTTCCGCCTGCAGGGCGGCGGCAAGGGCTTTGCCCTGGTGACCGACCGCAGCCGCGTGCTGGTGCTGCCGGTGCGCGATGGCAGCACGCTGCTGCTCAGCCTGGAACGGCCGCAGGCGCTGCTGGACGCCCTGCGCAAGGTGGCCGTGACCGTGCCACGGCAGTAAGCTGCGGCGATGCAACGACGCCCGCCCCTGCTGATCAATACCGAGGCCATCGAAGCATGGCCGGCCGGCCTGCTGCGCGCGCGCAGCAACCTCGATGCGCGCCTGCTGGCGCGGGCGCACTGGGTACTGCGGCGCAAGCGCGATGGCCGCTACCTGGCAGCCGTGCTGGTGCACGGGGTACATGCCATGGTGCCGCGGCTGGCGCGCGAGCCGGGCGTGGAGGAAGCGCTGTCACTGCTGGATGCGCCGCTGGCACGGCCGTTCGCCGCGACGCTGGAAGAACAGTGGCTGGCGCTGGCCGGTCTGCAGCAGCGCCTGCAGCAGCTCGGCCTGGACCCGCAGCGTTACGCCGACGACAGTGGCCTGCCGCTGGAACCTGAGCCCTGCCTGCTGCATCTGGCCGGCCACGACCGGTTCGGCCGCCCGCTGTGGCTGCGCCGTGGCGCGGCACAAGGCTGGCGACGGATGCGCGTGCATGCCGCGCGGGAGGGCGTTGCGCTGGATGCCATTTCCGGTTTCCGCAGCCACGCCTATCAGCTGGGCATCTTCGAACGAAAGCGCGCTCGCGGGCTGAGCGTGGCCGACATCCTGAAGGTCAATGCGGCACCGGGCTTCAGCGAGCACCACAGCGGCCATGCACTGGATATCGGCACGCCCGGGGACGCGCCCGCCGAGGAATCGTTCGAAGCGACCGACGCATTCGCCTGGCTGCAGGCCCATGCCGGTGAACACGGCTTCCAGCTGAGCTACCCGCGCGATAACCCGCACGGCATCGTCTACGAGCCGTGGCACTGGTGCTGGAAGCCGGCCAACGGCTGAGGTGGCGCCGAGCCATGCTCGGCTGCACTTGTCGAAGTCGAGCATGGCTCGACTCTACAAATGCGCGAGCCCGGCGCTGGCTCAACGACGCAACGCATTGATCGCCAGCAATACCCATCCGGCCATCATGCTGGTGCCGCCGATCGGCGCCATCCGCGTCGGCCACTGCCACAACGCACCACCGACCAGGCTGCCGGAGAACAGCAGCACGCCCAGCAGCAGCACATACAGCGCCAGGTGTGCGATCGCCCCCTGTGCGCGCGGCCCGAGCGCCACCAGCACCGCACCATGCGCGAACGCATACAGCGCTGCCATGTTCAGATGCTGCTGCGCCAGCGGATCGGCCACGCCATGCGAGGCATAGGCAGACAGGCCGATCGAGGCCGCGGCCAACAGCGCGCCCAGGCAGGCCAGCAGGGAGGGCTTACGTGCGCGGCGTTCCAGATTGAACATGAGGGCTCCTTGCGCAGCGCCGCTTGCCGGGCGCCGGATGAAAAAAAACGCGCCGCAATGAGCGGCGCGTTTTCGTGTCCAACATTACATGGGCCAGCCGAAGCTTACTTGACGGCCCAGTAGATGTCGTAGGTACCTTCCGGGGTGAACGACTTGTCGATGCCGTCCTTCCAGGATTCATACGGACGGTCGATGACTTCGTTGCCCGAGGTCACGGCCCAGGCACGCAGGCCATTGCGGGCCACGTCCAGACCTGCCATGTGGCCGGTGTAGGCCGCATGCGCCGAACGGTGCGGAGCCACGTGCAGGTACTTGACCGGAGCGCCGCCGTCGATCTTGACGGTCAGGGCTTCAGCGGTGGCACCCTCAGCACCCTTCTTCTTCACCGGCTGGGCGATGTCGAAGGCGTACTTCTCCTGACCGAAGTCGGTGGTGATGATGCGGAACGGGCCAGCGGCTTCAAGGCCATTGGCCTCCATCACGCGCTTGATCCACTCCTGGTTGTCCTTGATGGACTTGGTGATGGTGTCCTGGCCACGATCGACGTTACCGGCGTTGACCACCAGCAGATCCTCGGCCGGCACTTCAACAATGGCCAGATCGGTCAGCGGCGCTTCCGGGGTGCGGTAGTCGACGTTCGGGACGGTGGCGAGCATGTTGGCCATGCGCGACAGACCCATCTTGATGTCGTCGCCGATCTGGCGGCTGACATACAGGCCGGCATAACGGCCGAACAGGTCGAAACCGTACTTCACCGAGTAGTCCTGGGTGATCTTGACGTTACGGCCACCCTTGCCGGTCGGCTCCAGCGTGAAGGTGGTGACCTTGTCGTGACCCTTGGTGGCGTCTTCGATGGCGATCGCAACGCGCTTGTTCTCTTCGGCGTCGGTGATCTTCCAGGAACCGGTGCCCAGGTCCTTGGAGGTGAAGTCGAGGGTGGCGCCCTTGCCGGAGGCCGGGCCGGACAGCTTCAGTTCAACGGCGGGATCGCGCAGTACCAGCGGGTTCCAGTCCTTGAAGCGGCGCAGGCTGCTGACCGTGTCGTACACGATCGTCATCTTGCGGTTGGTCTCGATGCTTTCGGTGATGTGACGCTCGCCCGGCAGACACACGCCAATGATGACGAACAGGCCAGCCACGATCCCCAAGGCGATCAGGAACTCGATAATACGGGTCATTCAGAGAGTCTCCGGGGCCGATCCCACGGCCGGGTTGATTGAAGCGAAGCGCCAATCCTAGCAGGCTTCGCGGGCATTGTTTATCGGGATTGGCGCACCGGTTTCCCTGCCGGCTGCGTATTTGTATGGACAAAGAGTTCGAAGGGTAACGCATACCGCTACCCGGCATGTAGGGGGGGCCGCCGGCCCGACCCCCGCATGGCCACCCAAGTCTTTGTATGAAAACGATTTTCCTCAGACCAGCTGAAGTTCGAACGCCTTCAGCACGGCACGGGTCCGGTCGCGCACGCCCAGCTTGGAAAGGATGTTGGACACGTGGTTCTTGATGGTGCCCTCGGCCACGCCCAGCGAGTTGGCGATCTCCTTGTTGGAGAAGCCGCTGGCCATCAGGCGCAGGATCTCGGTCTCGCGGTCGGTCAACGGATCGGGGCGGTCCAGGCTGACGAATTCGTTGCGCATGTGCTCCAGCCCGGACAGCAGGCGCTGGGTCACCGCCGGCTGCACCAGCGAGCCGCCGTCGGCCACGGTGCGGATGGCACCGACCAGCTGCTCCAGGGTGACGTCCTTGAGCAGGTAGCCCTTCGCACCGGCCTTGAGCCCGGCCAGCACCAGCTGGTCATCGTCGAAGGTGGTGAGGATGATGGTCGGCGGCAGCTGTTCCTGCCGCGACAGCACCTGCAGCGCTTCCAGACCGGACATCGCCGGCATGCGCATGTCCATCAGCACCACGTCCGGGCGCACCTGCGGTATCAGCTCGACCGCCTGCCGGCCGTCGCCGGCCTCGGCCACCACTTCGATGCCGTCGTCGAGCGCCAGCAGGGAGCGGATTCCCTGCCGCACCAGGGTTTGGTCGTCGACCAGGCAGACGCGAATCATCAACGCACTCCTTCAGGAACCTTGGTAAGGGCCGCCACCAGCACCGTTGCCGGAACCGTCGCGCGTACCCGGAAGCCTTCGCCGGGACGGGTCTCGATCTGCAGCTGGCCACCACATTGTTGCAGGCGCTCGCGCATCCCGCGCAAGCCGTTGCCCACATTGACCATATCCGCGCCGACACCGTCGTCGCGGGCCTCCACCACCACCCGGTCGGGGGCTTCACGGTACACCTTGATCCACAGATGGCGGGCGCCGGCGTGGCGCACCGCGTTGGTGATGATCTCCTGGGTGCAGCGCAGCAGCACGTGCGCCCGCTGCGGGTCTTCCACGTTCAGCGGGTCGTCGATCTCCAGCTGGATGTCCAGCGAAGGCACGTTCTCGGTGAGCGGACGCAGCGCCGCGGCCAGATCGATGGCACCGGTCTCGCGCAGCTGGCTGACCACCTCGCGCACGTTGCCCAGCAGCAGCTTGGCCAGTGCGTGCGAGCGCTTCACGTGCTCCAGCGCCTGGCCCTCGGCCAGGTGTCCGGCCACTTCCAGGTTCAGGGTCAGCGCGGTCAGCTGATGGCCGAGCAGGTCGTGCAGCTCGCGCGAGATGCGGGTGCGCTCGTTGACGCGCGCACTCTCGGCCAGCAGGGCCCGGGTCGCGCGCAGTTCGGAGTTCAACCGGCGCTGCTCGTCACGGGCCTCGGTCTGCTGCCGGGCGACCAGGCTGGTCACGAAGATGAACATGGAAAAGCCGCCATACAGCAGCGACTGCATCACCGCCTCGAACAACGGGAAGCGCAGCAGCATGTAGTACACCGGCGCGACGGCCAGCTGGCTGACCAGCAGCCACAGCACGCCCAGCCGCACCGACAGCATCCACGGAATGACGCCGGCGGCGACCATCATCAGGATGCTGCCCAGGCCCGAACCGCTGAGGAAGCTGACCCCCAGTGCCGAGACCGTCAGCAGCAACAGCAGGCCACGGTCCAGCCAGCTGGTGTGGCTGTCGCTGCGCAGGATGCGGGTCAACCAGTAGTACGCCGTGCCGAAGGACAGGTAGGCCACGAACAGCAGGATCGCCCAGCCGCCCATGTCGTTGCGGCTGTGCAGGTTCTCGAACTGCGAATAGGCCAGCGGCAGGCCGACCATGACCCAGGTGAACAGGCCGGCCAGGCGGAGGACGCGGGTATGGCTGAGGGCTCCCAACATGCCAGCACTCTACGGGCCCGGCCTGCGCGCCGCACCCCACGGAAGTCATGCCTGCCCGGTCGCCTGTTCATGCCGCAGCCCACCCCGGGCATGCAATAATCGTGCGCAGGGTCCCTTGATGGACCAACCGCGTTACCCCACGGAGTCACAATGTCGATTGTCATCCGCGACGTGCGCGAGCACGAGCTCGATTCCGTCCTGGCTTTGAACAACAACGCTGGCCTGGCCATCCTTCCCCTGGATGCTGCCCGGCTGCGCCTGTTCTATGAAACCGCTGAGTATTTCCGCGTCGCCGAGCGCGACGGCAACCTGGCCGGCTTCCTGATCGGCTTCGGCAGCGACAGCCAGCACGACAGCAGCAACTTCGCCTGGTTCAAGCAGCAGCTGGACACCCCGTTCTTCTACATCGACCGCATCGTGGTCGCCAGCCGCCGCCGTGGCGGTGGTGTCGGCCGTGCGTTCTATGCCGACGCGCAGAGCTTTGCCGAGCTGCGCTACCCGCAGATGACCTGCGAAGTCTTCCTCGACCATGGCGCCGATGCCGCCCTGCTCTTCCATGGCAGCTTCGGTTTCCGCGAGCTGGGCCAGAACACCATGCCGCAGGTCGATGTGCGCGCCAGCATGCTGGCCAAGGAACTGTGCAGCTACCCGTGGGTGCAGGAGACCTATGGCGGCAAGCTGCCGGATGTGGCATGGACACGCGCCCGGCAGCTGCCGGCGCAGGCACAGCGGCCGACGGGGACCTGAGCGTGGCGGTGAATTTCGATTACGAACAGGCCGGTGAACTGAAGATCGGCCAGGTGGGCATCGCCAACCTGCGCATCCGCACCCTTGATGTCGAACGCCTCGTGCAGGAAATGCGCGAGCGCGTGACCCGCGCGCCGAAGCTGTTCGGCCGCGCTGCAGTGATCCTCGACTTCGGTGGCCTGAGCCAGGTGCCGGACGTGGCCACCGCGCAGGCGCTGGTGGATGGCCTGCGCAGCGCCGGCGTGCTGCCGGTGGCGCTGGCCTATGGCACCAGTGCGGTCGACCTGCTCTCGCAGCAGCTCGGCCTGCCGCTGCTGGCCAAGTTCCGCGCCCAGTACGAGCGCGCCGAGGCCGAACCGGCGCCGCCGCCCGCAGCGGAACCCCGCCGCGCGCCCCGCGCCGAACCGAAGCCGGCCCCGGCCGCGCCGGTGGCCAAGGTGGCCGATGCCGCCGCACCGCAGCCGGGCCGCATGCAGCTGGGCAACGTGCGTTCGGGCCAGCAGCTGTATGCGGAAAACTGCGACCTGACCGTGATGGCCACCGTCGGCGCCGGCGCCGAAGTCATCGCCGATGGCAGCATCCATATCTACGGCACCCTGCGCGGCCGTGCGCTGGCAGGGGCCCAGGGCAACACCGCGGCACGCATCTTCTGCCGTGATTTCCATGCGGAACTGGTGGCCATTGCCGGCCACTACAAGGTACTGGACGATGTCCCGGACACCCTGCGCGGCAAGGCCGTGCAGGTGTGGCTGGAACAGGACCAGATCAAGATCGCTGCGCTGGACTGACGCAGCCCCAAATCAATGCAGAACCAGGAGAAGTCCTTTGGCTGAAATCATCGTAGTCACCTCCGGCAAGGGCGGCGTGGGCAAGACCACTTCCAGCGCGAGCCTGGCCTGTGGCCTGGCGCGGCGCGGCAAGAAGGTGGCGGTGATCGACTTCGACGTCGGCCTGCGCAACCTCGACCTGATCATGGGCTGCGAACGCCGCGTGGTGTACGACTTCGTCAACGTCGTGCACGGCGAAGCCACCCTCAAGCAGGCACTGATCAAGGACAAGCGCTTTGACAACCTGTACGTGCTGGCCGCCTCGCAGACCCGCGACAAGGATGCACTGACCCAGGAAGGCGTAGGCAAGGTGCTGAAGGACCTGGCCGCCGACGGCTTCGACTACATCATCTGCGACTCGCCGGCCGGTATCGAGAAGGGTGCCTTCCTGGCGATGTACTTCGCCGACCGTGCGGTGGTGGTGGTGAACCCGGAAGTGTCCTCGGTGCGCGACTCCGACCGCATCATCGGCCTGCTGGACTCGAAGACCCACAAGGCCGAATCCGGCCAGAACGTGCCCGCCTTCCTGCTGCTGACCCGCTACACCCCGCTGCGCGTGGAAACCGGTGAGATGCTGAGCATCGCCGACGTCGAGGAAGTGCTGGGCCTGAAGGCCATCGGCGTGATCCCCGAGTCGGGCGACGTGCTCAACGCGTCCAACAAGGGCGAACCGGTGATCCTGGATGTCGAATCCGCTGCCGGCCAGGCCTATGACGACGCCGTCGCGCGCATCCTCGGCGAAGATCGCCCGATGCGCTTCACCACCGTCGAGAAGAAGGGCTTCTTCAGCAAGCTGTTCGGAGGGTAAGCATGGGCCTGTTCGATTTCCTCAAAGCGAAGAAGACCACCGCCGAAACCGCGAAGAACCGCCTGCAGATCATCATCGCGCAGGAACGCAGCCACCGCGGTGGCCCGGACTACCTGCCGCTGCTGCAGCGTGAGCTGCTGGAAGTGATCAAGAAGTACGTGAACATCGACGTCGATGCGGTGAAGGTCGACCTGGTGAAGGATGGCCAGCACGATGTGCTGGACATCTCCGTGGCGCTGCCCGAAGGCCCGGAAAAGCCCTGATCCCCTGCCCCGCCCGTGCCAGCATGGGCGGGGCCGGCTGACCCGCATGACCGACACGACACCCGAACCGAACGTCACCCGCGTCGGCGCCATCGCCTTCGCCGATGCGCAGCGCCTGCTCGCCGCGCACGGCCTGCAGCTGCACCACGTGGCCGACGGCGAGCCGATTCCCGGCAGCTACTGGGGCGAGCCCGAGGCGGGCATCATCGCCAGCAACGTGTACGTGCGCGATGACACCCCCGTGCATTCGATGCTGCACGAAGCCTGCCACCTGATCGTGCTGCCGCCGGAGCGGCGCGCGCAGGTGCACACCGACGCCACCGATTCGGTGCCCGAAGAAGACGCCACCTGCTACCTGCAGATCGTGCTGGCCGCGCAGCTGCCCGGTGTCGGCAGCCAGCAGTTGATGGCCGACATGGATGCGTGGGGGTATACGTATCGACTGGGGTCTACGAAGGCGTGGTTCGAGCAGGACGCCGAAGACGCGAGAGCGTGGTTGATCGAACGCGGGTTGCCGGTGGCATAGAGCATCGGTAGTGCCGGCCGCTGGCCGGCAACCTCATGAACCGGTGGAGCATCACCCGGTTGCCGGCCAGCGGCCGGCACTAACGGAATCACCCCTGCCCGGCCAGCGCGCGCAGGGTGATGCCGACGATGTAGGCCAGGTAGGTGCCGGTGGCATAGCCCATCGTACCCAGCAGCACGCCGACCGGCGCCAGCGCCGGATGGAACGCGGCGGCCACCACCGGTGCCGAGGCCGGGCCACCGATGTTCGACTGCGAACCGATGGCGAAGTAGAAGAACGGCACCTTCAGCAGCTTGCCCAGGCACCACAGCAGCGCGATGTGCACGCTGATCCAGATGATGCCCAGCAGGAACAGCCACGGCCGGTCCAGCAGCGCCAGCAGGTCCATCTGCATGCCGATGCAGGCGATCAGGAAGTAGAGCAGCAGCGAGCCGAGCCGCGAAGCGCCGGCGCCCTCCAGGGTGCGTGCGCGGGTGAAGCTCAGGCCCAGGCCCAGCGTGGTGGACAACACCACCACCCACACGAACGGTGCGTCCAGGCTGAACTGCGCCGCCCAGCTGACGTTGAGCTTGAACCAGGCCGCCAGCGGCGCGCCGATGGCGTGGGCCAGGCCGACGCCGCCGAAGGCCACCGCCACGATCAGCATCAGGTCGGTGAGGCTGGGAATGCGCTCGTGCTCGGCCTGGAAGCGCGCGATGCGCTCCTTCAGCTCGTCGATGGCCGAGGTATCGGCGCCACTGCGTGCATCGATCTTCGCGGCACGACCTGCCAGGAAGATCAGCGCGGCCATCCACACGTAACCGACACCCACGTCGACCACCGCGAACTGGCCGAACGTGGTCGCGTTGACGTCGAACACTTCACGCATGGCCAGCATGTTGGCGCCGCCACCGATCCAGCTGCCCGCCAACGCGGCCATGCCGGCCCAGGTGTCACCGGCCACGGTTTCCGGATGCACCGCGCGCATCAGCAGGAAGGCCACCACCGCGCCGAGCATGATGCTGGCCGACGCGCCCAGGTACATCAGCACCAGCTTCGGGCCGAGCCGCAGGATGCCCTTGATGTCCACCGCCAGGGTGAGCAGGATCAGCGCCGCCGGCAGCAGGATGTCGCGCGCGATCGGGTTGTAGAGCTTGGTGTTCTGCCCGTCGATCAGGCCGACGGTGTTGTAGATGCCGGGAATCAGGTAGCACAGCAGCAGCGCCGGCACGAAGGTGTAGAAGCGTTTCCACAGGCCCTGCTCGCGCGAGGCGGTCCAGAACACGGCACCGAGGGTGGCGGCGATCAAACCGAAGACGACGATGTCGTTCTGGATCATGCAGGTGCTCTTGTAGAGCCGAGCCATGCTCGGCTGCTGTTGGTGGAAGGTGTGCCGACCAACGGTCGGCACCCACCGGCGAAAACAGAAGCGCCGCCCCGAAGGGCGGCGCTGCAACCATCAGTTGCCGATGTGCTGCTTCAGCCAGGCATTGACGGTGTCGTGCCACAGGATGCTGTTGTTCGGCTTCAGCACCCAGTGGTTCTCGTCCGGGAAGTACAGGAACTTCGATTCGATGCCCTGGCGCTGGGCGGCGGTGAACGCAGCCAGGCCCTGCTCGACCGGGATGCGGAAGTCCTGCTGGCCATGGATGACCAGGATCGGCTTCTTCCAGTCGGCGACGTGGTTGACCGGGTTGAACTTCTCGTAGTTCGCCGCCTTCTGGTACGGGGTACCGCCCTGCTCCCACTCGGTGAACCACAGCTCTTCGGTGGCGTAACCCATCATGCGCTGGTCGAACACGCCGTCATGGTTGACCAGGCACTTGAACGGGCTGTTCCAGTTGCCGGCGATCCAGTTGACCATGAAGCCGCCGTAGCTGGCGCCCAGCGCACAGGCCTTGTCACCGTTGAGGAAGGAATACTTCTTCAGCGCCGCGTCCCAGCCCTTCTGCAGGTCTTCCAGCGGGCGGTCGCCCCAGTGCTGGCTGATCGCATCGGTGAAGGCCTGGCCGTAGCCGGTGGAGCCGTGGAAGTCGATCATCACCACCGCGTAGCCCTGGCCGGCATAGGTCTGCGGGTTCCAGCGGTAGCTCCAGCCGTTGCCGAAGCTGCCCTGCGGGCCGCCGTGGATCAGGAACGCGACCGGGTAGGACTTGCCTTCCTGGTAGTTGTGCGGCTTGACCACGTAGCCGTGCACGGTGTCGTTGTTCCAGCCCTTGAACTCGAACTGCTCGTAGTCACCGAAGGACACGTCCTTGAGCACGTCGCCGGCGGCCGGGGTCAGCGCGCGCAGCTCGCCGATCGGCTGGCCCGCGGCCGGCAGCAGGCCGACCAGCACCTGGTCGTTGCTCTTCAGGCTGTTGCGGGTGATGGCCACGCTGTTGCCGGCCACGTCGACCGCAGTGACGCTGCCGTCGCCAATCAGCTTGGTGGCCTTGCCGCTGGCCACGTCGATCTGGAACAGCGGGTGTTCGCCGAGGTCGTCGGCGGTGGTGTAGATGCTGGCGCCGTCGGCGGACAGGGCGATGCCACCGGCCGAACGGTCCCATTGCGGGGCGATCTCGCGGGCCTTGCCGCTGGCCAGGTCCATCGCCATCAGGCCGAAGCGGTCGGCCTCGAAGCCCGGACGCTTCATCGCACGATAGAACAGGGTCTTGCCGTCGGCGCTGAACACCGGGCCGGCATCCCAGGCCGGATTGGACGCGGTCAGGTTGACCGGCGCCTGCTTGCCGGCGGCGTCGAAGCGGTACAGGTCGAAGTTGGTCGACCACGGCTCCTGCTTGCCCGCCACGCGGATGCTGGCCACCACGCTGGCGCCATCCGGCGACCACACGAAATCATCGTTGCCACCGAACGGCTTGGACGGTGCATCCCCGTCAATGGAGGCGCTCAGCGCCGAAGCGCCCTTGACCGGGCCGGCCTTGGCCGCCGGCAGCGGTGCCACGAACAGGGTGTTGCGACGGCCGTCGTTCCAGGTATCCCAGTGGCGCACGAACAGCGAATCCCAGACCTGGCCGCTGGCCTTGGCGTCCTTCTTTTCCTTCAGCTTGGTTGCGGTGCAGGCCAGGTCCGAGGCGCAGGCCTGGAACACGCCGGCGCTGAACAGCACGCGGTCGTCCTGCGGCGACACGTGGTAGCTGTCCACATCGACCGCGAAATCGGTCAGCTGGCGCGGCGTGCCGCCGTTGAGCGGCTGCGCGTACAGCTGCTGGCTGCCGTTCTTGGCGCTGAGGAAATACACGGTCTGGCCATCGGCCGACAGCGAAGCGGAATTGACGTTCCAGCCGGCCGGGGTGATCTGCTTCGGCGGCGCCGCGTCGCGGGTACGCAGGTTGCGCGCGAACAGCGCGGTGGAGGCCTTCAGGTTGGCATCGACACTGCGCTTGGCGAACACCACGGTGCCACCGTCGGCAGTGAGCACCGGCGCGGAAACGCGGTCCATCGCCACCATGTCGCGGACTTCCAGGCCACGGGCAGCGGCAACGCTGGGCAGGGCGGCCAGCAGGCTCAGTGGCAGCAGGGCATGACGCAGTTTCATCGGGGTCTCCGCAGGACGGCAAAAAACCGATGGTAGGCCCGCGTGGCCAGGGCTGCCAAGGCCATCGGTCATGCCTGCGGGTGGGCAGCGGCCAGAAACAGCAAACCCCGCCGTGGCGGGGTTTGCTGTAGTGCCGGCCGTTGGCCGGCAACCAGGGGTATCACCGAATTCCGGCGTTGCCGACCAGCGGCCGGCACTACCCATTGAATTGGGGATCCGACCCCATTGCTTACGCCTTGGCGTGCTTGCCGGTGCGGTAGATCAGCCAGCCGACCAGGAACAGCACGGCCAGGCCGATCCACTGTGCGCCCGGCAGGTGGAACGGCACGGCCAGCACGTCGGCGCGGCTGCTGACCACGATCGGAATCGCGATGGCGATACCCATCAGCGCCTCGCCGGTGATCAGGCCGGCGGCGAACAGCACGCCCGGCTTGTGCACGCGGTCACGGCCTTCTTCATCGTCGGCGCGCACCTTGTGGAAGCGCTCGACCAGGTAGGCGATCAGGCCGCCAAGGAAGATCGGCACCATCAGTTCCAGCGGCAGGTAGATGCCGATGGCAGCCGCCAGCACCGGCACGCGGAAGCGGGCGTTGCGCGACTTCAGCCAGCTGTCGAAGGCGATGATGACGGCACCGACCACGGCACCGATGCCGATGAAGGTCCACGGCAGTTCGCCGCCGAACAGGCCCTTGGCCACCGAGGCCATCAGGTTGGCCTGCGGCGCGGCCAGCGCGTTCGGATGCAGCTCGGACTTCACACCGATGCCGTAGGCGGTGGCCAGCAGGTTCAGCACCGGCGCCATGATCAGCGCGCACGAGAACGCGCCGATGCCCAGCATCAACTGCTGCTTCCACGGGGTGGCGCCGACGATGTAGCCGGCCTTGAGGTCCTGCAGGTTGTCACCACCGACTGCGGCGGCGCAGCACACCACCGCGCCGATCATGATCGCCGCCACCGCGCCCAGCGGCGCGCCGTAGGCACCGACCGGCTTGAGGCCATCGGCGCCCAGCAGCACGACCAGCACGGCCGAGGCGAACAGGATGGTGGAGATGGTGATGCCCGAGACCGGGTTGTTGGACGAGCCGATCAGGCCGGCCAGGTAGGCCGAGACCGAGACGAACAGGAAGCCGGCGACGATCATGATGAGGGTCATCGGGATCGACACGTGCCACTGGCCGACGATGGCCTGGTACAGGGCCAGCAACGGCAGCACGAACACCACCAGCGCGACCAGCATCCACTTCATCGGCAGGTCGCGCTCGGTG
Source organism: Stenotrophomonas maltophilia (assembly GCF_023518235.1). Taxonomy (NCBI): domain Bacteria; kingdom Pseudomonadati; phylum Pseudomonadota; class Gammaproteobacteria; order Lysobacterales; family Lysobacteraceae; genus Stenotrophomonas; species Stenotrophomonas maltophilia. The sequence goes on from NZ_CP090423.1 coordinate 2,154,321, forward strand.
TGCGCCAGCGCCGGGCCACCGCTCTTGCGGGCGGCAGCAAAGCCGCTCTTGACGCCGTTCAGCAGCGACTTGCGCAGCGAGATCAGGGTCCAGATGCCACCGATCAGCATCGCGCCCACGCCCAGGTAGCGCATCTTCGCGCCCCAGATGGCGAACGCGGCCTCGGTGGACGAAGCAGTGGCGACCGAGGCCGCCAGGCCCGGATCGGTGTTCATGAAGAACGCCTGGTAGATCGGAATGGCGATGTGCCAGGTCAGGATCGAGCCGGACACCACCACGATGCCGACGTTCAGGCCGACGATGTAACCCACGCCCAGCAGCGCCGGCGACAGGTTGGTGCCGATGAAGGCGGTGACCTTGGAGCTGCCGACATAGGCCGAGGTGGCCCAGGCATCGGGGATCAGGCGCAGGCCACTTTCCGCGGCAAGCTTGACGAAGGCGCCGATCACCGCCGACAGGCCGAGGATCTTCAGGCCCGGGCCCGGGTTCTCACCGGCTTTGAGCACTTCGGCGGCGGCCTTGCCTTCCGGGAACGGCAGCGGGTCTTCAACGATCATCGAACGGCGCAGCGGCACCGAGAACAGCACGCCCAGCAGGCCACCGAGGCCGGCGATGCCCAGCACCCACCAGTACTTGAAGTCCGGCCAGTAGCCCATGATCACCAGGGCGGGGATGGTGAAGATCACGCCGGCGGCGATCGACGAACCGGCCGAGGCGCCGGTCTGCACGATGTTGTTTTCGAGGATGGAGCCACCGCCCAGCAGGCGCAGCACGCCCATGGAGATCACCGCGGCGGGAATGGCGGTGGCGATGGTCAGGCCTGCGAACAGACCGAGGTAGGCGTTGGCCGCCGACAGCACCACCGCCAGCACGATGGCCAGGGCCACTGCGCGGAAGGTGAGCTGCTTGGGCGCAGCGTCGTGGTTCATGGAAGCCCCTGCTGGCAAAAAATCCCTTGCACGCTAGCGTTCAGGGGGCGGCAAGTCCAGTGCGGTTGGTCACCGCCGCCCAGGGCCTGCCACCCTCTCCGGCCGGTATGGCAAGGCCAACCGGCCGATCCGGCAAGGCCGGCCAACACCTGCGGCAAAAAGGGGACGGAGGGGATTAAGTCGCATTTGGCATAAGCGCCATGCCCCGCGCCATCCCCTTCTATAATCGCGCCCTTTCCGCTGTCCCCGCCGTCGATGACCGTTGCCGCCACCGCCTCCGACGACTTCCTGGGCCATCCCAAGGGCGTCTACGTCTGCTTCTTCACCGAAATGTGGGAGCGCTTCTCCTTCTACGGCATGAAGGCGCTGCTGCTGCTGTACCTGACCAAGTACCACCTGTTCGGCGACAAGGCCGGCCTGGACCTGCTCGGCGCCTACGGTGGCCTGGTCTACTGCATCCCGGTGTTCGGCGGCATGCTGGCCGACCGCTGGCTGGGCATGCGCCGGGCGGTGCTGTTCGGCGGCATCCTGCTGGTGCTGGGCCACCTCGGCATGGCATTCGAGGGCCACGCGGCGTACCGGGTCAATGGCGAAGTGGTACGCGATACCTCGGCGCTGGCAGTGACCTACCTGTCGCTGGCGCTGATCATCATGGGCGTGGGCTTCCTCAAGCCGAACATCTCCACCATCGTCGGCAAGCTGTACGCCAAGGACGACCCGCGCCGCGATTCGGGTTTCTCGCTGTTCTACGCCGGCATCAACCTGGGCGCGCTGTTCTCTTCGCTGGTGTGCGGCTTCCTCGGCGAGGCCTACGGCTGGAAGTACGGCTTCGGCGCGGCCGGTATCGGCATGCTGGCCGGCCTGGCGATGTTCCTGTGGGGCCAGAAATACCTGCAGGGCCACGCCGAACCGCCGCAGCCGGCCGCGCTGAAGCAGAAGGTGCTGGGCCTGCCACGCGAATGGCTCATCTATCTGTGCGCGGTGCTCGGTGTGCTGCCGGTGGCGTGGCTGATGTGGGCCGCCGGCAACGGTGCGTTCGCGCTGGGCGGTGAAATCAGCCTGGCGCTGATGCTGATGCTGGTGGTGCTGGGCGGCGTGCTGGTCTGGTTTGCCTGGTTCACCGGCACCAAGTGCACGCCGGTACAGCGCCAGCAGATGATCGCGTTGATGGTGCTGATCTTCATGGCGCTGGTGTTCTTCACGATGTACGAGCAGTCCTATGGCTCGTGGGTGACCTTCACCGACCGCCTGCTGACCAAGGACATCGTGCCGTCGCTGGTGATCACCGGCGGCACGCCGCTGCCGTGGTCGATCCTCTCGCTGCTGCTGGCACCGCTGGGCTTTGTGGTCAGCGCGCGGCTGTCCGAGCGCCGCCCGGGCTCAGCCGCACCACGTACCTTCTTCGCCGCCATCGTCGTGCTGATGCTGGTGCTGCTGGTGCGCGACTGCCTGGTGATTCCGCAGACCGCCGGCTCGCTCACCTATCTGGGCGGGCTGTTCCTGGTGCTGCTGGCACCGGCCTTCGCCGCGCTGTGGACCTGGATGGACCGCCGCGGGTGGGAACCCGGCAAGCCGGTGAAGTCGGCCTGGGGCCTGGTGATCGGCGCGCTGTCGTTCGTGCCGCTGGCACTGGCCGCACAGCAGGTTGGTGCCACCGGCGAGATGGCCAGCGTGTGGTGGCTGGTGCTGGCCTACTTCCTGCTGGCCAGCGGCGAAATGTGTCTGTCGCCGGTCGGCCTGTCGGCGGTGACCCAGCTGGCGGTGCCACGGGTGATGAGCCTGATGATGGGCACCTGGTTCCTGGCCACCGCGTTCTCGGAAACCCTGGCCGCGCTGTTCGGCAAGCTGGCCGCGATCGAGGTGCCCGAAGGCGAATCACTGGACATGGTGGCCGCGGCCGGTGCCTACGCGCACCTGTTCTGGCTGCTGATGTGGATCGGCCTGGGCTGCGCGCTGGCGGCCTTCATCGCCGCGCCGCTGCTGAAGAAGATGATGCACGGGGTGAAGTAAACCCCGCGCGTGCGCAAAAACCAGGGCGGCGGAACGATCATCCGCCGCCCTGTCAGCTCAGGGCGCCTTGTCCTTGCCGGCCGCAGGCGTGGTGGTGGCGGTCTTGCCACCCAGGCTGCGCGACAGGAACGCCAGCAGCTTGTCGTAGTACTCGCTGCGATGCGCCTCGGTGTAGAAGCCGTGGCCTTCGGTCTTGTAGTACAGGCTTTCCACCGGCGTACCGGCGCGCTTGAGGGCCGCTTCCATGCGCTCGGTGTGCTGGATCGGCGCGCGCTTGTCTTCACCACCGGCGGCAAGGAACACCGGCACCTTGATCCGTTCGGCCAGGTTCACCGGCGATACCGCGCCCAGCTTGGCCGGGTCGCCCAACCATTCGCGCAGGTAGGTCACGCCTGAGCCGCGGTCCTGGATGTCGCCACGGGTGTACATCATCGGCAGATCGTAGACACCCACATAGCCGGCCGCGCACTGGTACAGCCCGGGTTCGCGGGCAGCCCCCATCATCGCCGCATAGGCACCGTAGCTGGCGCCGTAGATGCAGATTCGGCGGCCATCGGCGATGCCTTCGCTGATCGCCCAGCGGGTGGCATCGGTGACATCGTCCTGCATGGCCGCGCCCCACTGCTGCGCGCCGGCCTGGGTGTGCGCCCGGCCATAGTTGCCCGATCCGCGGAAGTTGACCTGCAGCACGGCATAACCGGCAGCCGCCAGCATCTGGGTCTCGCGGTCGTACTCGCCGGAATCGAAGATGTCGAACGGGCCACCGTGCGGCAGCACCACCATTGGCAGGTTGCGGCCGTCACTGCCAGCCGGCAGGGTCAAGAAGCCATGCAGCGGCAGGCCGTCGCGGGCCTTCAAGGCGATCGGGCGCACCTTGGCGCTGCGCTCGATATCGATCCAGTCGCTGCGGCTGATCAGGTGATCGGCCTTGCGCGCCACGGTGTCGTACACATAGAAATCGCCGGGGTTGGAACCCGACCAGGTCTCCACCAGCACGACGCGACCGTCCCGGGTGCTGGAGGTGATGTAGACCGGGCCTCCGAAGGCCGCTTCCAGGCTGCGGTACAGGCGCGCCTCCGGCGACTTCTCGTCGAAGAAGCGGGTACGCGGCGTGTCGCCCATGTACAGCGCGCCCACCGGCACGTGGGTGCCGGGCCGATGGATGATGCGATACGGGTTGACCACCTCGTCGCGCAGCAGCGTGGCACGCTCGCCGGTCTGCGGGTTCCAGCTGACGATCGTGTCCGGGCCCTGGGTCTGCTCGACGTTGAGATAGGCCAGGCTGTCATCGGCCGAGAAGCCGATGGCGGTTTCGATGCGCTTGCTGACGGCCTCGTCGTTGATCAGCTTCCAGGTGTCGCCGGAGCGCTCACGGAAGTAGAGCTTGTTGACGTTGTCACTGCCGGAGCCGTGCACGAAGCGCACTTCGCCGGCGCCGTCGGTGGTGAACTCACCGCGCCGTACCGGCGAAGACGCCACCCGCGAACGACGGCCGCTGGCCACATCCATGCGATCGACGCGGGTGTAGGGATCTTCGGCCAGCGGCCACACGGTCACCAGCACGTTGCGTTCATCGCCCGGCAGGTCGTCGGCCAGGAAGGCGGCCACCGCTTCGACCTTCTTCGGCTGGATGCGCGTACCCGGGCCCTTGCTTTCGACGCGGTAACCGACCAGCAGCTCGCCGCGATTGCCGTTGGCATCGATGGCGTAAAGCTCACCGGTGGGGTTGGGCTGATCCAGCGAGCCCCATTTCTCGGCCAGGCCGATCAGCAGGCGCTCGTTGCTGACCCAATCGAATGTCTGCGCATGATTGCGGCTGGGCGGCCAGAAACTGCCGACCACCTCCTTGTCCTTCAGGCGCAGGATCGCGATCGCGGTGCTGTCCTCCCTCGGCACTGTGGCCGCTACGTACTCGCCCCCCGGCGAAATCTTGATGTCGGTGAAGGTCTCCCGACGCAGGTACTGCGTCAGATCCACCGCCCCCGCGCTGCCTGCGGCAACGCCCCCGATGACGACCAGTGCGGCCGCCAGAATTGCCCTGCGCATCCTTCCCCCTGTTCCAGTGGACACCTTGTCCTGGTCGTCGATTCTAGGCAGGGCCGGGCCATTCCCGCCAGAGCCGGAAAAGACGACGGCACCGTTGCCGGTGCCGTCGTTGCCACTACCTTGGAGAGAGAGTCAGGACGTGGGTTCGGGGGGCGTGCGCCGGGTCAATGGACCCCGCGCAGCGCCAGCATGAGGGCCAGGACGCTGAGGATCACGGCGATGGTGCCGTCGAGCACGCGCCAGGTGCTGGGCTTGGTGAACAGCGGCGCCAGCAGGCGCGCGCCGAGGCCCTGCGCGGTCAGCCACAGGCAGCTGGCGGTGACCACTCCGGCAGCGAAGGCCATGCGCGCGTTGCCGAAGTTCTCGGCGATCGAGCCGATGACCATCATGTCCAGCCAGAAGTGCGGGTTGATCAGCGAGAAGCCGACCGCAGCCATCAGCACCGCGCGGCGGCTGCCGTCATCACTGTCGGCCTCGCCCATGCCGCCGCCACCAGCAATCGCACGGCGCGCCGACTTCATGGCATACCAGGCCAGGAACGTCACACCGGTCCACAGCACGGCGGTGGTCAGCCACGGCAACGCCGAGGTGAGCGTGCGCAGGCCGGCCACACTGGCGAAGATGAAGATGGCATCGATGGCCGCACAGGTGGCGACCACCGGCACGATGTGCCTGCGCAGGATGCCCTGGCGCAGAATGAAGGCGCTCTGGGCGCCGACCACGGCGAACAGGCCGATGCCGGTAGCTGCACCAGAGAACCAGGCACCGAGGCCGGTGCTGGCGGAGATGACCGAGAACATGGGATTCACTGCCTTTACTTGCTGGGGGACGGTGCCTCGCGAAGGCGGACAGCACCGGAACGGGCGCCATTGTCGCGCCGCAACATTAAAAAGACGAGCTAAACTTCCTAAACCAACATTAGCGGAGCTTAATTCGATGCGTATCGACCATGCCCAGCTGCGCGCTCTGGCGGCGGTGATCCGCGAGGGCAGCTTCGACCGCGCCGCGCAGTCGCTCAATGTCACGCCCTCGGCCATCTCGCAGCGGGTGAAGGCACTGGAGGACCGGGTCGGCCGCCTGCTGGTCAAGCGCGGCACCCCGGCCACCGCCACCGCCGAGGGCCAGCTGCTGGTGCAGCTGGCCGAACAGACCGCGCTGCTCGAACACGACGCATTGCACCGGATGGGCCTGGCCGACGAGGACCTGCCCCAGGCCAGCATCCCGGTGGCGGTGAACCACGACAGCCTGGAAACCTGGTTCCCGCAGGCGGCTTATCAGTTCGCGCAGAGCACCGGCACCACGCTGGACCTGCGCGTGGAAGACCAGGACCACACCGTGGAGCTGCTGCGCCAGGGCACGGTGCTGGGCGCAGTGACCACGCTGGACGAGCCGGTGCAGGGCTGCCAGATCCACGCGCTGGGCAGCATCCGCTACGCCGCCACCTGCACCCCGGAGTTCCGCGAGCGTCATTTCGCCAAGGGTGTGACCGCGCAGGCGCTGGCGCAGGCGCCGGTGCTGGTGTTCAACCGCAAGGATGACATGCAGTCGCGCTTCGCCCGGCGCATGGCCGGCGGCGACCTGCCCAGCACCGCCCCGACCTGGTGGATCCCCTCCACCCGCGCCTTCGTGCAGGCCAACCTGGGTGGCATGGGCTGGACCATGAACCCGCTGCCGCTGGTCAAGCGGCACCTGGATGCCGGCCGCCTGGTCTACGTGCGCCAGCGCGCATGGGAAGACGTGCCGCTGTACTGGCAGCACTGGAAGGGCGACGTGCAGACCATGGCCCTGCTGACCCGCGCGGTGCTGGACGCCTCCTCGGCGCTGATCCGGCGCAAGCGCTGAAGAGGGGCTCCATCGGATCTCCATGATTCCTACACACCCGGTCCATGCGTGATGCGGATACTGGCCGGCCGATCACTGCAAGGATGCCCTGCATGCCTGTATTCGTCCGCGATGCGCGCCCCGAAGACGCCGCCGCCTGCATCGACCTGCGTGGGCGTACCCGCGAAAACGCCTTCAGCGCCGGGCAGTTGGCCGAGCTGGGCATCACCGCGCAGACGTGGGCCGAAGGCACCGCCGCCGGCGATTTCATCGGCCGCGTCGCCTGGGAGGGCGAGCGCATGGTCGGCTACTGCTTCGCCGACCGCGACAGCGGTGAAGTGCTGGTGCTGGCCCTGCTGCCGGATTACGAAGGCCGTGGCATCGGCCGCCAGCTGCTGCAGGAGGTGGTCAGCCTGACCCGCGATGCCGGCCACCGGCGGCTGTTCCTGGCCTGCTCGGCCGACCCGCGCTCGCGTTCGCATGGCTTCTACCGGCGCCTGGGCTGGCGCCCAACCGGGCAGATCGACGAGGTGGGTGACGAGATTCTTGAGCTGGTCTGATTGAAGGCGCCGCCAGCCATGGCCTGGCGCTGCCAATGAGGCATCCGGCCACCGGATGCTGCGTTGCATCAAAAAAGGACCGGATCCGGTTAGAATCGCGTCTGGATGCTGCAAGGCGTTGTTTCTTCACGCCCTTTCCCTGCTGCATGCGCATCCTGAACTCCTCCCCTCCGCCATCGATCCCGCCCCCATGAAGAAATTTGGCAAGGCCCTGCTCGCCCTGCTCGTGCTGCTGTTGCTGGCCGCCGCGCTGTTCCTGTACTGGCCGCTGACCCAGCGCTCGGTGCCCGCCGCCAGCAACGACAAGCCTGTCGACGTTGTGCTGGTCGGCGCCGGCATCATGAGCATCACCCTGGCCACCTACCTGCAGGAACTGCAGCCGGACTGGAACATCCAGGTCTACGAACGCCTCGACGGCGTCGCCGGTGAAAGCTCCGACGGCTGGAACAACGCCGGCACCGGCCACTCGGCGTTCGCCGAACTGAACTACACCCCGGAACTGCCCGATGGCAGCATCGAGACCAAGCGCGCGGTCGGCATCGCCGAATCGTTCGAGGTGTCGCGCCAGTTCTGGTCGCACCAGGTCAAGCAAGGCCGGCTCAGCCAGCCCAGCGACTTCATCAACCCGACCCCGCACATGAGCTTTGTCTGGGGAGATGACAACATCGCCTACCTGCACAAGCGCCAGCAGGCCCTGGTGAAGAATCCGCTGTTCTACGGCATGCAGTACTCGGAAGATCCGGCGCAGATCAAGCAGTGGGCGCCGCTGCTGATGGAAGGCCGCGATCCGAAGCAGAAGGTTGCCGCGACCTGGATGCCGCTCGGTACCGACGTCAACTTCGGCGTGATCACCCGCCAGCTGACCGCCGGCCTGCAGCGCAGCCCGAACTTCAGCCTGCACCTGAACCACGAAGTGAGTGCGCTGCGGCAGAACGCCGACAAGAGCTGGAACGTGACGGTGAAGGACCTCAAGGCCGGCACCGAGTCCACCACCCACGCCCGCTTCGTGTTCATCGGTGCCGGTGGCGCTGCGCTGAAGCTGCTGCAGATGTCCGGCATTCCCGAATCGAAGGATTACGCCGGCTTCCCGGTGGGCGGCCAGTTCCTGGCGTTCCAGGGCCAGGACGTGACCTCGCGCCATGGCGTGAAGGCCTACGGCATGGCCGAAACCGGTTCGCCGCCGATGTCGGTGCCCCACCTGGATGCGCGCAAGCTGGATGGCAAGCCGGTGGTGCTGTTTGGACCGTTCGCGCTGTACAGCACCAAGTTCCTCAAGCACGGCTCGTGGTGGGACCTGTACTCCTCGGTCACCCACAACAACGTCGGCCCGATGCTGGAAGTGGGCAAGGACAACCTCGACCTGGTGCAGTACCTGATGGGCCAGGCACGCCTGAACGATGCCGATCGCCAGGCCGAGCTGGTCAAGTACTTCCCCAACGCCAAGCCGGGCGACTGGAAGCTGGTGACCGCCGGCCAGCGCGTGCAGATCATCAAGCGTGATCCGTTGAAGGGCGCGGTGCTGCAGTTCGGTACCGAGATCGTGACCGACAAGGATCGCACCCTCGCCGCCCTGCTCGGCGCTTCGCCGGGTGCCTCGACCTCCCCGCCGATCATGCTGGACCTGATGGCTAAGGCCTTCCCGGACCAGATGAAGGCCGGTTGGGAAGCGCGCCTGCGCGAGATCGTGCCGTCGTACGGGCGCAAGCTCAACGACAGCGCGGCGCTGACCAACGAGATCCGCACGCTGACCAGCCAGACCCTGCACCTGCCGTACCTGGAGGTACCGGTGGATGCCAATGCGGCAGCCCCTGCACCCGCCGTGGTTCCGGCAGCGGTTCCGGCGCCGGCCAAGGAAAAGCGCAACGCCAACGAGGAACTGCAGGCGCTGTAAGCCCGCACCCGCGTTTCGATGCAGACGGACGGCCACCTTCGGGTGGCCGTTCGTTCTTGTGCGCCGACCCCAGGCACTGATGACCGGGTCAGAGCCCGTTGCCAGGGCAACGGGATCTGACCCCATCCCATCGCTGCCGTACGCCGGAAAGCCCATGCGCATTGATACGAATTGTAATGTTGTTAAGAATTATTTACATTTGCGTCCTGCGCAGTGACAACGCCCCTCCCAGATGGAACTGACGTGCCCGAAGCCGCCGCCCCGGGTGCTGGACGACTGTTGCCGCCCTTCCCCGCTTCCAAGCCTCGAGCCCCCCATGTCCCTGACCCTGCGTAACCGCCTGCCCCGCCGCGCACTGCTGCCGGCGGCCCTGCTTTCGTCGCTGTCCCTGCTGGCCGCACCCGGTGCGTTCGCTGCCGCCGATGGCGCCGCCGATGCCAAGACCCTGGACCGGGTCAGCGTTCGCGCCGAACAGTCCGCACCACCGTCGAGCACCACGCGCCTGCCGATCACCCTGCAGGAAACCCCGCAGTCGGCCACGGCGATCAGCCTCAAGCGCCTGCAGGACGAGTCGCTGTTCAGCATCAACGATGTGATGCGCACCGTGACCGGCGTCAGCGTCTCCTTCTATGACACCCAGCGCCCGCTGTACTACGCCCGTGGTTTTGCCATCACCGATTTCCAGGTCGATGGCATTCCCACTTACAGCGGCTCGACCAACCAGGAATACGACACCGCCTTCTATGACCGCATCGAAGTGATCCGCGGTGCCAACGGCCTGCTCAGTGGCGCCGGCGTGCCGTCGGCCACGGTCAACCTGCTGCGCAAGCGCCCGGGCAAGGAGTTCGATGCCTCGTTCGCGGTCAGCGCCGGCAGCTGGGACTACCGCCGCATGGAGGCCGATGTGACCGCGCCGCTGACCGATGACGGCCGTTTCCGCAGCCGCGTGGTCGCCGCCTACACCGATCGTGGGCTGTACTACGACCGCTACAAAGAGAACAAGATGGCGGGCATGGCGGTGCTGGAAGGCGACGTCACCGACAGCACCACGATTACCCTCGGCTACCAGAGCCAGGACAACAACCCGGTCGGATCCACCTGGGGTACCGTGGCGTTCTTCGACAACCAGGGCAACTTTGCCCACCTGGCGCGCTCGACCAACCTGTCGCCGAAGTGGAGCTACTGGAAGCGCGAGAGCAACACCGCCTTCGCCAATCTGGAGCAGCGCCTGGGCGAGGACTGGTTGCTGAAGATCAACACCGCCTACACCCGCGGCAACGTGCAGAACGTGCGCGTGTACGGCACCGGCAACCCGGACCCGGTAACCGGCTCGGGCATCTACCTGCGCGCCGCGGCGGGTGATTCCAAGGACACCCGCCGCAACGTCGATGCCTACCTGACCGGCACGTTCCCGCTGTTCGGCCGCGACCACGACCTCACCCTGGGTGCGCAGTGGTCGGACCTGGAAGGCACCACCAATACCGTCACGCTGAATTTCCCCCGCGACTGGGCCACCTGCGGGCGCGAGCGCTGCTACTACATCCCGAATGTCTTTGATTGGGACGGCGACATTTCCGAGGTGACCTACACCCGCACCGGTGCACGGCGCGTGGCAAAGACCACCCAGAGCGGCGTCTACCTGGCCACCCGCCTGCACCTGGCCGATCCGCTGTCGCTGATCGCCGGCGCGCGCCTGAGCCGCTGGCAGACCCTGAGCCGTTCCTACAACGCGGCCGGCGCCTATACCGGCACCAGCGGCGCCTACAAGGTCAGCGACGAAATCACCCCGTATGTGGGCCTGGTCTACGACATCACCCCGAACGTGTCGGCCTACGCCAGCTACACCGAGATCTTCAATCCGCAGAACTACAAGGATCGCAACGAGAACCTGCTGGCGCCGGTGCAGGGTTCGAATCTGGAAGCGGGGATCAAGACCCAGTGGTTCGACGGACGCCTGACCGCCAATGCGGCGGTGTTCGAAGCCAAGCAGGACAACTACGCCGTGCGCGACATGAGCGTGCCGGAGGGCACCCTCAGTGATGGCAGCTCGGCTTACCTCGGCATCAACGGCACCAAGGCGCGGGGCTGGGAGATGGACGTCAACGGCGAAATCCTGCCGGGCTGGACGGTCAATGCCGGCTACACCCATGTCAAGGTGACCCGCGCCGCCACCGACCTGCTGTACGCCAACCCGCCCGAGGACCTGCTGCAGCTCAACACCCAGCTGCAGCTGCGCGGCGCGCTGGAACGGCTGAGCATCGGCGGCGGCGTGCAGTGGCAGAGCAAGGTGCAGGGCTACAACATCGCCTACCCGCTGGGCGGCACGGTAACGGTGAACCAGCCCGCGTACTCGCTGGTGCAGTTCAACGCCAACTACCGCATCAGCGACCACTGGACCGCGACGCTGAGCGTGCGCAACGCGCTTGACAAGACCTACTGGGCCAACCTGGACTACAACAACTTCGGCGAACCGCGCTTCGTGTCGGCCAGCCTGCGCTGGAAGTTCTGAGCGACTGCAAACGGAAGTGCCGGACGCTGGCCGGCTCCCCATCACCCTGCATCGCGTGGAACCGGCCAGCGGCCGGCACTACCCGGATAAATGGGCCCGCCTCCGCGCGGGCCCTTCCTTTTGCTGCACTGCGGGTTGCACCCCACCCAATAATTATGCCGTAATTATCTCAACGCCAATCGGAAGCCGGTCGATGAACCCGAGCTGGGATACGTTGGAACGCAGCCGCCGGGTGCGCCTGGAGCGCGCCGCGCCGTGGGCGCGCGGCCACCAGGTCGCGGCCGACGACGTGCGCGAACTGCTGCACGCGCTGCTCGAACCCGGCGACAAGGTCTGCCTGGAAGGGAACAACCAGAAGCAGGCGGACTTCCTTGCCCAGACCCTCGCCGACCTCGACCCTGGCCGCGTGCATGACCTGCACATGGTGCAGTCGGTGCTGTCCCTGCCCTCGCACCTGGATGTGTTCGAGCGCGGCATCGCCTCGAAACTGGACTTCTCCTTCTCCGGTCCGCAATCGGTGCGGCTGGCCAACCTGGTGGCCGAAGGGCGCATCCAGATCGGGGCCATCCACACCTACCTGGAACTGTTCGGCCGCTACTTCATCGACCTGACCCCGCGCGTAGCGCTGGTGGCCGCGCAGGCCGCCGACCGCCACGGCAACCTCTACACCGGCCCGAACACCGAAGACACGCCGGTGATCGTGGAAGCCACTGCATTCGGCGGCGGAATCGTCATTGCCCAGGTCAACGAGATCCTCGACACCCTCCCCCGCGTCGACATCCCGGCCGACTGGGTCAACTTCGTGGTGCAGGCGCCAACGCCGAACCATATCGAGCCGTTGTTCACCCGCGATCCGGCGCAGATCTCCGAGATCCAGGTGCTGATGGCGATGATGGCGATCAAGGGCATCTACGCCGAGTACGGCGTGAACCGCCTCAATCATGGCATCGGCTTCGATACCGCCGCGATCGAACTGCTGCTGCCCACCTACGCCGAATCGCTGGGGCTGAAGGGAAAGATCTGCCAGCACTGGGCGCTCAATCCGCATCCGGCGCTGATTCCGGCCATCGAATCAGGCTTCGTCAAGTCGGTGCATTCGTTCGGTTCGGAACTGGGCATGGAGCAGTACATCGCCGCGCGTGGCGATGTGTTCTTCACCGGTGCCGACGGTTCGATGCGTTCCAACCGCGCGTTCTCGCAGACCGCCGGCCTGTATGCCTGTGACATGTTCATTGGTTCGACCCTGCAGATCGACCTGCAGGGCAACAGCTCCACCGCCACGCGCGACCGCATCGCCGGCTTTGGCGGTGCACCGAACATGGGTTCGGATGCACGTGGCCGCCGCCACGCCAGCGATGCCTGGATCAAGGCTGGCCGGCAGGCGGCACGCCCCGGCGAAATGCCACGCGGCCGCAAGCTGGTGGTGCAGATGGTGGAAACCTTCCGCGAACACATGGCGCCGGCCTTCGTCGAGCGCCTGGATGCCTGGGAGCTGGCCGAGCGCGCCGCCATGCCGCTGCCACCGGTGATGATCTATGGCGACGATGTCAGCCATGTGCTGACCGAAGAAGGCATCGCCAATCTGCTGTTGTGCCGCACGCCGGAAGAACGCGAACAGGCCATCCGTGGCGTGGCCGGCTACACCGCCGTCGGCATGAGCCGGGACCGCGCGATGGTGGAAAACCTGCGTGACCGTGGCGTGATCCAGCGGCCGGACGACCTCGGCATCAACGTGCGCGATGCCAGCCGTGACCTGCTGGCCGCGCGCTCGGTGAAGGATCTGGTGCGCTGGTCCGGCGGGCTGTACGACCCGCCCAAGCGCTTCCGCAACTGGTAAGGGACCGAGCATGGAAACCCTCGACTATCGATTCGAAGGCCGCACCCCGGTGCAGTTCGCGCGCGATGCGGTGCTGGTCGGCGTGCTGGCCTCGGGCAATCTGGAAATCCTGCTGGAGCCGGCCGCACTGGACGGCGCGATGACGGTGCGCATCGTCACCGCTGCGCGCGGCTTTGGCACCATCTGGCAGGCGGTGATCGCCGACTTCGCCCAACGCCACCCGCTGCGCGACGTGCGCGTGTCGATCAACGACGCCGGCGCCACACCGGCGGTGGTCAGCCTGCGCCTGGACCAGGCGGTGGAAACCCTGCTGGCCGGGGGCACACCATGAGCCACATGCAGCGCCGCAGCTACTACGAAGCCGATGCACGCGAGCGCATTGCCGGGCTGGTCGATGCCGGTTCGTTCCGCGAATTCCTCGGCCCCGCGCGGCGGATGATGAGCCCGCACCTGGCCCAGCTCGAACAGCCGGCCGCGTTTGACGATGGCATCGTGGTCGGCCAGGCGCTGCTGCGCGGCAAGCGCGTGCTGCTGGCCGCGCAGCAGGGTCACTTCATGGGCGGCGGCGTCGGCGAAGTGCATGGTGCCAAGTTGACCGGCCTGCTGCGCCGCGCGGCGCAGACGCACCCGGAGGGCGTGCTGCTGCTGCTCGACACCGGTGGCGTACGCCTGCACGAAGCCAATGCCGGGCTGATCGCTATTTCCGAGATCATGCGCGCCACGCTCGATGCGCGCGCGGCGGGTGTACCGGTTGTCGCCCTGATCGGCAGTGGCAATGGCGCGTTCGGTGGCATGGGCATCGTCGCCCGTTGCTGCAGCACGGTGATCATGTCCGAGGAAGGCCGGCTGTCACTGTCCGGACCGGAAGTGATCGAGACGGTACGCGGCGTGGAGGAATTCGACTCGCGCGACCGCGCGCTGGTGTGGCGGGTGACCGGCGGCAAGCACCGCTATCTGATCGACCAGGCCCAGGTGCTGGTGCCCGACGCCCTCGACGCCTTCGCCGGGGCCGCTGCCGAGGCGCTGCACCCCGATGCCGACAGCGGCGACACCGAGCGTGCATTGCGTGCATTGCAGGCCCGGCATGCGGCATTGAAGGCCCGCGTACAGGCCTGGGGCGATTGCCGCGACGCCGTGGAGATATGGGCCCGCCAGGGCATCGCCGAACCCGAGCGCCTGCCGCTGCTGGACACCGACGCCTTCCTTGCCGCCACCCGCGACCGGAGCCTGCCATGAACGCCGCGTTGCAGCCCCTGCTCGATGCTCTGTTCCCGCGCGGGCATGCCATCGCGGTGAGTGACTCGGTGCTGTCCGGCACGGCGACCACCCACGACGGCGTGGTGACAGTGATCGGCACCACCGACCGCATCGAGGTCGGTGTCGATCATGCATTGGCGCTGGCCGAATCGGTGCTGGCCAGCACCGCCGCGCATCCACAACGGCCGATCGTGATGCTGGCCGACACCGCGGGCCAGCGCCTGGCGCGCCGCGATGAACTGCTGGGCATCAACGGCTACTTCGCCCACCTCGCGCAGAGCATCGATCTTGCGCGCCGCCGTGGCGCACGGCTGGTCACCCTGGTCTATGGCGAATCGGTCAGTGGCGGCTTCCTGTCCTTCGGCCTGATGGCCGACCACATCCATGCCCTGCCCGACGCACAGGTGCGGGTGATGGACCTGCGCGCGATGGCGCGGGTGACCAAGCAGCCGCTGGAAGCGCTGCAGGCGCTCAGCCAGAGCTCACCGGTATTTGCACCGGGCGTGGCCAACTACGTGGCCATGGGGG
Organism: Stenotrophomonas maltophilia; assembly: GCF_023518235.1. Lineage (NCBI taxonomy): Bacteria > Pseudomonadati > Pseudomonadota > Gammaproteobacteria > Lysobacterales > Lysobacteraceae > Stenotrophomonas > Stenotrophomonas maltophilia. The sequence goes on from NZ_CP090423.1 coordinate 2,169,709, forward strand.
CCGTGGAATCGCTGTGGGAAGGCGACCTGGCCCAGCATCTGCTGCAGGCCTTGCGCACGCCCAGCGAAGGCGACGTGCGCGCGGCGCTGGGTGTACAGCGTGGCGGTCGTGCGCTGGCGGCGGTTGTTGCCGATGCTGTGGCCCGCGGCGATGCCTGAGCGGCCCGCCCGCCACACGCTGATCTGGCTGTCGGCTCACGCCGACTGGCGCGCCGACGTGGCTGCACAGGAACCACGCCTCGCGGCCTGGTTCGCGCAGGGCCTGCCGGCGATGGTGGCACGTCGTGCCGTGGATGATCCCGACCCGCGCCTGCGCCTGGGCGTACCGCTGCCGCCGAACGAAGGCAAACTGCGCCTCGCCCTGCGCGTACCGCTGCAGGATGTACAGCGCCTGCAACTGCCGCCGACTCTGGACGCGGTGCTCACCGCCGGCGTCCCGACCGACTGGCAGCAGGCGCTGCACACCCTGGCGCGCATCGCACCGGCACGCGTGTTCGGTGCCTTTGCCTGGCAGCATCTGAGCCGATTGCCGTATGTGCATCCACGCTCGGACATCGATCTGTTGTGGCAGGTGCAGACCCGCCCCCAGGCCGACGCACTTGTCGCACATCTGAATGCCTGGGAGCACGAGCACGGCCGTCGCGTCGATGGCGAACTGAGCCTGCCTGATGGCGGCGCGGTGAACTGGCGTGAATATGCCGGCGACAGCCGCCAGGTGCTGGTGAAGCGCCTGGATGGCGCCGCGCTGGAAAGCCGCGAGCACGTGTTCATGGCTACCGGAGTGGCGGCGTGAGCGCCGTCGTGCAGCTCCGTCTGCCCGGTGAACGTGCGTTCGACAGCGCGCGCCTGGGGCGCCTGGCCATCGCCAGCCTGCATGCCGAACTGGCACTGGCCCCCAAACCGGGGCTGGTCACGCCGTTTGATGCAGGCAGCCATGACGACATGGATGCCGGCACGTTCCTGCGCAGCCTGTTTGCGCTGCGCCACTACTTCACCGCGATGGCACACGCCGGGGCTGCCGACGCACCGTTCGCGCGGCTGCGCGCGCACGGCCTCGCTGCCGAAACTGCGATGCTGCGCGCCACCGGGGGTATCAACACCCATCGCGGTGCAATCTTCAGCCTCGGCCTGCTGGTGGCCGCCGCCGCACGCTGCCGGCGCCAGCACGGCCACAGCGTGCCTGCCGCACAGGTGTGCCTGGGCGTACAGCACTGGGCCGACGATTTCGCCCGTGCTCCACTGGATGCGCAGAGCCCGGGGCAGCGTGCACGAGTGCAGCATGGCGTGCCGGGCGTGCGCGAACAGGCGGCGGCCGGGTACCCGTTGCTGCGCGAACTGGCGGTACCCACCCTGCGCCATGCCCTGAGCGCAGGCCTGCCGCGCGACGCGGCACTGTGCCAGACCCTGATGCAGCTGGTTGCGCACATCGACGACCTCAACCTGCTGCACCGTGGCGGCATCGACGGCCTGCTCTGGGCCCAGCAGCAGGCGCGCGGTTTTCTGGAAAGTGGCGGTGCCTTCGCACCGGGCTGGCAAGTGCGCCTGCACGGCATCGGTGAACGCTTCGTCGCGCGCCGCCTCAGCCCTGGCGGCAGTGCCGACCTGCTCGCCTGCAGCTGGTTCCTGCTGCAGCAGGAGGCCGCATGAGCCTGGCTCTGCTCTGTCCCGGGCAAGGCGCGCAGCATGCGGCGATGTTCGAGCGCGTGCGCGATCTGCCTGCCGCGCGCGACGTACTGGAGATTGCCAGCGCAGCGCTTGGACGCGACGTGTTCGCGGCGGCCGCTGGTGAATCGCGCTTCGACAATGCGCTGGCGCAGCCATTGCTGTGTGCGGCCACCCTCGCGCACTGGCGGGGACTACGCGAAGCGCTGCCTGCGCCGGTGCTGGTGGCCGGCTACAGCATCGGTGAACTGGCCGCGCATGCCGTCGCCGGCACCTTCAATGCGGACACCTGCCTGGCGCTGGCCGCCCGGCGCGCGCAGCTGATGGACGCCACCGGCCCCGCCGATGCCGGACTGCAGGCGGTGCTCGGGCTGGATCGCAGTGCACTGCACGCGCTCTGCGATGCGCACGGCACCTTCGTGGCGATTGCCAATGGCCATGATCATTTCATCGTTGGCGGTGCGCAGGCGTCCCTGCACGCACTGGCCGACGCGGCACGCGCACAGGGCGCCGAAGTCCGCGTGCTGCCGGTGCATGTTCCCGCACACACACCGCTGCTGGCGGCGGCGGTCGCACCATTTGCCGCCGCACTCGATGCTGCCCCGCTGCAGGCCCCGCGCCTGCCGCTGCTGGCCGGTATCGATGCACGCCCCGTGCGTGATCGTGCGGCGACCGTGCACACCCTGTCAGCACAGTTGGCGCAGACCATCGAATGGGCGCAGGTGATGCGCCAGGCCTTCGAGCGCGGCGCGCGGGTGTTCCTGCAGCTGGGCCCGGGCAATGCACTGGCGCGCATGGTCGCGCTGTCCTATCCGTGCTGCGAGATGCGCGCGGTGGAAGAGTTCCAGAGCCTGGAAGGCGCCGCGGCATGGGCCCGCAGCGCGCTGGAGCGGCTGCGGTAACGGGTTCGAGCAGTACGTATCACGCAACACGCAATACGTCGCCTTACCCCGGGATGGCGGGTCTCCATCCGTGCTGTACGTGAGCCACGTGTCTGGGAGGGCGCATGAGTCCACAACTCGCAACGATCATCGGTCTGGTGGTCATGTTCATCGTCGCCACCGCTCTGCCGATCAACATGGGTGCGGTGGCATTCGCTCTGGCGTTCATCATCGGCGGTGTCTGGGTCGGCATGGACGGCAAGGAGGTGCTGGCCGGGTTCCCGGGCGACCTGTTCCTGACCCTGGTCGGCATCACCTACCTGTTCGCCATCGCGCAGAAGAACGGCACCACCGACCTGCTGGTGCACTGGGCGGTACGCGCGGTGCGCGGCCACATCGTCGCCATCCCCTGGGTGATGTTCGTGGTCACTGCGGTACTCACCGCGTTCGGTGCGCTTGGCCCGGCCGCAGTGGCGATCATCGGTCCGGTCGCGCTGCGCTTCGCCAAGCAGTACAACATCAACCCGCTGATGATGGGCCTGCTGGTGATCCATGGCGCACAGGCCGGCGGCTTTTCACCGATCAGCGTGTACGGCAGCATCACCAATGGGGTCGTGCAGAAAGCCGGGCTGGAGGTGACCGAGATGGCGGTGTTTCTGACCAGCCTTGGTTTCAACTTCATGATGGCCATCATCTGCTTCGTCGCCTTCGGTGGCATCGCGCTGCTGCGCCGCGGCTCGATCACGCTGGCCGGGACGGTTGGCAACGCCGGGCTTGCGATGGCCGGTGGCCCGCAGGCGTCGTCGCGGCAGTTTGCCATTGAAGGGCATGGCGCGCTGGTCGCCGCCGGTGGCGGCACGCTCAGCAACGATCCGGAGGCGCTGGAGGCAGTCGGCTTCACCCGCGAACGCCTGTTTACCCTGATCGGCCTGCTGGGCCTGGGCGTGGCCGCGCTGATCTACAACCTCAACGTCGGCCTGGTCTCGATCACCGTGGCCGTGGCGCTGGCGCTGCTGTCACCGCAGAGCCAGAAGGGCGCGGTCGATGGCATCAGCTGGTCCACCGTGCTGCTGATCTGCGGCGTGGTGACCTATATCGGCGTGCTGGAGCATGCCGGCGCGGTGGACTTCATCGGCCACGGTGTTTCCAGCATCGGCATTCCGCTGCTGGGTGCGCTGCTGGTCTGCTACGTCGGCGGCATCGTGTCCGCCTTCGCTTCGTCGGCGGCGGTGCTGGGCGCGACCATTCCGCTGGCGGTGCCGTTCCTGATGCAGGGCCATCTGGGCGCGGCCGGCGTGATCTGCGCGCTGGCGGTGTCATCCACCATCGTCGATGTCAGCCCGTTCTCGACCAACGGCGCGCTGGTGGTGGCCTCGGCAGCGAAGGAAGAGCGCGAAACGCTGTTCCGCCGCTTCCTGGTCTACAGCGGCCTGGTGGTGGCGTTCGGCCCGCTGCTGGCCTGGCTGGTGTTCGTGGTGCCGGGCTGGATGTAACCACCCAACGGTAGTGCCGGCCGCTGGCCGGCAATCTCATGAAGCCATCCAGCGATCATGGGTTGCCGGCCAGCGGCCGGCACTACCTGGCGGTACACTTCCTCCATGGCCATTGCCCCTGCCCCGCGGTCACCGAAGAAGCGCGCGCCTCTGTACGAAGAGGTGGCCGAGCATGTGCGCGAGCGCATCTACGATTACCGGCTGCCGCCGGGCGAGTGGATCGACGAACCCGCGCTGTGCGAAGAACTGGGCATCAGCCGCACCCCGCTGCGCGAGGCATTGAAGCTGCTGGCCGCCGAAGGGCTGGTGCAGATCGATGCGGGTCGTGGCGCGCGGGTCACCCGGCTCACCCTGGAAGACCTCAACCAGCTGTTCCCGGTGATGGCGATGCTGGAAGGCCGCTGCGCGCATGAGGCGGTCAGGCATATCGACGATGCCGGCGTGCAGCAGCTGGAAAACCTGCACGCGGCGATGGAGACGGCCGCCGCCCAGGGCAACATCGCCGAGTACTACCGCAACAACTACCTCATCCACGAGACCGTGCAGCACTACGCCGGCAATCCGTGGCTGATCCGCATCACCCACGACCTGCACCGCATCCTGAAGATGCACCGTGGCCGCCAGCTGCTGACCCCGGGGCGCACCGCTCAGTCGCTGGCCGAACACCGCGAGCTGATGGAGTGCTTCCGCCGCCGCGACGCGCAGGCGGCAGGCAATACCATGGAACGCCACCTGCTCAGCCAGGGCCAGGCGCTGGCCGCCTATGTGGCCGCCGGCGGCCTGTTGAACGTGCCGGCGCCGCTACCCACCGAAGGCGGCGGCTGAGCGGGTGAGGTTGCCGGCCAGCGGCCGGCGCTACCGGGACGTGCGGGTATGCACCCGGGAACGTCCCTTCAACCGCCGCTGTCACCGCTGTCACCGCTTCTGTAGCGTCGAGCTTGCTCGACTGCTTTTGTACGGGCCGTCGAGCAAGCTCGACGCTACGCCGCCCTCACCCCTCCCTGCGGCCACCCGAGCCATCGGCCGTGGCCACCGCCATACACACGATCGCGCCGACCAGCGGCAGCAGCCAGACCAGCAGCAGCTGCACCGCCCGGCCCCCTGCCGACAGGCCCTCGCGCTGTACGATCACCACCGTGGCTACCGCGTTCAGGCCCAGCACCAGCAGGGCCAGCAGAAGGGTCACGATCAGCATGCGGCAGACTCCGGGCCTGGACGGGGCGTTATGGCCTGCGGCCCCGGCAATGGCCGCGCCTGTCATGAAGATGGGACAATGTGGGGCGCGCCAGCCTGCCTGCGGGCCGTCGGCGCCCCCCGCACCACACGGAAGAAGAAGAACAACAACATGCTGAAAGTCATTTTCGATACCGACCCGGGCGTCGACGACGCCCTGGCCCTGCTGTACCTGCACAAGCACGCCCAGATCGACCTGATCGGCGTCACCACCACCTTCGGCAACGCCTCGGTGGAGTCGACCACCCACAATGCGCTGTACCTGAAGCAGGCCTGGGGCTTTGCCGCCCCGGTCGCGCGCGGCGCCGCTGGCCCGCTGCAGCCGGAAGCCACCCCGGAGGCCTGGCCGGTGCACATCCACGGCCACAACGGCCTGGGCAATCACCCGGTGCCGGCACAGCTGGATGTGGCCGCCGACGCCCGCCCGGCGCATCAGCTGATCATCGATCTGGTCCGTGCCCACCCGGGCGAAGTGACCCTGGTCGCGGTCGGCCGCATGACCAACCTGGCCCTGGCCCTGCAGCAGGCCCCGGACATCGCCGGCCTGGTGCGCGGCGTGGTGCTCATGGGCGGCGCCTTCCACGTCAACGGCAACATCACTCCGGCCGCCGAGGCCAACATCTGGGGCGACGCCGAAGCGGCCGACCTGGTGTTCACCACCGACTGGCCGGTCACCGCGATCGGCCTGGACGTGACCACCCGCGTGGAAATGAACCGCGATGGCCTGGACACGCTGGCTGCCCTCGGCGGCGCCGATGCCGAGCTGGTGCGGGCGTTGTCGCAGGACTACGTGGACTTCTACCTGCAGGCGGGCCACAAGGGCATGGTGGTGCACGACTGCTGCGCCTGCATCGCGCTGACCCGCCCGGAACTGTTCCAGTTCGAGCGCGCCAGCGTGCGCGTGGCCACTGACGGCGTTGCCCGTGGCATGACCATTCCCAAGCCGGAAGGCATGGGTTTCGGCCCCAGCGTGTGGGATGGCCACGTGCTGCAGTCCGTCGCCATCGGCGTGGATGCGGCCGCGGTACTGGCCGACATCGAGCAGACCCTGAAGGTCTGATCGGCTAGCGCTTGACCCTGCCCGGGGCCGTCTCGGGCAGGGTCCACAGCACGGGCAGCACCAGCACCGCCACCAGCGCGATCATCGCGCCCGGCGCCGCCGCCCAGCCGCTGCGTTCCACCCACCATTGCGCCAGCCACGGTGTCGCGCCGCCGAACACCGCGGTGGCCATGGTCACGCCCAGTGCCAACCCGCTGACCCGGCCTTCGCCCGGGAACTGTTCGGCGCTGGCAGGGGCCGCCACCGCACTCACGCCACCGGCCACGCAGGCCAGCAGCACTGCGGCCAGCACGATGCCCAGCGTCGTCGCCTGCGCCATCCACGCAAACAGCGACAGCGGCAGCAGGGCCGCCAGCAGGGTCAGCCCCAGCAGCACCGGCCGACGGCCGACGCGATCCGACAATGCGCCGCACAGCGGGGTGATCGCGATCACCGCCACCGCCGCGATCGTCGACAGCCACAACGCATCGCCCTCGTCATGCCCCCGCGCATGCAGGAACGCTGGCACGTAGGTGATGCCCACGTAATAGGTGATCGAGCCCAGTGCGGAGATCGCGAAGGTGCGCGCCACCGCAGCGGGATGGTTGCGCAGCACATGCCGCAGCGGCGTGGCCGGAATGCTGCCGTTGCGGCGCTGGCGCTCGAATTCGGGTGATTCGTGCATGCCCGAGCGTGCGACCAGGATCACCAGCGCCAGTGCGGCGCCGACGAAGAACGGAATGCGCCAGCCCCAGCTGTCCAGCTGCGGCGTGGGCAGCAGCGCGACCGTGAGCGCGGAGATCGCCACCGCCAGCAGCGCACCCACTTCACTGGCCGCCGAGGCCAGCGAGGTCACCAGGCCCCGTCGCCGCAGCGGTGCGCTTTCCAGCAGGTAGGCCACCACGCCGGTGTATTCGCCACCCACCGAGAATGCCATCACACAGCGCAGGACCAGCATCAGGACGCCGGCGGTGGCACCGGCCGTCGCCGCGGTCGGCAGCAGTGCGGTGGCCAGCATCGCCGCGGCCATCAGTGCCATCGAGGCCAGCAGCATCCAGCGTCGGCCGAGGCGATCACCGAGGTGACCGAAGCACAGCGCGCCCAGCGGACGCATCAGATAGGACACCGCGAAGCCGGCCAGGGTGACCAGCAAAGCCTGCTCGCCGCCGCCGAAGAACACCCGCGACAGCACCGTGGCGAAATACAGGTACAGGGTGAAGTCGTACCACTCCACCACCGTGGACAGGCCGGCCACCCACATCGAGCGCTGCCGTGCTGCAGTCATTGCATGCGTTCCTTCATCGCCGCAGGGTGCCACGCACGAGGTGACGACGCGGTGCACCAACTACGGGGTCAGATCCCTTTGCCAACGGCCAAGGGATCTGACCCCTACTGGCTTCGCGCGGAGCGGTACACCGCATAGGCCGCGAGGATCTTCTGCAGCCTGGCCTGGTGCTTGGCGCCCATTGGCACCCGCTGCACGCGCTTCAACAGCGTCTTCCACATGTATCCGGAACGGAAGAAGTATGGCCGCACCTCGAGGAAGGTCAGCACGACATCCACCGTATCCGGATCGTGCTCAGCCAGTTGCTTCAGTGCATTGGCGTAGCCACCCGGGAACGCAAGCTGTTCATGGCGTTGGTCGTATTCCACGCAGGCTGCCGCATGCCGCTGCATCTCCTCCGGGCCACGCCAGCGCGCGCGGGTGGGCCATGGTTCCTTCCAGGTCTTCGGGGTCAGATCCCTTTCCCGGCGGGAAAGGGAACTGACCCCACTTCAGGTCACAGCGTGCGGCGCAGCGTGATCAGGGTGATCTCCGATGGCACGCCGATGCGCGCCGGGAAACCTGCCCAAAGACCGGCACCGTTGCTCACGTACAAGGTCATGCCATCGACTTCGTATCGCCCGGAGACGAAACCCCCGTTGGCCCGCTTCACCAGCTGGTCCATGCCGATGATCTGCCCACCATGGGTATGCCCGGACAGCTGCAGCGCCACGCCACGGGCGGCGGCCTCGCGCGCATTGCGCGGACGGTGATCGAGCAGGATCACCGGCGCGGACCGATCAGCCCCTGCCAGCGCGGCATCGATATCCGGCAACGGCAGGCCATAGCGGGCCGCCACCGGATCGGTGACACCGGCGATGGTCAGCGCAGCGTCACCGCGGCGCACCTGCAGATGGCTGTTCTCCAGCACCTGCATGTGCAGCGCGCGGAACGCCTGCATCCAGTCCTGGTACTGCGCGTAGTACTCGTGGTTGCCGGTGATGGCAATGACGCCGTCGGGTGCGCGCAGATCGGCCAGCGGGCGCGCATCATCGCGGCGGGCGTGCACGCTGCCATCTATCAGATCGCCGGTGATCACGATCAGGTCCGGCTTCAATGCGTTGCTCCCGGCCACCACCTTGCGCACCCAATCGCCTGTCAGCAGTCGGCTGGCGTGGATGTCGGTCAGCTGCAGCACGCGGTAGCCGTCGAACCTGGGCGGCAGATCGTTGATCGCCACCTCAATCTGCCGGGTCTGGGGCACGGCCATGCCCTGGCTGATGCCATAGCCACTGACCAGCAGGGCCAGCACGCCGGCCATCGGCCGCAGCTTCGGGCCGCGAAGCGCTGACGCGGCGCGTGGCCAGCGCAGCAGGCGGGAAAGCAGCAGGCCGGCATCCAGCACCAGCATGGCCAACGCCAGCAGCAGCACCGCCGTCGATCCGGTGGCCAGCGTGGCGATGGCCAGCTTCGGAATCTCCGGTGACGCCATCGTGCCCCAGAAGGCAGCCACGATGCGCAGCTGCACGGCAACGGCCACCAGCAGCAGCGACAGCACGATCTTCAGCCAGGCGTGCATGCGCAGTGGCCAGAGCAGGCGCCAGGCCACATACAGGCCCATCAACAAACCGATCGTACTCAGCACTGCAACCATCCGGTGAAGAAAGCGGACCCGCCATGGTGAAGGGTGCCGGCCGCGTTGTGTAGAGCCGAGCCCTGCTCGACTGCTCAAAAGCCAGTCAAGCAAGCTCGACTCTCCGTGACGGGCAGTCGAGCATGGCTCGACGCTACGAATGCGCCAGGCGTTCCACCCGCAGGCGGGCGATGCGGCGCTTCTCCATCGCCAGTACGGTGATGCGCACGTCGGCGATCTCCACCGCGTCACCCATGTCCGGCAGGCGGCCCAGCTGCTCCAGCACCAGCCCGGAGATGGTCATGTAGTCGGCACTGCGCGGCAACGACACACCGGTCAGCCGTTGCAGGTCGTCCAGGGTCAACGCACCGTCGGCTTCCCACTGCTGCTCGCCCTGCGCGACCACGCCATAGCGCTCGTCCTGGGTGTCAACCAGGTCACCGGCAATGGCGGCCAGGAGGTCGTTGGCGGTGACCAGGCCTTCCACGCTGCCGTACTCGTCCACCGCCACCGCCAGCGGCACCGGGTGCTGGCGGATCAGTTCCAGGGCCTGCAGCGCGCTGGCACTGGACAACACATACTGCGGTTCGCGCAGATTGCCTTCCAGCTGCAGCGGCCTGCCCTGCAGCAGGTCGGCCAGCAGATCGCGGCTCTGCACCACGCCACGCAGGCTGTCCAGATCGCCATCACCCACCAGCAGGCGGGTATGCGGCGAGGCCACCAGGCGTGCAACCACATCGTCCTGGCCACGCGCCAGGTCGATCCACTGCACGTCAGCGCGCACGGTCATCACGCTCGATACCGGCCGGTCGGCCAGGCCCAGCACGCTGCGGATCATCTCGTGCTCGGCCGGCTGCAGGCGCTCTTCGGCATCCTCATGCGACTCCTCGCCGGCATCGTCGTGGCCATTGGCCGGGCGCGCGCCGAGCATCCTCAGCACCGCATCGGCGGTGCGCTGGCGGAACGGCTGGCGGCGCTCGTTGCGCTCGCGGTTGAAGCGCACCCACTGGTTGAACGCCTCGACCAGGATCGAGAAGGCGATGGCCGCATACAGATAGCCCTTCGGGATCTTGTAGCCCAGGCCCTCGGCCACCAGGCTGAAACCGATCATCAGCAGGAAGCCCAGGCACAGCACCACCACCGTAGGATGCTTGTTGACGAAGCGGGTCAGCGGCTTGCTGGCCACCAGCATCAGTGCCATCGCGATGGTCACTGCGGCGTACATCACGCCCAGGTTGTCGACCATGCCGACCGCGGTGATCACCGAGTCCAGCGAGAACACCGCATCGAGCACGACGATCTGCGCCACCACCATCGCAAAACTGGCATAGACCTTCTTGCCGTCTTCATGGTGCTCGCGGCCTTCCAGCCGTTCGTGCAGCTCCATCGTGCCCTTGAACAGCAGGAACAGGCCGCCGCCCAGCAGGATCAGGTCACGCCCGGAGAAACTGTGGTCGAACAGCGTGAGCAGCGGTTCGGTCAGCTTCATGATCCAGGCCAGCGCGGCCAGCAGCACCAGCCGCATCAGCAACGCCAGTGCCAGGCCGATTACCCGCGCGCGGTCGCGCTGGTGCGGCGGCAGCTTGTCGGCCAGGATCGCGATGAACACCAGGTTGTCGATGCCGAGCACGATCTCCAGCACGACCAGGGTTGCAAGGCCCATCCAGATCGAGGGGTCAGCCAACCATTCCATTTCAGGTCCGTTTCGTCAGTGGGGAGGAAAAAGGGAAAGCCACTCAGTCACCATCCTGCACCTGCGCCGGGTCATGCCCGAGCAGGTCGCCGGGCGTGCATTGCAGCTCCCGGCAGATGGCATCCAGGGTGGAAAAGCGGATGGCGCGCGCCTTGCCGGTCTTCAGGATCGACAGGTTCGCCAGAGTGATATCGATGCGCGCCGCCAGCTCGGACAGGGTCATGCCCCGCTCCTGCAGCATGCGGTCCAAGGTGATGATGATCGCCATCAGCGCGCGCCCATCAGATCACACCGTCCAGGTCGTCACGCATCGCCGCGCCCACGGCAAACACCCGCGCCAGCACGAACAGCATCAGTACCGCCACCAGGCCGGTGATCGACATGCCGCCGCCGACTTCCATCCAGGTGAAGTCCGGCCCCATCCAGGCCGCGTAGGCCCCGATCAGGATCGACAGCAGTTCCATGGCCAGCATCAGCCAGGCCATGTGCTGCAGGCGCTGTGCATTGGCGTGGGTGAACGGACGCTCACGCGCGGCCGACTTCAGCAGCCGCAGCAGGTGACGCAGGAACAGCAGGCACAGCACCAGCAGCGCAATGATCGCGCCCAGCCCCAGGCAGAAATGCAGGAACAGGTCGCTGCCGTGCGCGGCCGCCGCAGCGGTGTCATGCACGCTGTCGAGCAGCCAGCGACGATCATGGGCGACCAGCGGCACGGCCAGCAGGGCGGCCAGGATGCCCAGCCAGCACATCGCACGGACCGCCTGTACGGCGGCCAGGGCCAGGGTGAACAAGCCTCGCGCGGCAGTGGCGCGGGCGGGACGAGCGGTCAAGCGGCCTCCGGCATTGGGGTGGCCTCGCCGCCCCGGGGTGGATTTATCGATAAACGATATATCACAACCGGCGTGAAAAACTGAATCGAAGGCATTCCCTCCGACATGGTACCTGCAGCACGGGAGGGCGGCTCACGTGATGATGCCGGCCAGCTGCCGGCGCTACCCCGCGGGGTAGCGGTACACCAGATCCTGCGCGTCGCTGCGCGTGGCCTGCGCATCGAGCACGCCGCCCAGGCGCTTTGCCACTGCCTGCGAGGCGACATTGTCCGGCGCCATGTAGCTGACCAGGGTCGGCAGCTGCACCACCACGAATGCCCAGTCGCGCAGCGCGCCGGCCGCTTCGGTGGCAAAGCCCTGGCCTTCGTGGCCGTCGTACAGCAACCAGCCCAGTTCCTTTTCCGGGAACAGCGGGCCGTGATTGATGCCGACCTGGCCGATGCAGGCGCCACTGTCGCTGCGCTCGATCATCAGCGCGCCGTGGCCGAACAGGTGCCAGCTGGCCAGGTCATGGCAGAACTGGCCCCAGGCCGCCACTTCGCCAAACGGACCGCCCATGCCGCGTGCGCGCGGCGAGGCCAGGAACGCGGCATAGACGCCGAAGTCGTCCAGTCGTTGCGGGCGCAGCCGTAGGCGTGCGGTGTGCAGGGTGGGGATATCAAGCATGGCCCATGCCGGCTCAGTACACCGCCAGGTGGCCGCAGCCGCGGCGCTGCGGTTGCCCTTCCATCGTCACCTGCACGCTGGCCTGTGTATCCACGCCCTCGGCATTGCGGCACGGCTCGCGCTTGATCTCGACGATGGCCGGCTGCCTGCCCAGCTCACCGTTGAGCACGATCAGCGTACTGGGTGCATCGGCGGGTTGGCCCAGATAGCGCAGCATGCCGGTATGGGTGCGGCCATCTGCGCTGAGGCTGGCATCGTGGTTGCCCTTGCCGGTGGACGCGATCTCGATGCGCCAGCCGGCACCGCCGCCGGTGAAGGCCGGCACCGGGCTCAGGCCGGCGCCCAGGGTGGGCGGGTGCGGCTCATCGGCCGACGTCTGCGAGGGCGTGCTGCAGCCAGCCAGCACGCCGGCCAGCAGCATGGCAGCCAGGAGGGGGCGCATGATCATGTCCAGCTCCTGCAACGTCCGGGGCGGCCAGTCTAGGGTCCGGCGCGTGCGCCGGGGATGAACGCCGGCCTCAGCGTCCACCACGTCCACCGCCGGCCACCCGCACCCGATCACGGCCCTGCGCCTTGGCCTGGTACATCGCCGCGTCGGCAGCGCGCAGCAGGGCCCGCCAGCCCAGCGCATCGGTACCGCCCTGCGCAACGCCAAAGCTGGCGGTCACCCGCAGCACGTCATCACCGGCCACCGCAATATCGAGCTGGCGCAGGGCCACGCGCAGCGATTCGGCCAGCTGCCGGCCGGCGGCCAGGTCACCGTCGGCCAGCAGCACCAGGAATTCCTCGCCGCCGTAGCGGGCAATGCTGTCGCTGCGGCGCAGATGACGCTGCAGCAATCGGGCCACCTGTACCAGCACCGCGTCGCCGGCATCGTGGCCATGGCCATCGTTGATGGCCTTGAAGCGGTCCACGTCCAGCAGGATCACTACGGCGTCCACGCCTCCTTCGGCATGGCGCCGCTGCACCCTTTCTTCCAGCGCGCGCCGGTTCAACAGCCCGGTCAGTTCATCGGTGCCGGCCAGCTGGCGCAGTTCACTGGTCAGCGCCGAGCGTTCACGCGAGCTCCCGCGCAGCACTTCGATGGCATCGAACAGGCGCTGCATCTCGGCCAGTGGATGGGTGGCGTACTGCTCGGGACCGGGCGTGTCCGAGGCGATCTGGATCACCTGCTTCTGCGCCTGCAGCAGCGGGCGCAGGATCTGCCGATGGGCGATGCGCAGGGCGCCGCCCAACACCAGCAGCGTACCCAGCGCGGTGGCGACCAGCACCCCCAGCCGTGTCACCTCGCGGTTGCGGGCGTGCTCGAAGCGATCGATCGACACCCGCAGATAGCCGTCGCGCAGTTCCTCCAGCGAACGCAGCGTCGGTACGTAGCGCGTGGTGAACTCGGCCGCGGTCCACGGCGGTGGGCGGCCGCGCCGCCCCTCCTCGATCAGCTGCTCGATCATCGGCAGCGACTCGCCGAAAAACTGCCGTCGCGCCATGTCCCAATGCCAGGACAGCGTCGGGTCGCTGCGGAACACCGACTCATGGCTGCCTGCCAGATGCCACAGCTCGAGCAGGCGGCCTTCGGTCTGCAACGCGGCACGCACCTGCTCATCGCGCCACGCGCCGGGTACCGCCACCGGCGCCATCACGTTGGAGGCCAGCCGGCCACCGTGTTCGCGCAGGTCGATCAGCACCTGGCCCTGCATCGCCGGGATGGCAGCCTCGCGGTCGGCGCGCACCAGCGCGTTGATCTGTGCCGAGGTCAGCAGGTGCAGACGATCGACCACGGCGAACATGCTGTTGATCGCACGCTCCACCTCTTCCACCCGCCGCGCATCGCGTGGTCGTGCCACGATCTGGTCCACCGCAGCGCGCGCCGAGGACAGCCGGCGCCGTGCATCGGCCAGCATGCCCTGGCCATCCACCTCCCCAGGGTCGGCCCCGAAGACCGCATCGAGCTGCAGCAGCGCGGCATCCACCCGTTGCCGTGCCGCCGCCAGCTGCGCGGCCAATCGCGCGTGCGTGCCTGCGTCGGCCGGGTCTGCGCCGAGCAGGCTGTTGGCCGGGCCACGCTCGGCCGAGATCAGATTGGCCAGCTCGAAGGTCTGGCGCAGCTGGCGCAGGCTGACCAGGTTGGTCTCGGCTTCAACGAAGCGCTGCGTCCCCTGCACCAGCGCGATGGCCATCAATGGCAGCGTGCACAGCACGAACAGGCCGCCCAGTATCCAGAGCCATGTCTGCAGACTGATTGGCGATGCCCTGCGACCCATCGATGTAGCCCCCTGCATGTGGATCAGTGGATCAGCCGGACCACGTCACAGCGGATCAGATCCAGCGCTGATCCACCAGTTCGCGCTTGACGTAGGCATAGAACACCGGCGCGGCGACCAGGCCCGGCAGGCCGAACGCCGCTTCCATCACCAGCATCGCCAGCAGCAGCTCCCAGGCACGGGCCTGGATCTCGCCACCAACGATGCGTGCGTTGAGGAAGTACTCCAGCTTGTGGATCACGATCAGGTACAGCAGCGCGGCCACTGCCACATAGAACGAGACCGACAGCGCGACGATGGTGATGACCGTGTTGGAGATGAGGTTGCCCACCACCGGCAGCAGGCCGGCCAGGAAGGTGATCAGCACCAGGGTCTTGGACAGCGGCAGGTGCACGCCGAACAGCGGCAGCACGCCCAGCAGGAAAATGCCGGTGAACACCGTGTTGAGCAGCGAGATCTTGACCTGCGCGAACACCACCTGGCGGAACGCGGTGGCCAGGCGGCTGGTACGGCCGATCAGTTCCTGCGCCAGCGGCCCCATCTTCGGCAGCGGCAGCTCGTCGTACAGCGCGATCATGGCGCCGAGCACCATGCCGATCAGGATGCGCACGCCCACCTGCACCGCCGAGGTGCCGGCCACACCCAGCTGGCGCTGGTGTTCGGCCGCCCACTCATTGAGCGCCGCACGCAATGCCGGCATGTCTTCGGGAATATAGGGCTGCAACAGTGCCGGTACCTGGTGGCGCGAACTGTTGAGGATCTCCATCAGGTGCCCCAGCAGCGCGTCCGGGCCACCGGTCTCGGTGCGGAAGAACGAGGCGATGCCGATCCCGGCCAGGACCAATGCACTGATGATCACGGCGGATAGCAGGATCACCGCGATCGCCCGCGCCCGTCCCGGTGGCAGCCGGCCCTCCACCGTGGAGGCCAGCACATGGGTCAGCTGGAACACCAGCAGGCCCGACAACAGCGTCACCACCAGCCCCAGTTTCAGCGCCAGCCACATGCCCAGCAGCATCATCAACCAGGCCGCGATCCGTGCAACGGGGGGCTTGGGCTGGGCAACGAGAGCGTCTTGCATGGCGGTACGTCCGGGCAGGGTGGCCCATGGTAGAGGATTGCCGGCGCAATGCCGCGTGCAGGCTGAACCGCCACCGGGCCAGCCACGGACCGGTAGCGATGAGGTGCAGGTGGCCTCATTCGCCGTAGCTGGCGGTGTTCTTGCCCTGCCGCTTGGCGTGGTAAAGGGCGCGGTCGGCCAGCGCCAGCCAGTCCTCCACGCTGCCGCCCCGGGGGGTGGCCGCGATGCCGATGCTGACGCTGAACTCGACCCCCGGGGTGGCCTGCCGGGCCGCCTCCAGCAGGCGCAGCCGGACGCGCTCGGCTACGTGCATCGCATCCACCGGCGCACAGTCATGCAGCAGTACTACGAACTCGTCGCCGCCCAGCCGCGCGGGCGTATCGCCGGGCCGGGCGAAGCTGCGCAGGGTGGCGGCGATGTGGCGCAGTACTTCGTCCCCGGCGCGGTGGCCATGGGAATCGTTGATGTGCTTGAAATCGTCCACGTCCAGCATCAACAGGCAGGCGAAGCGCCCCTGCCCCTGTGCGCGGTCCAGCGCCTGCTGCGCGCGCACGATCAGGAAACCACGGTTGGCCAGTTCAACCAGTGGATCCATCCGGCTCAACCGCTGCAGCTGCCGGTTCTGTGATTTCACCCGGCGCGCCAGCTGCCAGCTGAGGATGCTGAGCCCGATGCCGTAGACAAACAGGAAGGGCACGCTGAGCACGATCGTGCGCTGCGACGACACCGGTTGATACGGGAACCCCAGCGCCCACCAGGTGAGCGCGAAACCCAGCACCAGCGCCAGCGTTGCGCGCAGTGCCAGGCGCACGCCGCCGGCGGCGATCTTGTCGGCCACCAGCAACGCGGCGAACAGTGCACTGGGCACCGCACTGAGGCCCATGAAAGCGATCCAGCCGCCGCCGAAGAGGGAATCGGCCACCATGCAGCGGAACTGGACCACCGCCGGCTGGCGCGAACGATGGGTCAGCAGCAGCGCCAGCGCCGGCCAGGCCAACGCGTTGAGCAGCAGCAGGACCCAGGCCAGCGCGCCATCCTGGCGCTCGAGGATGATCGAGGCGATGGGAACCGCACCCAGCCCGTTGCCGACGAAGCGCATCCAGCCGATGCGCCGGGCCGCGCCAATGCCTTCGACCGCCACTTCCGTCGAGTCGGTGAAGTAAGGCATTGACGACCCCCCTGCGTGATCGCACGTTCCACTACGGCCCTGGCGGGCGGCGTGCAACGAGTCTGACAGCTTTGCGTCAATTCGGGATCAAGGTGGCATCGGACGCAGTAGAACTACTTCGCTGCATCCGCTCCCGAAGCGCTGGCGAGCACGGCCGCCTGCTGATTGCCCTTGCGTTCGCTGTAGCGATCCACCAGGTAATCCGACCGACCGCGTGTCAGCAGGGTGAATTTGACCAGCTCCTCCATCACATCCACCACCCGGTCATAGAACGCGGAGGGTTTCATCCGTCCGTCTTCGTCAAACTCCTGCCAGGCCTTGGCCACCGAGGACTGGTTGGGAATGGTCAGCATGCGCATCCAGCGCCCCAGTACACGCAGCGTGTTGACGGTGTTGAACGACTGCGAGCCCCCGCTGACCTGCATCACCGCCAGCGTCCTGCCCTGGGTAGGACGCATCCCGCCCTCCTCCAGCGGCAACCAGTCGATCTGGTTCTTGAACACGCCGGTCACCGTGCCGTGGCGTTCCGGACTGATCCACACGTGGCCCTCCGCCCACAGCGACCACGCACGCAGGCGCTGCACCTCCGGGTGGTGCTTGTCGGTGCTGTCCAGCATCGGCAACCCGTGCGGGTCGAACACCCGCGTCTGGCAGCCGAGATGGCGCAGCACGCGCTCGGCCTCCAGTGCCAGCTTGCGGCTGAACGATTCTGGCCGCAGCGAGCCATACAGCAGCAGGATCCTGGGAGGCCCGGCATCGCCGGCGGCCAGCAGAGCGGGGTCGGGCGGCGGAAGGGCAGCTTCGAGCAGATTCGGCAGTGCGGTACTTGAGATCGGCTTATTCATTCGATTATTCTAGAAATATGGAAACAAAGAATGCAATCGCAGCCCTCACCGCCCTCGGCCACGCCACCCGCCTGGCCGCCTTCCGCCTGCTGATCGAAGCCGGGCCCGCTGGGCGCATGGCCGGCGACATCGCCTCGATCCTGCAGGTGCCACCGGCCACGATGAGTTTCCACCTGAAGGAACTGCTGCAGGCCGGCCTGGTGGAAAGCCAGAGCCAGGGCCGCAACGTCTGCTACCGCGCCAACTTCAACGCCATGACCGGCCTGATCGATTACCTCACCCACAACTGCTGTGCCGGCTCACCCGCGCCGGGCTGCAGCCCCAACGCGCCCGACTGCGCCTGCTGAACGGAGATCTCCTTGTGAACCCCCTACGCGTGCTGTTCCTGTGTACCGGCAATTCCGCCCGCAGCGTGCTCGCCGAAGCCACCCTGCGGGCGTGGGCCGGGCATCGCTTCGAGGTCTTCAGTGCCGGCAGCCAGCCGACCGGCCAGGTCAATCCGTTCGCCATCGCCCAGCTGCAGGCCGACGGCATCGCCACCGCCGGGCTGCACAGCAAATCCTGGGATGTGTTCGCCCATGCCGCACCGATGGACCTGGTGATCACCGTCTGCGACGCCGCTGCGGCGGAAACCTGCCCGGTGGTGTTCGGCGATTTCCTGCGCACGCACTGGGGCCTGCCGGATCCGGCCGCGGTCGAAGGCAGCGACGCCGACAAGGCCCAAGCATTTGCCCAGGCCCATGCCATCGTGAAGGCCCGGCTGCTCGCCTTGCTGGCCCTGCCGGCCGCTACCTGGAACGATCGCGGTGAACTGAAACACGCCCTGGACCGGATCGGTTTCGTGCAGCCCGCGGACCCGCACGCATGAGCCGTCCCGCTCCGATGGGGCGCTTCGAACGCCACCTCACCTTGTGGGTCGCATTGTGCATCGCGGCGGGCACCGCACTGGGCCATTTCCTGCCCACTGCATTTGCCGCGCTGGCGCGCACCGAAGTGGCCAACGTCAACCTGCCGATGGCGGTGCTGATCTGGCTGATGATCATCCCGATGCTGCTGAAGGTCGACTTCGGCGCGATGCGCCAGGTCGGCCAGCACTGGAAGGGCATCGGCGTGACGCTGTTCATCAACTGGGCAGTCAAGCCGTTCTCGATGGCGCTGCTGGGCTGGCTGTTCCTGCGCCATGCCTTCGCCGGCTGGCTACCGCCGGGGCAGGCCGACAGCTACATCGCCGGCCTGATCCTGCTGGCGGCAGCGCCGTGCACGGCGATGGTGTTCGTGTGGAGCAACCTGTGCCGCGGCGATGCCAACTTCACGCTGAGCCAGGTGGCGCTGAACGACGCGATCATGGTGGTGGCCTATGCGCCGGTGGTGGCGTTGCTGCTGGGCCTGTCGGCCATCAGCGTGCCGTGGAATACGCTGATCCTGTCGGTGGGCCTGTACATCATCGCGCCGGTGATCGCTGCCGCAGTGCTGCGCCGCATGCTGCTGGCGCGTCGTGGCCAGGACGGCCTGCAGGCCGTGCTGCGCGCGCTCGGCCCGCTGTCGCTGGCCGCGCTGCTGCTGACCCTGCTGCTGTTGTTCGGCTTCCAGGGCCGCCAGATCGTGCAGCAGCCGCTGGTCATCGCGCTGATCGCGGTGCCGATCCTGATCCAGGTGTACTTCAACGCAGGGCTGGCCTACCTGTTGAACCGGCAGCTGGGCGTTGCCCATTGCGTGGCCGGTCCGTCGGCGCTGATCGGCGCCAGCAACTTCTTCGAACTGGCCGTCGCGACCGCGGTGGGCCTGTTCGGCGTGCATTCCGGTGCAGCACTGGCGACGGTGGTCGGCGTGCTGATCGAGGTACCGGTGATGCTGTCGGTGGTCCGCATCGTCAATGCGTCGCAACGCTGGTACGAGCGCAGGCGATGATCGTGCGCCCCGCCCTCACCCGCGCCGTGGCGCGGCCGTCGAGCCCCGCACCATCAGGCTGAACTCCAGCGTCTGCTGAAGCGGCACATCGGCACGCTCGATGATGGCCAGCAGCAGGTTGACCGCGCGCTCGCCGATTTCCCGCATCGGTTGCCGGATGGTGGTCAGCGGCGGCGTGAGGTAACGCGACGAAGCCAGATCATCGAAGCCGACGATGGACAGGTCATCGGGTACGCGGATGCCCAGATCGCGGCAGGCCGCCAGGGCCCCCAGCGCCATCTGGTCGCTGAAGCAGAAGATCGCCGTCGGTGCGGGCGTGGCGGCCAGCAGCGCCGTCGCCGCGGCATGGCCGGAATCGACCGAGAAATCGCCCGGCACGATGTTCAGCTGGCGCAGGCGCCCGCGCGCCCTGGCGGCAGCCCGCACTCCTTCCAGGCGCTGCTGGTGCAGCGGGTTGTCGGGCGGCCCGCCGACCACGGCGATCCGCTCGTGGCCCAGCGCATACAGGTGTTCCATCACCGCGCGTGCGGCGGCCGCATTGTCGATGTGGACGCTGGGCAGCCCGAGCGCCGGGTCGAACTCGCAGCCATTGACCACCGGTGCGGCGGCCCCCTGCTGCTCGACGATGGCGCGTGCGGTGGGCGGCAGGCGATGCCCGAGCACGATCATGCCGTCGGCCTCGTTGCGACGGAGCATCTGTGCGTAGCGCTCCTCGCGGTCGGGTTGGTCCTGGGTATCGCCCAGCAATACCGCGTAGCCGAGCGCCTGCGCGGCGTCTTCGGCACCCTGCAGGATCTGCGCGAAGAACGGGTTGGCGATGTCCGGCACGGTGACCAGGATCTTGCCGCTGCGCTGGGTCTTGAGCGTCCGCGCGACCGTGTTGGGCACATAGCCCAGCGCGGCGGCGGCCTGCTCGATGCGGGTGCGCGTGGCCGGCAGTACCTTGTCCGGCCGCGAAAGCGCGCGCGACACGGTGCCGGCGGAGACGCCGACGTGCTTTGCAATGTCGTAGATGGTGGCCATGGCGTTAGTCCTCTCCGCTGTGCAGTGCACAACAGCTCCTGCGTGCGCCCCTGCTAGGATAATGCAATCGATTGCATCGAGGGCGAATCCTCTTGAAGACGCTCAAGGGTCCCGCGCTGTTCCTGGCGCAGTTCATCGGCGACACAGCTCCTTTTGATCGACTGGACACGCTGGCCGGCTGGGCCGCGGGCCTGGGCTATTCTGGCGTACAAGTCCCCACCAACGCGCCCCACCTGTTCGATCTGGCCGAGGCCGCGCGCAGCCAGACCTACTGCGATGACATCGCCGGCATGCTGGCCGGGCACGGGCTGCAGATCACCGAGCTGTCCACCCACCTGCAAGGGCAGCTGGTGGCCGTCCACCCCGCCTACGACAGCCTGTTCGACGGCTTTGCGCCGGCGGACAAGCGCGGCGATCCGGAGGCGCGGCAGGCCTGGGCGGTAGAGCAGCTGCTGCTGGCGGCCCAGGCCAGCCGGAACCTCGGGCTGAGCGCGCATGCCACCTTCTCCGGCGCGTTGGCCTGGCCCTACTTCTACCCCTGGCCGCAGCGCCCCCACGGCCTGGTGGAAGAAGCCTTCGCCGAACTCGGCCGCCGCTGGCGGCCCATCCTCGATGCGTTCGATGCCTGCGGCGTCGATCTGTGTTTCGAAATCCACCCGGGCGAAGACCTGCACGACGGCGCAACCTTCGAGCGTTTCCTCGAGGTGGTCGACCAGCATCCACGCGCGAAGATCCTGTACGACCCCAGCCATCTGCTGCTGCAGCAGCTGGACTACCTCGGCTTCATCGATCGTTATCACGACCGCATCGGCATCTTCCACGTCAAGGATGCCGAGTACCGCCCCAGCGCGCGCAGCGGCGTGTATGGCGGCTACCAGGACTGGATCGATCGCCCGGGGCGGTTCCGCTCGCTGGGCGATGGCCAGATCGACTTCAAGGCGATCTTCTCGAAGTTCGCGCAGTACGACTTCCCGGGCTGGGCCGTGCTCGAATGGGAGTGCTGCCTGAAGCACCCGGAAGACGGCGCACGCGAGGGCGTGGCCTTCATCCGCGACCACATTATCCGTGTGACCGAACGCGCTTTCGACGACTTCGCCGACAGCGGCACCGACACCGCTTCTCTGCACCGCATGCTGGGAATCTGAGCCATTACCGCCCCGGGAGGGCAAGCCATGACGCACGCCATGTCGCGCTTGGGCGCGATGATGTTCCTGCAGTTCTTCATCTGGGGCGCCTGGTTCGTGACCCTGGGCACCTACCTGGTGCAGGGCCCGCTGCAGGCCAGCGCGAGCCAGGTGGCCACCGCCTTCCTCAGCCAGTCGATCGGTGCGATCGTCGCGCCGTTCCTGGTCGGGCTGATCGCAGACCGCTACTTCGCCGCGCAGCGCATCCTGGCGGTGCTGCACCTGGCCGGCGCGGTGCTGCTCTGGCTGGCCTCCACCGCGAGCAGCTTCAGCACGTTCTCCGCCTGCGTGATGGGCTACATGCTGCTGTTCATGCCGACACTGGCGCTGGCCAACAGCGTGGCGATGCGCCACATGCAGTCGCCGGAAAAGCAGTTCCCGCTGGTGCGCGTGGCCGGCAGCATCGGCTGGATCGTGGCCGGTGTGCTGATCGGCTGGCTGGGTTGGGAACAGGCACACCGGCTCGAACTCACCTTCCAGATGGCGGCCGTGGCATCGCTGGTGCTGGGGCTCTACGCGTTCACCCTGCCGCACACGCCGCCGCTGGCCCGGCAGCGCGACGCGGGGCTGGGGCAGATCCTGGGGCTGGATTCGCTGCGGCTGCTGAAGTCGCGCTCGTACCTGGTGTTCTTCCTGGCCTCCATCGCCATCTGCATCCCGCTGGCGTTCTACTACAACTTCACCAACCCCTACCTCAATGACCTCGGCGTACGTGGCGCTGCCGGCCTGCAATCGCTGGGCCAGGTGTCCGAAGTGCTGTTGATGCTCGCCATGCCGTTCCTGTTCGTGCGGCTGGGGGTGAAAACGATGCTGGCCGTTGGCATGGCCGCGTGGGTGCTGCGCTATGCCCTGTTCGCCTTCGGCGATGCCGGCAGCGGCTTCTCGCTGCTGGTGATCGGCATCGTGCTGCACGGCATCTGCTACGACTTCTTCTTCGTTACCGGCCAGATCTATACCGATGCACATGCCGGCCCCGACGCGCGCAGCAGTGCACAGGGCTTCATCACCCTGGCCACCTATGGCGTGGGCATGCTGATCGGCACCTTCCTGTCCGGCGCGGTGGTGGAGCACTTCACCACCGCAGCAGGGCCGGACTGGCAGCAGATCTGGCTGTTCCCGGCCGCTGTTGCACTGGTCGTGCTGATCGCGTTCCTGCTGCTGTTCCGCGACCGGCCGGTCGCTGCTGCCGCCCCCTCCCCTCCCTGAGGACGCTTGCCGATGCCAACACCTGGAATCGCCATCATCGGAACCGGCATGATCGGCGCCGTGCACCGCCGTGCGGCGCTGCTGGCCGGTGCCCGGATCTGCGGTGTTGCCGGCTCTTCACTGGACCGTGCACGCGAGGTTGCGCATTCGTGGAATGTCGCGCGCGCCTATCGGGATATCGAAGAGGTCATCGCCGATCCACAGGTGCAGGTCGTGCACATCTGCACGCCCAACCACCTGCACCGGCCGATGGCACAAGCCGTGCTGGAAGCGGGCAAGCACGTGATCTGCGAGAAGCCGCTGGCCACCACCCTGGCCGATGCGCAGGCGCTGGCGGCGCTGGCCGCCTCGCGCGGCCTTGTCGCCACGATTCCCTTCGTCTACCGCTACCATCCTGTGGTGCGCGAGGCGCGCGCGCGCATTGCACAGGGCGAACTGGGACCGTTGCACCTGATCCACGGCAGCTACCTGCAGGACTGGCTGCTGGACCCGGCCAGCAACAACTGGCGCGTGGACCCGGCACTGGGGGGTGCCTCCCGCGTGTTCGCCGACATCGGCTCGCACTGGTGCGATCTGGTGGAATGGGTCAGCAGCGAACGCTTCACCGAGGTCAGCGCGGCGTTCGACACCGTGATCAGCGAGCGCGGCGCCGGCACCGCGCAGAGCTTCAGCGCCCCGGCCGCCGGCGGCACGCTGCAGACGGTGGCCAGCGAAGATGTGGCGATGGCCCTGTTCAGGACCGGCGCCGGCACGCTGGCATCGTTGACGACCAGCCAGGTCTCGGCCGGGCGGCACAATCGGCTCTGGTTCGAGATCGATGGTGCCCGCGCCAGCGTGGCCTTCAACCAGGAAGATGCAGAGCGGTTGTGGATCGGCCGGCCCGACCAGCGCGAGGAAATCTTCGTGCGCGGCCCGAGCGCGGGAAGTGCCGATCAGCGGCGGTTGTCGGTGCTGCCGGCCGGGCACGCACAGGGCTACAGCGCATGCTTCGATGCATTTGTCGCCGACACCTATCGCGCCATCGACGGCGAACGCGCCGAGGGCCTGCCGACCTTCGACGACGGCGTGCGCTCAGCGCGGATCGTTGATCGCGTCATCGCATCGGCCAGGACGCGCGCCTGGACCACCATCGACTGAACCCCGGGAGGAACGCCTGATGAAAGCCCCTGTCCGCCGAACCGCAGCGCTCGCACTTCTGCTGATGGCTGCCCTGCCCGCCTTTGCAGGGCAAGCCGTCGCCGCGCAGAAGCCCATTGCGGTGCAGATGTACTCGCTGCGCAATGCCGGATCGCTCGACCAGCAGTTGAAGATCGTCCACGACGCCGGCGTACATGCAGTGGAAACAGTCGGCACGCAGGGCGTCAGCGCCAGCGAACTCAAGCAGCTGCTGGACCGGTATTCAATCAGGGCCATCTCGTCGCACGTGGCGCTGGCCGAACTGCGCCGGGACCTGGACGGCGTGGTGGCCTTCAACCGCTCGATCGGCAACACCACCCTCGTGGTGCCTTACCTGGATGCGAAGGACCGGCCGACCGATGCGGCGGGCTGGACCGCACTGGGCCAGGAGCTGGGCCGCCTCGCCAGACAGATGCGCGCCAAGGGCATGCGCCTGGCCTACCACAACCACGACTTCGAACTGGCCGAGGTCAACGGAACGACCGGCCTGGAACGGCTGTTTGCCGCCGCCGGACCCGACCTGCAGACCGAGCTGGACCTGGCCTGGGTGGCACGCGCCGGCCACGACCCGGCCGTGATGCTGGGCAAGTTCCGCGGCCGCCTGTTCGCGGTGCACGCCAAGGACAATGCGCCCAAGGGCCAGGCCGAGGACGAAGGTGGATTCGCCGCCGTCGGCCAGGGCGTCCTGGACTGGAACGCGATCCTGCCGGCCGCATCCGCCGCCGGCGTGCAGTGGTACATCCTCGAGCACGACCAGCCGCGCGATCCGGCCAAGGTGATCCAGACCGGCGCGGACTACCTGCGTGAACACCTGACTGTCAGCCCGCCAGCCGGCGCACAGCGCTAGCCCGCGAAGGAGACTCGCTTGAAGACGATACTGAAACTGGCGGTGATGCTGTGCGGCGCAACGCTTGCGACCACCGGGTGGAGCAAGGACGATCCGGCTGCCGGCGCCAAGCTCTACAGCGCGAACTGCACCGCCTGTCATGGTGCGGATCGCGCCGGCATGCCGGGGGCGTTCCCCGCGCTCACCGATATCGGCAAGCGCCTGGATGGCGCGCAGATCAAGGACAAGATCCGGAAAGGCGGCGGACTGATGCCGCCGTTTCCACAGCTGTCGCAGCAGGAGATCGACGACATCACCAGTTACCTGGCGAAGTAGTCGGTCGGCTTTACAGCTCGCGCACCCAGATGTTGCGGTAGCTGACCTTCGAATCGTGCTCCTGCAGATAGAGCGGCGCGCAGGCATGGGGCGAGTACGACGGTGCGCCGATGTACTCGGTCTTGCCCGCCAGCACGGTGTCGTCCTGCACCAGCACGCCGTTGTGCAGCACGGTGATGCGCGCGGGCGAGACGAGCCCGCCGCCCGGCGAGAAGCGCGGGGCCTTCCAGATGATGTCGTAGGCCTGCCACTGCCCCGGCGCCCGTGAGGCATTCACCAACGGCAGGGCCTGCTTGTAGATCGAGCCGGCCTGGCCGTTGGCGTAGGTCGGGTTGTTGTAGCTGTCGAGCACCTGCAGCTCGTACAGTCCCTGCAGGAAGATGCCGCTGTTGCCGCGGTTCTGGCCATCGAAGCCCTGGGTTTCGACCGGCGTGCGCCACTCGACATGCAGCTGCACATCGCAGAAGCCCTGCCGGGTGCGGATGCCCTTGCTGCCCGGCACCACGGTCATCGCGCCGTCGGCGACGGTCCAGGGCACCCGCCCGCCCTGCTCGGACTCCCAGCGCGAAAGATCCTTGCCATCGAACAGCACGATCGCGTCGGAAGGCGCGGCGCCCGCCGGCGTGGCCACGATCGCCGGCACGGGTGACCACACTTCGGTCTTCTTCGGATCACGCGCAGGATCGGCAGCGGCCTGCGCGAACGCAGGTGCAGCGGCGAACACCCCAGCGGCGATCCATAGAGGCTTGATCCTCATGGTGCGTTCCATCAGCTGGTCCCCCATGCAGGGGTACCGGGAACATAGGCCAGATCGCCGTCGTAGCGCCCTGGCACGGCAACGTACTGCAGCACCCCGGTCGCACCGACCTTGGAGGTGAAGAAGCCGAAGATGGCCAACTGCTTGATCATCGTGAAGTAATGCGGCATTGCTTCGCCCTCCTCGGCGGTGCCGGTCTCGGTCACCTCGGCAGGGCGCGCCCCGGCCTCCGCGTCCAGAACACGCAGCAGTTCGGTGCGGGCCTCCGATGTGAGTGAGACGAAGCGGCCGCCGGCGCGTTTGTCGATGTCAGCCAGCCCGGCGCGGAACGTGGCCTGCTGCCGGGCGGTGTAGCAGTCGCTGACGAACGTCGCCATGAATGCGCCGGCGCCGGCGTCCTTCGCCCCTGGCGTCCGGGTCCGCGGCAGGATGGTCTCGGCGATCTCATCGAGCATGCCGACATCGGCGTCGGAAAAATGGACCTGTGTGGGTGCAGCCGCCCCCTGCCCGTGCACCAGCGCTGGCAAGCCCACCATCGCCGCTCCGGTGGCGGCCACGATCATCTTCAGCAGTTCGCGCCGATCCATCACAGGTTCCCCGCTTTCAGTTCGCGCACGGCGTGGTCGGCGGCGCGCGCGGTCAAGGCCATGTAGGTCAGTGAGGGGTTCACGCAGGCGCTGGAGGTCATGCAGGCACCGTCGGTCACGTAGACGTTGGGCGCGTCCCAGACCTGGTTGTGCGCGTTCAGTACCGAGCTCTTCCGGTCACGGCCCATGCGTGCGGTTCCCATTTCGTGGATGCCCTTGCCCGGCGCGTAGTCGTTGTCGTGCATCTTCACGTCCTTGACCCCGGCCGCCTCCAGCATCTCGGCGGCATCGGCAGCCATGTCCTTGCGCATGGCCAGCTCGTTGGCGCGCATGGCAACGTCCATCGCCAGCACCGGCAGCCCCCACTTATCCTTGCGCTCACGGTCCAGGCGGATGGTGTTGTCGTGGTGCGGCAGCATCTCGCCGAAACCGGTCATGCCGATGCGCCAGTCACCGGGCACGGTCAGCGCCTCCTTCAGGTCGGCACCGATGTTCAGTTCGGCGATCTCGCGCGACCAGCCGGTGCGGCTGGCACCGCCCTGGTAGCCGAACCCACGCAGGTAGCCGCGCTTTTCCGCGGCGATGTTGCGGAAGCGGGGAATGTAGAAACCACAGGGGCGACGCCCGAAGTAGTACTTGTCCTCGTAGCCCTCGACGCGGCCTGAGGCGCCGGCACCGAAGTGATGGTCCATCACGTTGTGTCCCAGTTCGCCCGAGGAGGAGCCCAGCCCGCCGTCCCATACATCGGTGGCCGAGTTCATCAGCAGCCAGGTCGAGTTGAACGACGACGCATTGAGGAAAATGACCTTGGCGGTGTACTGGTAGGTCTGCCCGGTTTCGGCGTCGATGACCTCCACGCCGCGCGCGCGCTTGCGGTCCTTGTCGTAGAGCACTTCCTTGACGATCGAGAACGGCCGCAGTGTCAGGTTGCCGGTCTTCATCGCCGCCGGCAGCGTCGCCGCCTGCGTCGAGAAGTAGGCACCGAACGGGCAGCCCAGGATGCACTTGTTGCGGTACTGGCAGTTGACGCGGCCCTGCTCGGGCATCGGCTGGGTGATGTTGGCGGTGCGCGAGTGGATCAGGTGCCGCGTTCCGCCAAACGCCTTCTTGATCCGCGCAGCCACATCCTTCTCGACGATGTTCAACGGAATCGGCGGCAGGAACTCACCGTCCGGCAGCACATCCAGACCTTCGCGTGTGCCGGCGATACCGGCGAATTTCTCCACATGGTCATACCAGGGCGCGATGTCGGCATAGCGGATCGGCCAGTCGGTGGCGATGCCGTCCTTGAGGTTCGCTTCGAAATCCAGGTCGGAGAATCGATAGCTCTGGCGGCCCCACATCAGCGAGCGGCCGCCGACGTGGTAGCCGCGGAACCAGTCGAACCGCTTGGTCTCGATATAGGGCGATTCCTGCTCGTTGGCCCACATCCCTTCCAGGTTCTCGGCCAGGCCGTAGTCGCGCATCAGCACCGGGAAGTCGGCCTTCATCGCCTGCGTTGGCCGGTTGCGATGGGGGAAATCCCATGCCTCCTTCATCGCATTGACGTAGTCCTTGACGTGCTCGATGTTGCGCCCGCGTTCGAGCATCAGGACCTTCAGGCCCTTTTCGGTCAGTTCCTTTGCCGCCCAACCGCCACTGATTCCCGAGCCAACAACGATGGCGTCGTAGTGATTATCTGCCATGGGTTTCTCACCTGGGTGGATATCGTTTCAGACGTCGCAGAGGCGGATCGCCTCGCGCAATGAGCCAACCGGGTCCGGCGCGGCAGGCATGAATTCCTGGGCCAGATACCCCTCGAAGCCGGTGTCACGGATCGCGCGACAGATGGCCGGATAGTTGAGTTCCTGCTGGTCACCGATCTCATGCCGGCCCGGCACACCGGCGGTGTGGTAGTGCTTGAAGAATGCGTGGTGCCTGCCGATGGTGGCGATGATGTCGCCCTCCATGATCTGCATGTGATAGATGTCGTAGAGCAGGCCGAAGTTGTCCGAGCCCAGCCGCTGGCACAACGCCACGCCCCAGGCCGAGTGGTCGCACAGGTAGTCGCGATGATCGACCCGGGAGTTCAACAACTCCATCACCAGCACCACGCCACGCTTCTCGGCATGCCCGAGGATGCGCTTGAGCCCGGCCTCGGCAGTGGCGATGCCTTCCTGCGGGTCCATGCCGTTGCGGTTGCCCGAGAAGCAGATGAGATTGCGATAGCCAGCATCGGCCACCAGGTCGATATGCCGCGTGTAGCGCTCCACCAGTTCATCGTGGAACTGGCGGCCGGCGAAACCCTTGGTCAGGCCCAGCTCCGCGCCATTGCACATCGAGCTGTACACGCCATGGGCTTTCAGCGTGGGCCAGTCTTCGGGGCCGACCAGATCGATGGCGGCGAAGCCGATGCGCTTCACCGTCTGGCAGAGCTGGGCCACCGACAGCTGCGGGAAGGTCCAGCGGGCCACGGAGTGCTTCAGGTGGCCCTTCAGCGGTGCATCGGCGGCGAATGCGGGCAGCGCGCCCGCCACCCCCAGGCCGATGCTGCCGGCCACCGCGAGACGCAGCGCATCACGGCGCGTAAGCCCGGGGGACGGGCTGGGCTTGATCGTAGGGATGGACATCCACCTTCCGGCCTCCCAACCGGCATCAAACGCTGAGGATTTGCCGCAATGCAATCGATTGCACCATAGGGGAGGAAATTGTCTGTTTGCAAGTCGCAGTGCACGAAAATCGATGCTGCGGGGCACCACTGCGATGACATCGCGGAAAAAGAAAAGCCCCGCATGTGCGGGGCTTTCCTTTCTGCTGCAGACGCGCGTTCGATCAGAACGGAATATCGTCGTCAGCGAAGTCGTCCATCGGCGGCGCCTGCTGCGGCTGCGGGCGCTGGTTGCCGCCCTGGTTGCCGTAGCCACCGCCCTGGTTGCCGCCCTGGTTGCCATAGCCGCCGCCCTGGCCACCACGCTGGCCGCCACCGCCACCGCCGTACTCCTGGCGCGGGGCCTGCTGGCGCTGCGGGCGATCGCCGCCGTAATTGCCGCCACCGCCACCGCCGCCACCTTCGCCGCGGCCGCCCAGCATCTGCATTTCATCGGCGACGATATCAGTGGAGTACTTCTCCACGCCGTCCTGGCCGGTGTACTTGTCGTAACGCAGGCTGCCTTCGACGTAGACCGAGCTGCCCTTGCGCAGGTACTCGCCGGCAATCTCGCCGAGCTTGCCGAAGAACACCACACGGTGCCATTCGGTGCGTTCCTGCTGGTTGCCATCCTTGTCCTTGCGGACGCTGGTGGTGGCCAGGCTGATGCGGGTGATCGCCATGCCGCTCTGGGTGTACTTCACGTCCGGGTCGTTGCCGAGGTTGCCGACCAGGATGACCTTGTTGATGCCGCGCGCCATAGGTAAGTGATTCCATTGTCCGGGGGCCGGTGCCTGTCATAGCACACAGCCGGAGTTGCCGATACCCGGCCGCCCATGGGTGGGCACTGCCAGAAAAGGCGCATTCTACCACCCGCCCCGGCAGCACCGAGCACCCTGGCGCCGGCCGCGCCCTCCGCCCGGGTCGCGGGAAGGCGCTCCGGCAGCTACCTGATCAGGCCGCCTGCGACGGCACCCCTCCGAGCGTGACCCTGTCACGGCGCCCGGTCACCGGGTCGGTGCGATGCATGGACAGGCTGCGCCCGGCAAACGGGCCGGTCAGCAGGTCACCCAGCATGGCTTCGGCCAGGCCGTTGCCGGGCTGCGCAAACGGGGTGATGAACTC
Organism: Stenotrophomonas maltophilia; assembly: GCF_023518235.1. Taxonomy (NCBI): domain Bacteria; kingdom Pseudomonadati; phylum Pseudomonadota; class Gammaproteobacteria; order Lysobacterales; family Lysobacteraceae; genus Stenotrophomonas; species Stenotrophomonas maltophilia. The sequence goes on from NZ_CP090423.1 coordinate 2,200,211, forward strand.
GACCAGCCACAGGCGGTCGCCACTGTTCCACTCCTCCAGTTCCAGCCGCTGTCCCTGCTCCAGCTTGCGCTCGGCGTCCTCGGACAGGCTGGCCCAGATCGCCACTCCCAACGGCAGCTGCTCCAGCGCCTGCCGGGTGAGTCCGGCAAACACCGGGCTTGCTTCGTCCAGGCCCGGCAACGGTGGCAGGGTGCCAAACCGGAACACCCGGAACTGCTCCTTCAGTATCGGTGGCATGAACGACCATTCCAGGTCTTTGAGCGGCATCTCCCGGTGCAGCGGCGACTGCGACAGCAGCCAGACGATCTGGCCCAGGGCTTCGGCAACGGTGCGCGGGGCGCCTTCGGCCGGGGCCGAAGAGGGGGTCGTGGACGTCATCATGCTTGCGAGATCCTGTAGTCGGGAATGGCGGTCAACAGTTCCAGCGCAGCCGGATCGCGTGCGGCCGTGCTGATGCCCTGTGCGTAGGGCTGGGCGTCGAAGGTGGACATCGCTTCAATCATCTGGAACCGCTTCTTCTGTGCCAGCGCCAGATTGTCATGCAACGCCGAGCGTTGTGCCGCCGGGCCGGAAGGAATGTCCTCCTCGATGGCCGGGCGTTCGGCGGAACGTGGTGCGGCCTGCAGGCGTTCGGCTGCGGTGGGCGCTGGGGCGGCAAAGCGGTCGCCCGCACCGACCCCTGCCGGCGCCGCGGTCGGCACCGGCGGGTCGCCGGCCATGGCAACACGCGGATCACCGCCGCGGCGCTTCACCCGTCCGGAGGCAGCGTCACCACTGCCCTGGTCGCGCCCGTTCCGGCCCGCGCCGGCATTCAGATCCAGCCCATCGCCATCAACATCTTCTTCGCGCTCGCCAAAGGCGAAGAACATGTCCGACAGGGCCGCCTGGCTGCCATCGGTGCGGGTGTACTGGCCGTTGGCGTAGGTGGTGTTGTCCGGCGAGGTGCCCGGCGTCTGCCCGGTGCGCTGCGCGTCGAGATTGATCGATGCCACGCCGGCCTGCTGCAACGTCAGCAGCTCACCGGTCTGGCTGATGCCATCACGGTTGGCATCCCGCCAGACCTGGAACTCGCCGAAGCGCGCATCGCCGGCATCCAGGCGCCGGTCGCCGTTGCTGTCGTACGCCGCCAGGCCCTCAAGGTCGGAACGCGCCCCTTCCCGATCCATCGTGAAGGAGATCTCGGCGCCGGAATCGATCGTGCCGTTGCGGTTGCGGTCAAGCACCAGCAGGCCGTCATGCGGCCCGACCCAGCCGGTCAGGTCGCGCACGCCATCACCGTCCATGTCGAAGCGGGTGGCGCTCTGGGCCCAACCCACGGTTTCCACGCCGTCGCCGTCCAGATCGAGAACCACAGGGCCGAGGCGAGCGCCGAACTCGTTGACGACGAACTTGACCGGGTCGCTCCACAGGCCGGCACTGTCCACCGACTGGACGACGATCTCGTACCAGGTGTCGTAGTAGGTCTCCTGGTAATAGCCCGCACCGCTACCGCGCGGGTCGCCCCAATTGCCTTCATTGACCTGGCGCCGGTTGCCGCGGTTGGCGATACGGGTGGCAATCGTGCCGTTGTAGTAATAGCCGGTGAGGAACCCGTCGCCGGAGATTGCACGCGTGGTCGTTCCATAGTCGTAGTAGAACGTCTCGTTGGTGTACGTATCCCAGTACTGCTGGGTCACACTGAGAATCTCCACCGCACTGGTGATCACCACGCTGCTGTAGAAATCTTCCTGGTCATTTCCCCAGAGCACGTAGACGAAGTTGCTGTCCTGCGTGTAGACCAGCGTTGGTTTCTCATTGACGTTCTGTACGTTGATCGTCACCCAGGTGCTGCTGGACGCGCCGGCGCGGTCGGTCACCGTCACCTGGATCTGGTGGCTCTGCGCGCTTTCAAAGTCCAGCTGCCCGTGCAGCGCGATCTGGCCGGTGGTGGCATTGATGCCGAACAGGTTGCTGGCACCGCCGGTGATGGCGAAACGATGGTCGCGGTTGTACCACTGGCTGTCCGGGTCGGACCAGTTGGTGAACTGGAAGACGGTCTGGCCGGCGCCCGGTGCCGATTCGGCCAGCGTCACGCTCTGGCCCCAGGTCGTGGGCGCCTCGTTGACGTCCTCGATACGCACCGTGATCTCGCGGTTGCCCGACACCAGCGCGCCGTCTGTCGCACGCACCGTGACGTTGTAATACGCCTCCAGCTGGCCATCGCCATCGCCGTCGATCAGCTGCAGGTACGGCGCCACGGCCTCGAAATCGAAGCTGTTCACGTTGTACTTGAGCTGGTTGCCGGAGATCACGAACCAGGCAAACGGGTCGTTGATGATCTGGTACGAGGGCGCGGTTCCGTCCGGATCGGACGAAGACAAGGTCGCCACCACCTGCCCCGACACGCCGGTGTTCTCGGCGGTGAGCGCCACGTGCTGCACGACATCCGGCGTGCGCGGTGCCTCGTTGACGTTGGACACCCCGACCTGGAACACCTGGTCGCGGGTCGCGCCGTGGCTGTCGGTCACCCGCACCGTGATTGCATGCGACGTGGCGGCCTCGTAATCCAGCAGCCCCCCATTGGCGACGCTCAGCACGCCGGCCGCGGTGATGGCAAAGCGGCCGCCGGCATTGTTGACCAGGGTGAAGGTCAGGCCGTCGGTCGCATCCTGGTCCTGGCCACTGAACTTGCCGACCTCGGTACCGTTGCCCGAGTTCTCGGCGATGCTGAGCGTACGGTCGGCAGTGATGCCATGAGGCGCGTCGTTGACGTCCTCCAGGCGCACGGTGATGGTGCGCGCACCGGCCGAGGTCAACCCACCTGATACGGCCTTCACCGACACCGAGTACACCACCTCCTGTCGGCCATCGCTGTCGGCATCGCTCAGCGTCATGCCGGCGGCCTTCAGCGCCTCGAAGTCCAGCACCAGGCCATCGCGGAACTTGAGCTGGTTGCCGACCAGGGTGAACCAGCCGCGCGAGTCTCCCTCCAGCACATAGCTGTAGCTGCCATTGCCGCCGCTGGAGGACAGGTTGGCAATCACCACGCCGCCCAACGCGGCATTTTCGGCAGCGATGGCCACCGGCTGGCTGGAGACGGTCGGTATTGCCGGGGCTTCATCGACGTTGGTCACCGCCACGGTGAAGGTCTTGTCGCGGGTGAGGCCACCGGCGTCGGTCACGCGCACCACGATCTGATGCGACGTGTTGGTCTCGTAGTCGAGCAGGCTGGCATTGGCCACCGTCAGCACGCCCGCCGCGGAAATCGCAAAGCGGCCACCGGCATTGTCGGTCAGGCTGAAGGTGAAGCCATCGTTGTCCGCGTCGACGCGGGCGAAGTTGCCCAGCACCGTGCCATTGGCCACCGGCGCGTCCGCCGTGGATTCGACCGTGCTCAACGCCCGGTCGACCGTGATGTCGGTCGGACGCGCGTTGATGGTGACCGACAGGGTCTGCGTCTTGCTGCTGGTCAGGCCGGTGGCGGTCTCCTTGGCGATGGCGGTCACGGTCAGCGCCGCAGTGCCGGTCAGGTCGGCCGACCACGTGGCCGGGCCGACCAGCGCAAGGCCGGCCAGCTGCGCCGGCGTCAGCGACCACACGCCGTTGCCCAGGTTCGTTCCCTTGTTCAGGGTCAGCCCGGTCGGAAGGTTGGAGATGCGGATCTCCAGGGTCTCCGAACCATCGGTATCGGACAACGCAGCCTGCACATCCAGGGCCAGCGTGCCACCGTCGAGGGTCGTACCGACCTGCACCGCGCGGCTGATCACCGGCGCATCGACCACCGGTTTCACGTCCAGGAAAAACACCCGCTCGGTCACCAGGCCACCCGCATCGGTGGCGACCAGCTTGATCGCCACCCGTCCGCTGGCATTGCCCTTCGGCACCAGGGTCACCGTCCGCTCGCCGTTGGCACCGGCGGTGATGGTCGGCGCGTTCATCCAGGCCACCGCGGAACTGAGATCGGTGGCGTCCAGGACGAACGCCTGTACGGTCACGCCGGATGCGGGGGTCAAGTCATCACCCACGGTGAACTGCACGGCAACCTGTCCATCTTCATTGATCGACTGGTTCGCTACCACGCTGACCGAGGGCAGACCGTTGCCATCCCAGTGGTGCCGCCATTGGTTCTCGAAGGACGCATCAGCATGCAGGGCCTGGTAAGCGGCGACCGTGGCGGGCTTGGTCCGGCCGGCCATCAGCGTGACCAGCGCCTCGGCATTGATGGTACTGCTGGCATGCTCGCCGGCCAGAATGAAATCGATCTTGTAGTTGGCGCGATCATTGGCGCTGGTCGTGGTGTACCAGCCCTTGATCGTGGTCACCACGCTGGTGCCGATCACCGAGATCACCAGATCATCGCCTGTGCGGCTGAACCACAGATCATTCCGACTGATGTCGCGGTAGCCGATGACGTCGATGTCGTCGCCACTGGAATCGTAATTGCGGATCTCGTCCGCACCCGAATCGCGATCGATCAGATAGACGTCACTGTCATCGCCACCGATCAGGATGTCGCTGCCGGCGCCGCCATACAGCGTATCGTTGCCGGCCTGCGCATCCAGCAGATCATCGCCGTCACCACCATAGAGCGTGTCATTGCCGGCCCCACCGTAGAGCGTGTCATTGCCGGCACCGCCCTCGATGTAATCATCACCCGCGCTGCCGGTGATGGTGTCGTTGAATGCACTGCCGATGATCCGCTCGAATGCATCTTCCAGCACGTCACCGGCCGCTGCGCCGCCATGGGTTCCCGTCGCCAGGTTCAGCACCACGCCGGCCGTTGCCGAAGCATAGGTCAGCGTATCGACGCCTGCACCGCCGGACAGCGTGTCGGCACCGGCGCCACCCTCAAGAAGGTCGTCACCATCGCCACCGCGCAGGATGTCGTTGCCGAGGCCGCCCTTCAGCGTGTCATTGCCGATGCCACCTTCCAGCAGATCGTTGCCGGCACCGCCATCGAGAATGTCGTTCCCTGCATCGCCATACAGACGGTCATCGCCGTCTTCGCCATACAGGTTGTCATCGCCGTCACCGCCACGCAGTTCGTCGATGCCCGCGCCACCGTACAGGGTGTCGCGACCGAGCTCGCCCCACAGTTTGTCGTCGCCGGCGTCACCGCGCAGGGTGTCATCGCCATCGCCACCGTACAGATCGTCATTGCCACCGCCACCGTTGATGGTGTCGTTGCCGCCCAACCCCTGGATCACGTCGCGGTTGGCCTGGCCGACCAGTGTTTCGCCGGCTGCGGTGCCGTACAGATAGTCATCGCGGTTGACGACTGTGAACACCAGCTGCTTGCTGACGCTCAATCCGGCGCCGCCACGATCGGTTGCCGTGACGGTCACCGCCACCGTGCTTCCCGCTTCATAGTCGACGATCGCGCCCGCCTTCAGGCGCAGCTGGTTGCCGTTGACGATCTCGAAACGGCTGTCCGAAACGCTGTAGGCCATGGTGGCGAAGTCGCTGCCCGCCACGGTGTCCGGATCGGTGGACGACAGCGTGCCCAGCAGGATCGCGGGCAGCGCTGTGCCAGTGGCCACCCGATCAGTTTCGTTGAAGCTGGTGGTTGTGGCCGCGAATGCCACGGCGGTTGGTGCTTCGTTTTCGTCTTCGATGGCATAGGTGAAGCTGAGGGTTCCGGCCGACGCCAGCTCGCCGTCGAATGCCCTGACACTGGCGGTCAGCAGCACTTCCTTGATGCCATCGCCATCCAGGTCGACCAGGGTCGCGCCCTGCGCTGTGGCCAACGCCTCGAAGTCGATCGCAACGCCCGAACGCACGCGCACCTGGTTGCCCACCACCTCCAACAGGCCGCCCGGGTTGGTCACCAGCTGCAGGGTCGGCGTCGTGGTGTCGGGATCGCCGATCACGAAGGTGCCCACCACCGTGCCGGCCCCGGTCTTCTCGCCGGCCAGAACCGGTGCGGTGTTCGGCGGGCGGGTCGGCGTGAACGGTGCCTCGTTGATGTTGCGCACGTCGATCGTGAAGTCCTTTTCGAACCACGCGCCGGCGCCATCGGTCACGCGTACGCGGATGGTGTGCGCGCTGCCGGTCTCATAGTCCAGCTTGGTTCCATCGCGGACGCTGAGCGTGCCATCGGCCGTAATCCTGAAGCGGCCACCGCCGTCATTGATCAGGGTGAAGGTGGCCGTATCCTCTGCGCCGTCCCGGTCGACATGGCCGAAGCGGCCCAGCGACAGGTTGTTGGCGGCGTTCTCGTCCACCGCCAGCGGCCCCGGGGCGAGGATGTCACTGGGCACGTCGTTGACCGAGCGCACCACCAGATCCACCACCTGGTCGGCGGTATTGCCGTCGGCATCGGTGACCCTGACCACGAAGCGGTCGGTGCCGTGGCGATCGGCTGCGGGGGTGTAGACCCAGGCACCGGTGGCCGCGTCGAGTGCAACGCTGCCCATCGTCGGCCCCTGCAGCACGGCGTAGCCGGAGATGTTGTCGTCATGGTCGACGGCATTGACGTTACCCACCAGTGCCACGTCTTCGTCAGTCGACAGCGACTGGTTGGCCAGCTGCGGGCCGGCCTTGCCGGTGGGATGCCAGTAGCGCGTCAGCTGCGCCGCGATGGCCGCCGGCAGGACGGCCGGCACCTCCGTGGAGAGCTGCGCCATGGCCTGGATCAGCGGTTCAGCATGGGCCAGGAACAGCGAGCCGGCCGCTGTTGCGATCTCCCGCAGGCGACCTGCCCCGGTGTAGTAGCCGGCGATCGTAACGCTCGATCCGCCGCCCAGCACGCTCACCACCAGGTCGTCACCCCTGCGCTGCAACCAGACCGATTCCGGACCGGCGTCCTGCAACACCAGCCGGTTGCGACCGAGCGAATCCTCGATCCGATCCGATCCGTCATGACCCGCGACAACATAGGTGTCGTCGCCCGCACCACCGCGCATCAGGTCGTCACCACCGTCGCCGGACAACGTGTCGTTGCCGTCTCCGCCTTCCAGCAGGTCGTCGCCTGCGCCGCCGGACAGGACATCATCGCCGGCCTCGCCGTACAACTGGTCCGCGCCCTCCTGTCCCCCCAGCGTGTCGTCGCCGTCTCCGCCCCAGGCCTTGTCGTCGCCCGCGTCACCACTGATCTGATCGTTGCCCAGGCCGCCATACAGCTCATCGGCGCCGGTGCCGCCGGCCAGTATGTCCTTGCCGGCACCGCCATCCAGACGATCATCGCCGTCATCGCCGGACAGCGCATCGTCGCCGTCGCCTCCCATCAGCGTATCGTTGCCGTCTCCGCCAACGAGCACGTCGTCGCCCGCCCGGCCGTCCAGCCAGTCGTTGCCCCCCAACCCGAGCAGCCGGTTGGCACGCGCGTCGCCACTGATCGTGTCACCAAAGTCAGCGGTTCCCACCACGTTCTCGACCGAGCTGACACCCCCATTCAGCACGATGCTGTCACCGGTGGCGTGCCCGCCGAACAACGAACCGGTGGCAAGATCGGCAACCAGCGCCGCGCTGGATGAGGCGTAGCGGATCGTGTCTCCGTAGGCCTGCCCAGGCTGGATCGCCTGCCCCAGGCTCACACGGTCACTGCCGCCGTCCAGCACGTCCGCGCCAGCACCGCCCTCCAGCGTGTCATCGCCATCGCCACCGCTCAGCGTGTCGTTGCCGTCGCTGCCGGAAAGGACATCCTCACCCGCTCCTCCGTTGATGACGTCGGCCGCCGTACCGCCCAGGATCACATCGTCATCGGCGGTGCCACCCTGTGCGAGCTGGCGGAGATTGCGCAGTTCAACAGTGAGGCCATCGTTGAGCTGCATGCGCTCCACGCTGATCTGCGCATTGCCGTCACTGCCGATCTTCACCGATCCATTCTGGGCCGCGACCACGTCCAACTGGTTCTCGCCACCGACAATGCGCAGGCGCAGATTGGACAGGCTGATGCCCTTTCCGAACGACAACAGGTCGTCGCCCGACGCGTCCTGGCGCGGCGCCTCACGCAGCAGCTGCATGCCGTTGGCGGTGTTGCGCCAGGTCGTTCCCTGCAGGCGCCCCACGCCGTAGTTCCAGGCCGAAGCCGGCGGGATCGTGGCCTGCTGCTGCGAGAACAGGAAATCGACCTGATCGAAACTGCGGTAGGCCACCTCTCCGCTGAGGCGGTTGGTCAGGGTCAGCCGGTACGCATGCCGCCCCGCGCTCTCGCCCAGGTAATCCCACGATGCCAGGTACGCGCCGGATACCTGGCCGTCCGCGCCCACCACTTCCTCCAGATCGAACGCCGCGTCCATGATCTGGTCGTCACCGTCGCCGACGTTGTACTCATACACATCGTCGCCCGCTCCACCACGCAGCAGATCGTTGCCACCGCCACCGCGCAGGATGTTGTCGGAGGCATCACCGCCCAGTCGGTCGGCACCGTTTCCCCCGGCAAGGCCCTCGATGCCCTCATACACGTCGCCCTTGGCATGGCTGGTATTGCCGACGGTGTTGCCAAGATAGGCAACGACCGCGCTGCTGCCGGCATAGGATGCGATGTCGGTGCCCAACCCGCCAAACAGCAGATCGGCGTCGCTGCCCCCTTCCAGCGTGTCGTCGCCGCTCCCGCCGTAGAGGATGTCCGCACCGGCACCGCCCTTGAGCAGGTCCGATCCTTCATTGCCGTTGAGCAGATCATCGCCAGCACCGCCGTCGATGACATCGTCACCACCGTTGCCGGTCAGCCAGTCCTTGCCGGACGTTCCACTGATGGTGTCGTTGCCATCACTGCCGCCCAGCAGCGTCATCGCGGCAACGCCCAGGCGACCGGTGGCGGCGAACACCATATTCTCGATGGAGCCGCCCAGCGCGTACCAGTCCTTGATCGTCAGCGTGTCGGTGGACTGCGACAGACGACCCGCGTCGCCATCACGGCCCACGGTCAGGCGCAGATCGTTGTCGATCTGCTGCAGCAGGATGTCCTGGACGTCGATGCCCGCACCGAACTCCAGTGAATCAACGCCGGCGTTGCGCGCGATCACGCCATCCAGCGCGCCCATGTGGCGGCGCAGCACCTGTGCCTCGTCGTTCCAGTCGTTGTGGCTGATCCAGCTGGCGCCATTGAAGTACACCACGCCGTCCTTGCTGACCGTTCCATCGGCGTTGCGCACATAGCCGTTGACGTAGCTGCCCTTCTCCCACACCAGATCCCAGTTGTCGACGTAGTCATCAAGAAGAATGTCTTCGCCATCGCCGCGCTGATAGCGGAACACATCATCGCCTTCGCCGCCCACGACCTCGTCGTTGCCGCGCCCACCGACGACCAGATCCGAGCCGGAACCACCGTACACACGGTCATTGCCACCGTCGCCGAACACGGTGTCGTTGCCGTCGCCACCGAGCACCTGGTCGTTGCCGGAGCCGCCCATCACCCAGTCCTGGTCGCCATCGCCGGCAACGAAATCGTCGCCGGCCCCGCCAATGCCGAAGTCATTGCCGGCCAGGCCACGGATCTCGTCATTGCCGTCGCCGCCATAGATGAAGTCGGCGCCATAGGTACCGAGGATGACGTCCGATCCAGCGGTGCCGATGATGTAGGACGTCATGTCACCAATGCGGACCTCCTCACCATTGGCAAACCGCAGCCATTCCACCCGATGGGTCGTCTCGAACCAGTCGCTGATCACCAGCTCGTCACTGGTGGTCTTGGCACGGCCGGCCGAATCGATGAACACCAGCGAGATCACCAGGTTGTTGCCGTCCCTGCGCATGCGCAGGTTCTCGAACGCAACACCGGCGCTGAACACGATCGCATCCTCGCCGCCACGGACCGTGCCGTCGGCAAGGTAGTCGCCGCCACCTGCCCAGCCACGTGCCAGCAGCCCCTGCTCCATCTGGCGGATGCGCCAGGCCAGCGAGTCGCCGCCCTTGTTGGCCACCGACGCGCCGTCTGCCTCGTCGAAGATCACATCGCGGCCATCGCCAAATCCAAACAGGTACTGGTCCGAGCCACCGCCGCCGAACAGCGCGGCGCCATTTCCGAAGCGGTCGTCACCGGCACCACCGCTGATGATGTCGGCGCCGTCGCCGCCCAGGATCCGGTCGACGCCGGCACCGCCTTCAAGCCAGTCCGCGCCACGGCCACCATAGAGGCGATCGTTGCCTGCGCCGCCGCGCAGCAGATTGCCGTTGCCGCCGTTGACGGCGATCGCCGCGGCCTCCGCTGCGGCATCGCCGGCCGCAAAGGTGATGTTGGAAACCGCGCCGGCGAACAGGACGTCGTCACCGTCCTGCCCGAGCAGCCAGTCATCCAGGCGTCCGCCGACCAGCGTGTCATTGCCGGAACCGCCGAGCAGATCATTGCCTAGATCCCCGCCGCGGACGATATCGTCGCCGTCGCCTGCATCGATGATCGCGGCCACGTCCACCTTGTGGCTGCCATTCATCGCCGCGCCGTTGACCTTGAGCGCTGCCGAAGCGGCCAGCACATTGCCTTCCAGCGAGATCTGGTCCGCGCCGCTGCTGCCGGCGATCTCATCCTTCATCGAGGTTTCGATGCTGTCGCGTATGGTTCCGGCGCGCTCATCACCGGCCATCACCGTGAACGTACGCTCCTTGCCGTCGAGTGCCATGTAGAGATTGGCCGGCCCGATACCGATGCCGTCCACGGTGCCATCGAGGATCTCATCCATCAGCACCGAGAAACCGCCCGTCCAGTCGCTGGCGGCGCGCCGGTGCAGTCCCAGCTCGCGGGCACGTGCGAAGGTAATGGCCCAGCCTGCGGCGAACCCATCCGCCGATCCGGTCGACAGCAGGGCGTTGACCACGCTGGGATCGGCCATGTAGCGGCCATAGTCCAGGGCCACGGACAGATCGCCCACCAGCTGCGTTGAATCGAAGTCCTGTGGACGGGTGGTCGCCAGGCCGTTGGACAAGGCCCGTTTGATGTAGATGTCACCGCCTGCCATCTGTGGCACCAGCGAACGCAGTGCCGCCAGGGAGCCGTAGCCGATCACCTCGGCGGCATCACGCGTCTTGAAGACCACCGTCCCGTTGCGCCGATAGACGAAATCCTTGCCGTGGGTTCCGTATCCACCGGCCACCACGGACGCGGGATCGATCAGGCGTGAACCTGCAAGTTCCAGTACGTTGTTCAGCGTTCCGCTGACTGTCTGCGCGAAACTGATGGCCGCCGTCGGGGTGGCACCCGAGCGCTGCCAGACACCGCTGATGGCGAACTTGCCCGAGGCCTGGTCCCAGGTCACCTCGGCGCCGGAACGCGGTTTGCCCCCGAACATCGATCCGATCACGCCGCCGAAAATGTAGCCGACGAACGCACCGATGACCGCGCCGACCGGGCCGGCCATGGACCCGAACCGCATCCCCATCGCCGCACTGGAGCCTGCGCTGGCGGCGCCAATCATGGCACCGATGGACGCCCCCAGCGACGCGCCGATCTGCCCTGCGATGGTATCGAACTCCACCAGCTTGGAGGCCAGCTTGGTGCCCAGCCAGGTGGCCACCACCGTGCTGATGTTGAAGCTGCCCAGGTTGATGTTGCTCAGCGCCGGTACGCCGTTGGAAATGTTCTGGATGATCATCCCAAGCGCCTGCGCCGCCGCAGACTGGCCCAGCTCGCCAACCACCGTTCCCTCCAGGCCGAGGGCATGGATGAGCTCGCCGGCCAGATAGGACGAAACCACGCCGGTGGCGTTGGCGCCCAGATCCAGTTCGATATCCTGGAAGGCGGCATCGAATGCCTGGAACGCCGATTCGGTCACCCTCAGCTGCGCCAGCGCCTCGGCCAGATTCTCGCCCAGTGCGGAAAACACGATTGAACCGATGCTGCTGACCAGGGCGTCGTCGAACAGTACCGAACTGAGCGAGCTGCCGAAGCTTGAACCGATCGAACCGATGTTCACACCCAGATACAGCACATCGTCGGTGGTGGTCACCGTGCCATCCGCAGCGATGACGGTGTTGACCTCGATGCGGATGTTGCCGCGGGTGGTGACGTTGTCGATCTGGTCGACTTTTCCATCTCCGTTGCTGTCGATCCTCACCTGCGCGGTCTGGACATAGTCGTCCTCGTCGCTGACCTCGCCGCCGGAGATCAGGAAGCGATTGTTGCCGAAGTTGCGACTGCCGCTGGTCTTCTCCTGCAGCACGCGCTCGATGCGGTCGTAATCCCCGTCACCATCAAGATCGGTGCGGACGATCTCGATGACGTCGCCATTGATCGTCTCGCCGACGATCCTCACGCCGTCGCCCTGTGGTTCGGCGAGGGTCAGGATGTAGCCGGTGGGCAGATAGCTCTGGCTCTGCCCGATGAAGTCAGCCGATGGCAGGATGAGCTCCTTGTCCGCCTTGGGCAGGAATGCGAGCGTGCCGTCGGTGCGGATGACCGCAATGTAGTCCTGTGCAGTGACCTGATGCTTCTTGTAGGCGTCGATTGACAGGTCATAGGCGGTGCCATTGTGGGCACCGATGCCCGTCACCATCACATACTTCCCACTCTCGGTCAGCACGTACAGGTCCGGCAGCACCACCACATTGCCCAGCCGTCCACCGGCGGTCCACGCACCACCCGGCACGAAGTCCGATTGGCGCACGTAGTGCGTGTAGTGATCCTGGATGAATGCCTGCGCAGCGGCGGTATTCACTCCCTGGCCGTGCACCATCGCCATGATCAGGCCAAGGCTGTCGGTCGGGTTTCCCACACCGAAGCCAGCCGACCCCTTGCCGACGCCACTCATCCGATTGATATCGAACCCCACCGGAAGGTTGTCCCGGGTGAGGTACAGATCCATCATCTGCGTCTGCGCCAGCGCGGTTCCCAGCGAGAAGCCCGGGAAGTACAGATCGCTGAAGTTCAGTCCAATTCCCTTGGCGTCTGCAAATGCCTGCCTTCCAAACGCAATCGCGTCGAGCTGCTGTTGGGTGGGAATATGCAGCGTCGCCAGAGCGTCGGTAATGATGTCGCGCCAATCGACGGGGTTGGCCTGTGTTGGCCGGTTGGCAACGATGAAGGAGTTGCTCGCGTCGTGATAGAGCGCCATCCCGAAATAGCCGCTCTTCTCTTCGGCGGAGGCTGAGATCACCGACCAGCCGGTGCCATCGAGCGCGACACGGATCGACATCTCGTCAAACTGCATCAGCTCGGCAATCGCCGTCATCAATGCCGTGTTGTCACCAATCGAGGCGCTCGCGCTGGCGGTCTTCATCCGCCTGACGATCGTGGTGAGGGACCGCTTCGGAACCTGGGTGATGGTGCGACCGCTCATGTCAGTTCTCCACTCCATTGGGTTGAACAACAATTTCGGCACGTTGCCGGTTGGCAGAAACGTGGTTGGACTCAGGGCTGAGGTCTACGCTGGCTCATCGCTCCCTCCCCGCCTCCTGCACGCGCCGCGACAGCGGCGACAGCAGGTATTCAATGATGCGGCGGTCACCGGTCTTGATCTCGGCCGTGGCGGCCAGGCCCGGCGCCAGCGCGCGGCGCCGGCCATCCACTTCGATCCAGGGCCGCAGCAGGCGTACGCGCGCCGGATAGCGCAGCCCTTCCTTCTCGGTCTGCACGGCATCACGGCCCACCGTTTCGACAACGCCATCCACCACGCCGTAGCGCGTGAACGGATAGGCTTCCAGCTTCACCTCCACCGGCTGCCCGTCGCGGACGAAGCCGGCATCGCGGTTGGGCAGCATGGCGTCGACCACCAGTTCGCCGTCGTGCGGCACCAGCACCATCAGCGGATCGGCCGGCTTCACCACACCGCCGATGGTATGCACCTGCAGCTGCTGCACCACGCCGGTCACCGGCGCGCGCAGCACCGTATGCCCGGCCTTGTCATGGGCCTTTTTCAGTTCTTCGGCGCGCAGCACGCGCGCCGCTTCGGCCTCGGTCAATGCATCCAGCGCTTCGCGGGCGAACTCGCTGCGGCTCTTGCTCATCTGCTGGCTGGCGGCCTGTTGCGCAGCGGCGGCCTTGCGCTGTTCCTCGCGGCGGATCGCCAGGTCCTGGCGCATGCCCACCACCCGCTCCTTCACTTCTGCCACCTGCAACCGCGGCACGTAGTTGTCGCGGCTCAGTTCCTCCAGCTTGTTCAGCTGGTCGGTGGCCAACGGCAGCTGTTCTTCCAGCTTGGCGATCTCGGCCAGGATCATGCCGTGCTCGCCGTCGCGCTGGCTGCGCTCCTGCTGCAGGCCGCCTACGGTGGAATCGAACTCGCGCTGCTTGGCGGCCACCAGTGCCTGCTGGATGGCCACGATGCTGTCAGGCGTCCCCTGCGGAGCGACGAAGCGGCCGGCGCGGCCGGCAACGTGGTCCACCACGGCCTGTGCGCGTGCCACGTCGATCTGCGCGGTCAGCAGCGCCTGGCGCGCCTGTTCGACTTCGGCATGGCTGACGGTCGGGTCCAGCTCCAGCAGCGGCGTCCCCGCCTTCACGGGCTGTCCTTCCACCACGTGGATCGCCCGGACCACGCCCTGGTCCGCGGCCTGGATCACCTTCACGTTGCCACGCGGAATCACCTTGCCTTCGGCCACCGCCACCATGTCCAGGCGGCCCAGGCACGCCCACACCAGCGCGATGGCCAAGAAGGCGATCAGCAGCCAGAGCACGGTGCGGCCAATGGGGTTTGGTGGCTTTTCCAGAACCTCCAGCGCGGCAGGCAGGAAGTCTGGTGCGGCCGAGCTGCGCAGGTCCGGCTGCGCACGCTCTGCACGCAGGCTCTCGCGCAGGATGGCCAGGTGATGCCTCAGTCCTTTCAACATGCGTGCTGTCCTTGGCTGGGCGCGCGGGGGTCAGTTCAGGGGAACGGCCACGGCGGGCAGGCCCATCTGTTTGGTGTAGAGCAGTGAGTAGCGGCCACCGGCGCGCAGCAGATCCTCGTGCGTGCCGGTCTCGGTGATCCGGCCGCGTTCGAGCGTGACGATGCGGTTGGCCTGGCGTACGGCTGACAAGCGGTGCGCGATGATGATCACGGTGCGACCGGCGGACATGCGCTTGAGGTTGTCCTGGATGACGTCTTCGCTTTCGGCATCCAGCGCCGAGGTGGCCTCGTCGAAGATCAGGATCTTCGGATCGATCGCCAGCGCACGCGCGATGGCCAGGCGCTGCCGTTGGCCGCCGGAAAGATTGCCGCCACGCTCGTCAATGCGGGTGTCGTAGGCCTCGGGCAGCTCCAGGATGAAATCGTGCGCGCCGGCCAGCTTGGCCACTTCCACCACGCGGCTCATCGGCATCGCCGGGTCGGCCATCGCGATGTTCTCGCGCACGCTGCGGTTGAACAGCAGGTTTTCCTGCAGCACCACTCCCACCTGGCGACGCAGCCAGGCCGGGTCAACCATCGACAGGTCCACGCCATCGACCAGCACCCGTCCCCGCTCGGGCGTGTGCAGGCGCTGGATCAGCTTGGTCAGGGTCGACTTGCCCGATCCCGAGGGCCCGACCACGCCAAGGATCTCGCCCGGGGCGATATCCAGATTGACCCCGGACAGCACTTCCTGCCCTTCGGGCCGGTAGCGGAACGACACATGTTCCAGCGCGATGCGGCCTTCGACATCCGGAAGGCTGGCCCGTGATGGCGAGCTGGCCGGTTCGGTAGGGGAATTGAGGATGTCCCCCAGCCGCTCCACCGCGATGCGCGCCTGCTGGAAGTCCTGGGCCAGCTGCGCCAGGCGCAGCACCGGCCCGGCCACCTGGCCGGCAAGCATGTTGAACGCCACCAGCTCACCGACGGTCAGCTTGCCGTCGATCACCAACCGCGCGCCGAAGAACAGCAGCGCCACCGTGGCCAGTTTGTGGATCAGCTGTATCGCCTGCGAGCCCCAGTTGGCCAGCATGCCGGCGCGGAAGCTGGCCTGGATGTAGCCTGCCAGCTGCTTGTCCCAGCGGTTCTGCGCCTGCGGCTCAACCGCCAGCGCCTTGATCGTCTCCACGCCGGTCACCGCCTCGACCAGGAACGACTGGTTCTCGGCACCGCGCACGAATTTCTCATCCAGCCGGCGGCGCAGCATCGGGCCCACCAGCATCACCACCACGGCATACAGCGGCAGGGTGATCAGCACGATCAGCAGCAGCGTCGGGCTGTACAACCACATCACCGCCAGGAACACGATGGCGAAGAACAGGTCCAGCACCACGGTCTGCGCCGACGAGGTGAGAAACTCACGGATGGTCTCCAACTCGCGTACGCGCGCCACCGAATCACCCACCCGCCGCGCCTGGAAGTAGGCCAGCGGAAGATGGGTCAGGTGCGAGAACAGCTTCGAGCCCAGTTCGGCATCGACACGGCTGGTGGTGTGCGAGAACAGGTAGGTCCGCAGCCCGCCCATCACCACTTCGAACACCGAAACCACCAGCAGGCCCAACGCCAGTACCTCCAGCGTGGTGATGCCTTTGTGCACCAGCACTTTGTCGATCACCACCTGGAAGAACAGCGGCGTGATCAGCGCCATCAGCTGCAGGAAGAACGAAGCCACCAGCACATCACGCAGCAGGCGGCGGTACTTCACCAGCGCCGGAATGAACCAGCCGACGTCGAAGCGCCGGGCGGCACCGGCCACGCTTTCGCGCGTGGTCATCAGCAGCAGGCGGCCGTCGAAGTCCTGCGAGAATTCGCCCAGGGTCAGCGTGACCGGACGCCCCTCGGCCGAGGCGTCAAAGCACAGCACGTTTTCCGCATCGGCCTTGAGCACCAGGGTGTAGCGCCCGTCGGCCAGACAGGCGATGGCCGGCAGAGGATGGTCGCGCAGGGCGGTAACCCGTGCCTGCACCACGCGCGCCTTGACGTCCATGCGCTTGGCCAGGCGCAACAGCTCCTGGGTGGCGATGCGTCCTTCGGGATGGCCCAGCTGGTGCCGGAGCTGGTCAGGATCGGCCGGCCGATCAAGGAATCCCAGCAAGGCGACAAAACAGGCAAGTGCGCCCCCATCATCCACGCACGGCGACTCCTGCAGATCGATCCCTGATCCGTTGCTGCCCACGTCAACTGCCTTGTTGTCCCCTGGTGCGCGGACTCTAGGCCCGGGCCATGTCAGCTGTCCACCTGCTGAACGAGCTTTTGTGCAAATCAGATCAAAGTGACAAATTCATCACATTTTTGAACACGCCTTCTGTTCATTCAGACGGGACCACGCCGACGGCGGGCGACCGGCATCATGGCATCATGATGGCTGCACGTTCCCAAGCCGTTCTCATGACGATCAAAGGCAAAGCCACCTCCCTGGACATCGCCCACCTGGCCGGGGTCTCCCAGCCCACCGTGTCGCGGGCCCTGCGTGGCAGCCCGATGGTCAACGCCGAGACCCGCGAGCGCATCCTGCGCATCGCCCGCGAGCTGAACTACAAGGTCGACAAGAACGCCTCCAGCCTGCGCCTGCGCAATGCCGGCACCCTGGCCCTGCTGTTCTTCGAAGACCCGACCAACGACGACTCGCTGATCAACCCGTTCTTCCATTCGATGCTCGGCTCGATCACCCGTGCCTGCGCCCTGCACGGGCAGGACCTGCTGGTCTCGTTCCAGCAGCTGTCCACCGACTGGCAGGCCGATTACGAGGACAGCAACAAGGCCGACGGCATCATCCTGCTCGGCTACGGCGACTACCACCAATCGCGCGACCGCCTGCAGCGGCTGGTTGAACAGGGCACGCATTTCGTGCGCTGGGGCGCCGCCCTGCCCGGCCAGCCCGGCGTGTCGATCGGCAGCGACAATTTCCAGGGCGGGCATGACATCACCGCCCACCTGCTGCAGCAGGGCTGCCGCCGCATCGCCTTCCTCGGCCATGCCTCCAGCCACTACCCGGAGTTCCAGGAGCGTTACCGCGGCCATGTGGCGGCTTTGCAGGAACACGGTCTGGCCGCCGAACCGGCGCTGCAGCACGATGCCATCACCACCGAGGCCTCCGGCCAGGAAGCCTGCCAGCTGCTGCTGGCCCGCGGCGAACCCATCGATGCGATCTGCGCGGCCAGCGACCTGATCGCGATCGGCGCGATCCGCGCCCTGCGCGAGGCCGGCCTGCGCGTGCCGCAGGACGTGGCAGTGACCGGTTTCGACGACATCCCGCTGGCAGCCTCGGTGTCACCGGCCTTGACCACGGTGCAGCAGGACACCAAACAGGCCGGCCAGCTGCTGGTCGAACGCCTGCTGGCGCTGATCGGCCGGCAGCCGGTGGACAGCCAGAGCATCCCGGTGAAGCTGGTGGTGCGCGAATCCTCGCAGCGCTGAGGCCACGGCTTCGGCTATGCTGCGCCCAACCGCCAGGCCCGGCCCGGCATCGCACGCCCTCTTCGGGAGAAGGCCTTTGTCCTCCGCCAGCACACCCATACCGCACCGGTAACGGCGGCGAAGGGCACGCTGCGTCGAGACTGACGCCCACGCCCGTCCTCGTACCGGTCATGCCCGCCTTGGGCCACTCAACCTGTCGAGGTTTCCATGCTGGTTCCCACTTCCGCGCAGGATCTGCGCGAGCTGCTGTTGTCCCCGTGTTCCGAGGAGCATGCCATCGCCCCGCCTGCCGTGCTGACGATGCTGGCCGATCTGGCCGGGCATATCGAACCGGTGTTCGCGCCCGCCGCCTGGCTGGTGACCGAGGACGGCATGCCGGTCGGCCTGTTCTCGATTACCCGCGCACCCGAGCAGGGCGTGCTCGATATCGGCTATGGCATCGCGCCGGCACACCAGGGCCGTGGTCTTGCCGGCCGGGCCCTGGCCGAGCTGGTGGACTGGGCCCGGCACGATGCGCGCGTACGTTGCCTGAGCGCTGAAACGGCGGTGGGCAACGTCGCTTCGCAGGCGGTGCTGCGTCGCAATGGCTTTACCGTGGTCGGTCAACGCAGCGACGCCGAAGACGGTGCACTGCTGTGCTGGCGAAGGCACGTGACGGCCGACTGAGGCGTCGATCGGGGCGGCGGCCTCACCGCCGCCGCTCCCCAACGCGCAACCGCAGGATTCTCCCCCCATGACCAACGGCGGATGCGCACCGGCGCCAATGCGCGGATAACGCGCAGACACGCCCATGGAAAGGTGTACGTCGCATGCTGAAGATCGATTCGCTGTCCAAGACGTACGCCAACGGCGTGCACGCCCTCAACAACGTCAGCCTGGACATCCCGCGCGGGATGTTCGGCCTGCTGGGGCCGAACGGCGCCGGCAAATCCTCGTTGATGCGCACGTTGTCCACCCTGCAGGAGGCCGACAGCGGCTCGGCCGTGCTCAGCATCCCCGGTGAAGCACCGATCGACGTGTTGCGCGACAAGGATGCGGTGCGGCGCCGGCTCGGCTACCTGCCGCAGGATTTCGGCGTGTACCCGAAGGTCAGTGCGCTGGACCTGCTGGAGCATTTCGCGGTGCTCAAGGGCCTGACCCAGCGCGCGCAGCGCCGCGAAGTGGTCGACGGCCTGCTGCAGCAGGTGAACCTGTGGGATGCGCGCAAGCGCAAGCTGGGCACCTTCTCCGGCGGCATGCGCCAGCGCTTCGGCATCGCCCAGGCGCTGCTCGGCGACCCGCGTCTTGTGATCGTCGATGAACCCACCGCCGGTCTCGACCCGGAGGAGCGCAACCGCTTCCTCAACCTGCTGGCGGCCATCGGCGAGAACGTCGCGGTGATCCTGTCCACCCACATCGTCGAGGACGTGACCGACCTGTGCCCGACCATGGCGATCATGAACAAGGGCCAGGTGCTGCTGACCGGTCGCCCGGCCGATGCCATCGACGCGCTGCAGCAGCAGGTCTGGCGCAAGCAGGTCGATCCTTCCGAGCTGGCCGACCACGAGGCGCGCTATGTGGTGCTGTCGACCCGTCTGGTGGGGGGCCGCCCGGTGATCCACGTGCACAGCACCAACGACCCCGGCGATGGCTTCGCGGCCGTGGCTCCCGACCTTGAGGACGTGTACTTCCAGCGCCTGCGCCTGCAGGCCCGTGCCCGCGCGGCAGCCTGAGCGGAGCACACCATGATCCTCAACTTCTTCCGCTTCGAGCTGCGCGAGCAGCTGCGTTCCCCGCTGCTGTGGCTGCTGGCCGGACTGTTCGCCCTGCTTGCCTTCGCCGCGGCCTCCAGCGACGCGGTACAGATCGGTGGTGGCACCGGCAACGTGCACAGCAACGCGCCGACGGTGATCGCGCAGATGCTGGGCATCTTCACCCTGCTCGGCATGCTGGTCACTGCATTGTTTGTCAGCAATGCGCTGCTGCGTGATTTTGAACTGGGCACGGCCGAGCTGATTTTCGCCAGCCCGGTGAAGCGCCGCGATTACCTGGCCGGGCGCATTGGCGCAGCCCTGGCCGCCGGGCTGCTGGTCTATGTGCTGATCGCGTTCGGCCTGTGGCTGGCGCCGTTCATGCCCTGGGTCGACCCCGACCGCATGGGCCCGATCAGCTGGCAGGGCTTTGCCTGGACCTTCACGGTCATCGTCATTCCCAACCTGCTGTTCAGCACCGCGCTGTTGTCGCTGCTGGCCGCGGTGACCCGCTCGATCCTGTGGGTCTACATCGGCCTGGTCGCCTATCTGGTGCTGTTCGGTGCCAGCGCCGCGCTGCTGCGCGACATCGACAACACCTGGATCGCGGTGCTGAGCGAGCCGCTGGGCATGCGTGCGCTGGGCCGCACCATCCGCTACTGGTCCACCGCCGAGCGCAACAGTGGTATTCCCGCGCTGACCGGCTACCTGCTGGCCAACCGTGCGCTGTGGCTGGGCGTGACCGCGGTGCTGTTCGCCGCCACCTTCGCGTTGTTCCGTACCGAACGCAGCGGCAGCGGGCGCCGCCGCTGGGGCCGCAGGCACGCGTTGCCGGTGGCCGATGCCAGTGCCGTCCGTCCCCGGCGTGCGACGCTTCCGCGCGTGGTGCCGGCATTCACGGCCAGCACGGCGTGGCAGCAGTTCCTGCGCCAGGTCCGCTTCGACACGCGCGGCGTGCTGCGCAGCGTGCCGTTCATCGTGCTGCTGGTGCTGGGCCTGGCCAACTTCCTGCCCAGCGCGCTGTTCCGGCAGACGCTGTACGGCACCTCGATCTGGCCGGTCACCTCGCAGATGATCATGGCCCTGCAGGGCGCCTTCAGCTGGCTGCTGGTGATCATCGTGCTGTTCTTCGCCGGCGAGCTGGTCTGGAAGGAGCGCAGTGCACGCATCAATGAAGTCACCGATGCCATGCCGGTGCCGAACTGGGTTCCGCTGCTGGCCAAGTTCACCGCGCTGCTGGCGGTGATCGTCTGCTTCCAGGCGGCCGGAGCGCTGGCCGCGATGGGCGTACAGCTGGCCAAGGGCTACACCCATCTGGAGCCGCTGCTGTACCTGCGCAGCCTGGCGCTGGACTCGGTGGTGTACGTGCTGATGGGGGGCCTGGCGCTGGTGCTGCAGGTGCTGACCAACAACAAGTTCATTGGCTACGCCTTGCTGATCGTGGTGATGATCGGCCAGGGCGTGCTGGGCCTGCTGGACTACACGCAGAACATCTACAACTTCGGCAGCTGGCCGATCGCCCCCTATTCGGACATGAATGGCTACGGCCACTTCCTGGCCGGACAGCTGGCCTTCCAGGGCTACTGGGCGTTGTTCCTGCTCGCGTTGATGTGCCTGGCCTCGGCCTTCTGGGTACGCGGTGTCAGCCAGGGTCTGCGCCAGCGCCTGGCCCTGGCCGGCCGCCGCCTGCGCGGCCCGACCGGCGTTCTCGCCGCCGTGGCCGCACTGGCGTTCGTCGGCGTGGGCGGCTGGCTGTACTGGAGCACCAACATCCGCAACGAGTTCCTCTCGCCCGACCAGCAGCTGGACCTGCAGGCCCGCTACGAGCGTGAGCTGTCCAAGTACCGCAACCTGCCGCAGCCGCGCATCGTGGCGGTGGATAACCGCGTGGACCTGTTCCCGGAATCGCAGTCGATGGTGATCGATGCGAACTGGACGATCCGCAACCTGCACGTGCAGCCGATCCAGGACCTGCATGTCACGATGGGCGACGACAAGCAGCTGCTGGCGGCCGACCTTGGCGGACAGAAGCTGACCTTCCATGACAAGGATCTGGGCTACCGCATCTACCGGCTGGACACGCCACTGCAGCCAGGCGAAAGCCGTAGTGTCCATTTCCGGGTGGCGCAGAAGCCCAACGGCCTCACCGCCGGTCAGGCGCCGAGCAACCTCGTGGACAACGGCACGTTCTTCAACAGCCGCGTGCTGCCGTCGTTCGGCTACAACGAGGGCGCGGAGATCACCGACCGCAACGAGCGGCGCAAGCGTGATCTCGGCGAACCGCGGCGCATGCCCAAGCTGGAAGACGAAGCGGCACGCGCCAACACCTACATTTCCAACGATGCCGACTGGCTCGATTTCCGCACCACCGTCTGCACTGCGCCCGACCAGGTCGCGCTGGCCCCGGGCTACCTGCGCCACCAGACCACGGTGAACGGCCGGCGTTGCTTCAGCTACGCCATGGACCGGCCGATGCTGAACTTCTACGCCTACCTGTCGGCGCGTTGGGAGGTGCGCAAGGGCACGTACAAGGACATTCCGATCGAGGTCTACTTCGACCCGGCACATGGTTACAACGTGGACCGGATGATCGAGGCGGTGCAGAAGTCGCTGGCCTACTACGAAGCGAACTTCACCCCGTACCAGCATCGCCAGGTGCGCATCATCGAGTTCCCGGGCTATGCGCGTTTCGCGCAGTCGTTCGCCAACACCATCCCGTATTCCGAAGCGATCGGCTTCATCGCCGACCTGCGTGACCCGAACAAGGTGGACTACGTGTTCTACGTGACCGCGCACGAGATCGCGCACCAGTGGTGGGCGCACCAGGTGATCGGTGCCAACGTGCAGGGCGCCACGGTGCTGTCCGAGTCGCTGTCGCAGTACTCGGCGCTGATGGTGATGGAGCAGGAGTACGGCCGCCAGCACATGCGCCAGTTCCTCAAGCGCGAGCTGGATGGCTACCTGTCCGGACGTGGTGGCGAGGCCATCGAGGAGCAGCCACTGGAGCGGGTGGAGAACCAGCAGTACATCCACTACCAGAAGGGTTCGCTGGTGTTCTACCGGCTGCGCGAGGAGATCGGCGAGCAGGCCCTGAACCGCGCGTTGAAACGCTTCCTGCAGGACAAGGGCTACCAGCAACCGCCCTACACCACCTCGCGCGAACTGCTGGCCTACATCCGCGCCGAGACCCCGGCCGACCGCCAGCAGCTGGTTACCGACCTGTTCGAGAAGATCAGCTTCTACGACAACCGGGTGATGGCCGCCAGTGCACGCAAACGCGATGACGGCCGCTACGACGTGACCCTGGACCTGCACGCGGCCAAGCAATATGCCGACGGCAAGGGCCAGGAGAGCACTGGCACGATGGACGACTGGGTCGAGATCGGCGTGTTCGCCAACGGCCCTTCCGGCAAGGAGCGCGACCAGAAGGTGCTGTACCTGCAGCGCCATCACATCACCACGACGGAACCGAAGATCACGGTGACCGTGGATGAAAAGCCGGATGAGGCGGGCTTCGACCCGTACAACAAGCTGATCGACCGGGTGAGCGACGACAACCGGCGCAAGGTGACGATGTGAGCCCCGGTACGGCAGTGCCGGGCCATGCTCGGCAAACAGCATGGTCGTGATGATCTATGGCTTCAGCGGCCGCTACACCGGCAACGGCGCGTTCGAGTGGGACGCGCCCAGCATCGGTGCACGCCACAGGGCCATGCTGTTCCTGCTGCAGGAGGACGAACGCGATGCATTCGACCTCGCGCTGGCCGAATGCACCCGCTTCGGGTTCGATGAAATACAGGATCTGCGTTGTGGCCGCATGCAGGTTGATGCACTCAACAGCGACGCCTACCGTGGCTTTGCCGTCTTCTACGAAGAAGCCCTGGAAGCGGGCTCGGCTCTGCTCTACTACCCGCAGACGCTTGCATGACACCCGGTTGCGCGGGGCATGCAGCTGCGGAATTTCGAACGTTGCGCTGGGTGCAGCCGAGCATGGCTCGGCTCCACTGTAGTGCCGAGCCATGCTCGGCACATGGGCCGGACGTGCCGCGCGGACTCAGCGCGCGGCCTTCGGCCCCAGCAACGCCAACAGCACGTACACCACGATGGAAGCGACCGTTCCGAGCGCCGCCGCTACCCCGAACGCCCAGCCCGGACGCCCCTGCTGGCGCGCCCATTGCCCCAGATGCCAGGCTGCGCCCAGGTTGATCAGCCAGGCGATGACCAGCACCGGCCACTGCACCAGGCCCAGCGCGCGCAGCAGCGGCATGGATGCCAGCGCGGCGACGATGGCGCCGAGCAGGAACAACAGTGCAGATCGGGAATGCCGGGCCGTTGCGGCGCTCATGCGGCGAGCCTGCGCACCATCACCAGCACGCGGTGGTCCTGGTTGTCGGCCTGATGCAGCGGCGTCCAGCCCAAGCGCGCGTACAACCCGCCGTCCGCCGCTTCGGTCTGCAGGTACAGGTCGGCAACGCCCATCCGCACGGCCTGCTCGGCGGCCCGCTCGACCAGCTGGCCGGCCAGGCCGCGACCACGATGGCTGTCGGCAACGAACACGCTTCCCAGCCAATGCTCGTACTGCGGAAAGGCCGTCATCTCACGCCGCTTCAACTGCACGGCGCCGACTACCTGCCCGCCATCGAAGGCCGCGATGAGGTGCGGGAAACCGTCCGCATCCTGCGCCCGGTTGAGCCGCTGCAGTTCCTGTTCCAGTGTCAGGCCGGCCTCCTGGCCCCATTGCGCGTGGTACCACTGCGCCAGCTGCTGCCGTTCCGGCGCATCGCCGGTAAGTACGTTGAACTCCATCCATGACCTCTGCTTCAGTGCGGATCACTGCGGTGTGCAACCACCTTATCGCGGCAGCCGCAGGTAGGCATAGGCGTTGCGCCAGAAGAAGCCTTCCCTGTAGTCCCGCCACTCCTCCTTTTCAAACAGCTGCAGGAAAAGATCCAGGTAGGGACGGGCCGAGTTGACCATCGCCTGCATGTGCCAGTCTGAACCATAGGCGATCTTGCTCATGAATCCGTACTCGGCCTGCGTATGCCGGGCGCGTCTGAGGTTCCGTTCGAAGGCAGCGATATCTCCATCAAGCAGACCTTCCAGATGCCCGATCTCGCAGTAGACATTGGGGTATCGGACGCACAGGTCGACCACCTGCCAGGCGTAGTTGCCCTTCTTCCACTCGACCTCTTCGGCGTCCCAGCCCGCCGAAACCGGCTGCTCGCTGGGGGCACGCTGCCCACCTGCATGACCCAGGCACAACCGCAGTTCCTTGCGACTGCCCAGAACCTCGGCCCAATACTCCGGGTTCGCGAACGCACCTTCCTTGCGCGGGGTCTGGAACCCCACCGGGGTGCAATGCGCGAAGATCGGCGCATCGTGCTCCAGGCAGAAATCGTAGAACTCGTCGATCCGGCGGGCATGGACCGCATCACCGGCGGGTCTGTATCCCATCGCCGGATAGAACTTGAAGCCTACAAATCCCGCCTCAAGCGCAGATGTGAGCAGCTGTCGCCAGCCACCCGCCTTCGCATCATCGCGACGCGGATCAAATGCGAAGAAGCCATGCAGCGCAGGAAACCTGGCCTGCAGTTCCAGCATGTTCCGGGTGCGCTGCGGCAAGTGATAGTTGGCCAATGGCCCGCCCGGGTACGCCAGCTCCATGTCCATCATCAGATGGGCGTACTCCATGGGCGGCAGGGAACTGCCGTACGCCGCCTGCAGGCGACGGAAAATCGTTTCCTCCGAACCCAGCAGGGTGAAGAAGAACTCGGCGTAGTTGCCGATCGTACTGGTCGGATCACGCACCACCATTGCCATGAAGCGTTCCAGCGCGCGCTTCACGGTGCGGCGTGCCCAATCGACCAGACCGGCCGGCGCCATCATTTCCTGCACGAGGGAATCGACGGGCGGCCAGGCGCCTGGCTCGGGCCCACCGGTCGCAGGAATGGCCTGATCCAGCTCGCGGAGAATCGCCATCAGCTCGGAGCCTCGTATGGCCTGTGCTTCCGGTGAGTCGACCGCCAGCGCCGCCAGACCGTCAGCATCGAGCGGCGCTGCCGCAGTGCCTGCCAGAAGCTCATGGCTGGCCACGTTGCTGATCGACGCGATGTAGTCGATCTGCTCGTGCCCGCCATGACCATGAAGACGCTGCGGATGCAGCTGTTGAAGACGGGAGAACTCCGCCTGCTCGCCGCCTGTGTCGGTCAGGAAATACAGCAGCTTCGCCAAGGGTCGGGCCAAGGGGCTCGACCACGCGCCCATCGCGCCGGCGATGATGCTTTCCAGCGGCAGATGCCGCGCGTTGAACAGATGGGTGTGCAGATCGACGACACGTGCGGGCCTTTCCTGCGCTGCTGTCATGGCGCTGCTCCTTGCGTCCTGTCGGTGCGCGGACTCTAGCAAACACCCCGATCCCCGCAAGTGCATGCCACGGACGAAACCGTCCGATGGGACATTCAGCCCTGCGCGAAGTCCTTCAGGATCTCGCCGATACCCGCAGGCGAGATCTCGAAGCCCAGCGGGGTACCCGGGTTGATCACCACGCCGTAGCCACCCGGTACGCGGCGCAGCACGTCCAGCATCAGCCAGCGGATCTGGTGCGGTGCCTGTTGGCTGTAGATGCCCACGCGCGACGGATCGGTGAACACGGCCACGTGCAAGGTGCCCTGCTTGTCGAACAGCAGCGGGTCGAAGCCGCTGCCGTCGGGGGTGACCAGGCTGCCGGTCAACAGCACGACCTCCGAGGCAACGAAGGCTTCCATGAAGGCGCGGATCGGCACGGCCCCGTCCATCGCCGCCTTCAGCAGGGTTTCAATCGGGGTCTGCGGGGCGAGTTCGGTCATGGCGGTACGGCGGGCTGCGAGGGTTCCCTATTGTAGAGTCGAGCTTGCTCGACTGCCCAAAGAGCGTGCCAACCAAGGTTGGCACTTACCAGAGCGGTTGCACCAGCCACCCGGGCGCTAGCGCCGGGCCAGGCCCGGCGGCGCCCTCAGCGCCCCAACCGCGTGTCGCGGGCCCGCTGGTCGGCCATCGCCTTGTCCAGTTCGGTCTGCAATGCCGGCTGCTGCACCGGCGCATCCAGCACGTAGACCTTCACCCCGTGCGCGGGCACTTCAGCCTTCAGGGTGCCGTCCACCGTCTGCGAACCACCGTCCAGCGCGTCGCGCCAGGTGCCGGCCTGCAGGTAGCGCTCCACCTCGAAGGTGCGCGCCGCATCGCCCTTGTTCAGCAGCACCAGCGCGGTCTGAGTCACGTCGTTCTGCTGCAGCACGCGGAAGAACACTGCCTCATCGCCCTGCAGCCGTTCGTTCACCTGCAGGCCGCGCTGCAGCGCCGGCGTCGCCTCACGCAGCTTGGCGATGCGCTGCAGCGGCACGAAGATCGGGCTCTGCGGGGCCGCATCCACACGCGGCTGGCCGAAGTAGGCGCGGTTGCCGGCATGTTCGGCGCGGCCACGCATGAAGCCGGTTTCCGAACCGTAATAGACCACCGGAATGCCGCGTGCGGTGAACAGCCAGTTGTGCGCGTCGATGAAGCCGTTGTCGCTGGCCTGCAGGCGCGGCATGTCATGGTTGTCGTAGAAGCTCATCAGCTCGTACGGGTTGGCATACGGCCCGCCGCTCAGGTGCAGCGGCTCGGCCAGCGCTTCAAAGCCCTTGCCGGCGGTGCCGAAGGTCTGTTCCAGCGCACCACGCAAGGGGAAATCGAGCACGCTCACGTTGGCGTTGGCTGGCCAGGTGTGCTCGGCGATGCGCGCGGCATCGTAGTCGAACGCTTCGCCGAACATGAACATGCCCGGATGCTCGGCGCGGATGCGGCTGACGAATTCATGCCACCACGGGTGCGGCAGCCAGCCGATGGTGTCGATACGCAGTGCGTCCACGCCCTGCGCGGTCCATTGCAGGTAGGCGCCGACCAGATAGTCCATCACCGCCGGATTGTTCTGGTTGAAGTCGGACAGCTCGGCCAGGTTGCCATCGAAGATCGAGCCGTTCTTGCTGTCGACCGGGCCGATGGTGTTGTAGAACGCATGCAGTGGGTTGTGCTTCGGGTCCAGCTTCTGCGGCGGCAGGTTCTGGTGGTCGGCAATCAGCTTTCCATCCTTGTCGAAGATCTGGCCGAACTGTGGCTGCCGCTTCGGCATGGTCCACGCCGGTGAGCCGTGGTTGCCAACGATGTCCAGCACCACCTTCAGGCCGGCATCGTGCAGGCCCTTGTTCAGCCCGGCGAAATCCAGATCCTTGCTCGGCAGGTGCTCATCGAGCTTGTAGAAGTTGATGCCCCAGTAACCGTGGTAGCCGGTCTTGCCGCGGTCGGTCAGCGTGCTGGTGCAGCTGATCGCCTTGCTGCCGGTGAAGGCTTCGTCGGGGTTGTCGACGATGGGGGTGATCCACACCGCACCGAAGCCCAGGTTGCGGATGTACTGCGCGTTGTCCAGTACGCCGCGGAAGTCGCCGCCCAGGTAGCCGATGTTGCCATCCACCTTGTCCGGGCACGGCACCGGAATATCGAAGGTCCGGTGCTTTCCGCCCTGGTCACGGTGGTCGTTGGACGGATCGCCATTGACGAAGCGATCGGTCACCACGAAGTACACCGCATCGCTGGCGAACGGTTCGGTGGTGCCGACATACACCGGGCGCGGCGCGGCCATGGCCTGGCCGGAAAACAGGGCTACACAGACAGCAACTGGCAACACAGCACGCATCACACCACCTCCGAACGCGACGGAACCCGCAGCACGCACACACCGGCCAGCAGCAGGCTGCAGCCGCCCAGCACCAGCACGTGCATCGGCTGGCCACCCAGCCAGGCGCGCAGGGCAAAGCCGAGCGCACTGGCCGCGACCAACTGCGGGATCACAATGAAGAAATTGAAGATGCCCATGTACACGCCCATCTTCCTGGCCGGCACGCTATCGGACAGCAGTGCATACGGCAGCGAGAGGATCGACGCCCAGGCAAAACCCACGCCCACCATCGACAGCAGCAGCCAGTGCGGATCGCGGATGAACATCAGCGAGATCAGGCCGGCGCCGCCCAGCCACAGGTTCACCAGGTGGCTCCAGCGCAGGCCCACGGCACGCACCATCAACGGGATGACCAGCGCGGCCAGCGCGGCAAAGCCGTTGTACGCACCAAACAGCACGCCCACCCAATTGGCACCTTCGTTGTAGGCGGCCGACTGCGGATCGGTGGAGCCGAAGTGGGTGCCGGCCACCGCAGCGGTGGTGTAGATCCACATGGCAAACAAGGCGAACCACGAGAAGAACTGCACCCAGGCCAGGCGCCGCATGGTGGTGGGCATCGCCCGCAGATCGTCGACGATCGCCGCCAGCATGTGCGTGCCCGGCAATGAGCGGGCCACCGCCAGCAGCAGGCCGTAACCCGCGCACAGGCCGGCCAGCACGTACAGCATCCTGTCGCCCTGACGCCATGCGATCAGCACCGCCAGCAGCAGGCCCACGCCCAGCCACAGCGCCACCTGCGACCACGGCGCCGGACCGTTCACCGCGGCGGCAGCGTGGTGGGCCGGCGGCTCGGCATCCTCGAAGCCGGCCAGCTCGGTGGGCGAATACTCACGCGTGCTGACCACCGTCCAGGTGATCGCCGCCAGCAGCACCACCGCACCGAAGTAGAACGCATAGCGCACGGTATCGGGCACTTCGCCGGCGGCGGCCGTGTTGGCCACCCCGAAGTGGGCCAGGATGAACGGCAGGAAGCTGGCCACGATCGCGCCCACACCGATGAAGAAGCTCTGCATGGCATAGCCGGTGGGCCGCTGCCGCGGTGCCAGCTGGTCGCCCACGAACGCGCGGAACGGTTCCATCGACACGTTGATGGAAGCATCGAGCACCCACAGCGTGCCGGCGGCAATCCACAGCGTCGGCGAATTGGGCATCACCAGCAGGGCAAGCGTGGTCAGCACCGCGCCGATCATGAAGAACGGCCGGCGCCGTCCCCAGCGCGTCCAGGTGCGGTCGGACAGGTAACCGATCACCGGCTGCACCAGCAGACCGGTCAGCGGTGCGGCGATCCACAGCCCCGGCACCGCCTCCATGTCGGCCCCCAGGGTTTCGAAGATGCGGCTGGCATTGGCGTTCTGCAGGGCAAAACCGAACTGGATGCCGAGGAAGCCGAAGCACATGTTCCAGATCTGCCAGAACGACAGCTGTGGCTTGGCGGGACGATTCATCGTGCGCCCTCGTCCGCCACCACCGGCGCCACCTTCAGCGCCTGCACCTGGGCCTGGTTGAGCACGCCATCGCGCCCGCCCTTGCCGCCGGTGTAGTGCGCGAAGTGCTGCAGCGCGCTCATGTTGAAGCCCTCTTCCAGCTTCACCGTGCAACGCCCCTTGGGCACGCTGAAGGTTGCGGCGGTGGAATCCTGCACGGCCACGCTGTGCGGCAGCGTCACGGTCAGGCGCTGCGCGGGTTGGCTGCCGCACTGCACCGCCAGCTGCTTCACCGCGGCAGTCACCCCGGTGTTGATCGGGCCGCTGGGGTTGTTGTACTGCAGCCGCAGCCGCACCGGCCCGGCCTTGGCGGCAGTGAACTGCCACTGGCGTGCACCGCGCAGCACCTGCTGCGGGCCCACGCACAGCGTCGGGCTGTGCAGCGATTCCAGCGCGCCCTCGCGGCGGGTCAGGCTCAGGCAGTGCTGCAGGCCGTCATCGCCCAGGCGTGCCACGCCCTTGCTGATCGCCGTCACCGCGCGGCCGTCCTGCCACAGCACCTGCCCTTCGGCCACCGGCACGGTCCAGCCCTTGCCGCTGCGCCGCGCCTGCGGTGCGGCCGGGGTTGCCGGCGCGCGCGCGTTGGCATCGGCGGTGCTGGCGGGCAACGCGCGCGAAGGCGCGGTCACAAGCTGCACCGTGGTGGTGGTGCCGCGCGTCTTCACCTTGCCGGCCACCAGCAGGCCATCACCCACCTGCTTCGGCCGCTCCAGCACATAGCGCTTGCCGTTGGCGTCCAGCGTGATGCGGCGCTGCTTGCCGAACAGTTCGGGCACCAGCGCGGCCGGCAGCTTGGGCTGCACGCGGCCATCGTCCTGCACGCCGAACACGCCTTCGGTGACCATGGCCAGATAGCCGGCCACCGACCACAGCTGGCGCTCGGAATTGACCACCGGCCCGCTCAGCGCGCCTTCATCCACGTGCACGGCCTGGCTGACCAGCTCGTAGTTTTCCATGTTGGAACCGGCCAGTGCGGCGCCACGCATCAGCGAACGGATCTCGGCGGCAATGCGCGGGGCATCATCCAGCTGGCGCGCCGCGCGCAGCGAATAGGCACTGACGAACGGCCAGATGGCGCGGTTGTGATAGATCGGCTGCTGCCCTTCCTGCGGCCAGACCACCGGACTGCCGGCCGGCCCCATCGGGTAAGCGGCCAGCGCACGGCGCGCGCGCCCGGCCGGCAGCACGTCGGCCAGGATGCCCAGCGAAAGGCCCAGCAGATCGACCTTGGCATAAGGCACCGGGTGGGCGGCCTCGCCGATGTAGCTCATGTACTGGCCCATGTCCTCCCGCCAGAAGCGTGCATCGATCTGCACCGCCAGTGCGTCGGCCCAGGCCTTGAACTGCACGGCGCGCTCATCGCCCAGCTGCGCGGCCATCTGCTGGCCCAGGCGCAGGGCCTGGTAGTGCAGCACGTTGGTGGACAGCGCGTAGGAATCGCCGATGAAACGCACATTCTCGCGGGTCCAGTCCGGGTAGGTCTGCTCGCGCCAGTCCAGGAACGAGGTCTCGCCACGGTACAGGCCCATCTGCGCGTCGAACACCATCGCACGGTCCTGCGCCAGCGTGCCCTGCAACGCCTGCCAGACCTGGTCGGCAAAGGCCGCATCATCCAGCAGATGGCGCGCGGCCAGGAACCACACCACGCGGTCGCTGCTGATCGGCCAGCTGCCACCGGAACCGGTGTCCTGCGCCACGAACAGGCCGGGCGTGTGCCCGTCGCGGGCCGCCGACAGCTTGAACTGCAAGGACTGCCGCGTGCGCTGCGGGTCCAGTTTCGCCAGCGCCAGATCGGCGGCAAAACTGACATCGCGGGTCCACACGTAAGGCCAGCGTGCGCCGGTCTGGAAGCAGTCGCAGGGCACCGGCCTGCCTTCGTCGAAGGCCGGGTCACGAATCGCATCCACGCGGTCCTGGTCCATGTCCTGCTGGGCCAGCGCGAACAGCGCATCGAACATCACGCTGCCGGTCTGGCTGCGCATCGGCATCGGCGCAATGCGCACCTCGCCCGTCGGCGCATGCAGCACGAAGCTGCCGTTGGCTGCGGCTTCGGCGCGCGCGTGGCGGCCGTCGAATTGCAGGTCGGCCGCCTGCGCGGTCGATCCCAGCGCTGCCCCCAGGGCAGCGGTCAGGCAAATGATCTTCAGCATCGAAGCGGCGGACCGGCTTGCGCCCGTCGGCCTCCCTCCCTCTCTGCACGCGTTGTAGGTCCGCCCCATCGTTGCCGAGGGGCGGGCGCGGCCCCTCCCTCAAGGTGCCTTGGGCCCATGGTAGACGCGGGGCTGTCGGCTGCGTCCAGCTGCATACGTATTCATGGCGCCACGCGGTAGCGAGCCTGCCGCGCTGGCTTATGGTCCGGGTCTGCCAACGGCGCCTTGGGAGGGGAAATGCCGATGTCACCCACTGCTGTACGCGCGCTGTTCGCGCATGTGCTGGGCCTGGCGCTGCTGGGAATGGCGGCGCTGTCGCAGGCCGCGCCGCAGGTTGTCAGCGTCGAATCGCCGGGCAAGGTGCTCAAGGCCAGCCTGGTGCTGGACGGCGGCACCGCGCGCTA
Organism: Stenotrophomonas maltophilia; assembly: GCF_023518235.1. Classification (NCBI taxonomy): domain Bacteria; kingdom Pseudomonadati; phylum Pseudomonadota; class Gammaproteobacteria; order Lysobacterales; family Lysobacteraceae; genus Stenotrophomonas; species Stenotrophomonas maltophilia. The sequence goes on from NZ_CP090423.1 coordinate 2,232,862, forward strand.
CCGCGTCGAACGTTTCGGCGAGACCGTGGTGGAGGATTCGAAGCTGGGCTTCACCCTGCGCGACGGCCGACTGGATCGTGATTTCGCGGTGATCGGCCAGCAGCAACGCAGCGTCGATGACCGTTGGGAACAGCCCTGGGGCGAGCGCCGGGTCACCCGCAACCACTTCAACGAGCTGACCGTGCAGCTGGCCGAGACCACGGGCAGCAAGCGGCGGCTGGATGTGGTGTTCCGCGTCTACGACGATGGCCTCGGCTTCCGCTATGTGTTCCCCGAGCAGCCGAACCTGCGCGAAGCGATCATCGATGACGAGCTGACCGAGTTCGCCATCGCGCCGGAATCGACCGCCTGGTGGATTCCCGCCGGCGAGCCGATCCATTACGAGTACCTGTACCAGCGTACCCCGCTGCGCGAAGTGCCGCTGGTGCATACGCCGATGACCCTGCGCAGCCGTGACGGCCTGCACGTGGCGATCCACGAGGCCGCGCTGGTGGACTACGCCGGCATGTGGCTGCGCCGCACCGAGGGCCAGCGCCTGCGTGCGCAGCTCTCGCCTGCGGCCGAAGGATGGAAGGTGCGCCGCAGCCTGCCCTTTGCCACGCCGTGGCGCACGCTGCAGATTGCCGACCGCGCCGGCGGCCTGGTCGAATCGGACCTGATCCTCAACCTCAACGAACCCAATGCGCTGGGCGATGTGAGCTGGGTGAAACCGGCCAAATACCTGGGCGTGTGGTGGTCGATGCATCTGGACAACGAGAGCTGGGCGACCGGGCCGCAGCACGCAGCCACCACCGTCAAGACCAAAAAGGTGATCGATTTCGCCGCTGCCCACGGCTTCCGTGGCGTGCTGGTGGAAGGCTGGAACCCCGGCTGGGACGGCATGTGGGTCGGCAATGGTTACGACTTCGATTTCACCCGTGCCACGCCCGATTTCGACATTGAAGCGCTGTCGGCGTATGGCCTGAAAAAGGGTGTACATCTGATCGGCCACCATGAAACCGGATGCGCCATCGAGCACTACGAGGACCAGCTGGGCGCCGCGCTGGACCTGTACGCACGGCTGGGCGTGGACCAGTTCAAGACCGGCTACGTCTGCGACGACGGCCAGGTCGACCGCCGCAATCCCACGGGGGGCCCGCTGTGGCGCGAGTGGCACGACGGGCAGTTCATGGCCCGCCACCATCTGAAGGTGGTGCAGGAAGCCGCGCGCCGGCACCTGTCGGTGAACCCGCATGAGCCGATCAAGGACACCGGGCTGCGCCGCACCTATCCCAACTGGATCTCGCGCGAAGGCGCGCGCGGCATGGAGTACAACGCCTGGGGCCAGCCGCCGAACCCGCCGGAGCACGAGGTTAACCTGGTCTTCACCCGCATGCTGGCCGGGCCGATGGATTACACCCCCGGCATCCTCAGCCTGAAGGGCCGCCACGGCCAGGCCATTCCCAGCACGCTGGCGCGGCAACTGGCGCTGTACGTGGTGCTGTACAGCCCGATCCAGATGGCCGCCGATCTGCCCGAACACTACCTGCAGCATCGCGAGGCGTTCCGCTTCATCGAGGACGTGGCGGTGGACTGGGAGCAGAGCCGCGTGCTCGAGGGCGAAGTGGGTGACTACGTGACCATCGTGCGCCGCGATCGCAACAGCCGTGACTGGTTCCTGGGCAGCATCACCGACGAGCACGGCCGCGTGCTGCCGGTGTCGCTGGGCTTCCTGGAACCCGGGGTGCGCTACCGCGCCGAGATCTACCGCGATGGTGACGGTGCCGACTTCCGCAGCAACCCGTTCGCGTTCGCCCGCGAAACCCGCGAGGTGACCAGCGCCGATGCACTGACGCTGGTGCTGGCGCCGGGCGGTGGGCAGGCCATCCGCTTCACGCCACTGAAATGATGAACGCCCCCGCGCGACGTTCGCCGGGCATGCCCCGGCGCCAGCGCGGCGGGGATCTGAAAGCGATTACACCCCTGCAAACGCCATTGAATACGTATGCAGGGTGATTCCCGCGAAGAATGCGCTGCCTACCATAGCGGCGACGACAGCGGCCACCGCGTCGCACGTCTCCGGGCACTCCGGGACGCTCACGAATCGATCTGCAACATTGCCTGGGAGGGGAAAATGTTGAACCACAAGCGCAGTGCGCTGAGTCTGGCGCTGGCCGTTGTACTGGCGCCGACGCTGGCGTCGGCACAGTCCACGCAGAGCACCACCACGCCGGCCGGCACCGCCGCCACCAACCTGGATACGGTGCAGGTCACCGGCATCCGCCGTGGCATCGAGAACGCGATCGCCATCAAGCAGGACGCCACCTCGGTGGTCGAGGCGATTTCCGCCGAAGACATCGGCAAGCTGCCCGACGTCAGCATCGCCGAATCGATCTCGCGCCTGCCCGGCCTGGCCGCACAGCGTGTGGCCGGCCGTGCGCAGGTGATCAGCGTGCGCGGCCTGTCGCCGGACTTCGCCACCACCCTGCTCAATGGCCGCGAAGTGGTCAGCACCGGTGACAACCGCGGTGTCGAGTTCGACCAGTACCCGTCCGAGCTGGTCAACGGCGTGACCGTGTACAAGACCCCGGATGCCGCACTGGTGGGCCAGGGCCTGTCGGGCACCATCGACATGCAGACCGCACGTCCGCTCAGCTTCGGCGAGCGCGTGATCGCGGTCAGTGGGCGCTACCAGAAGAGCTCGCTCGGCCGTGCCGCCAACGTCGATCCCTACGGCAACCGCTTCAGTGCCAGCTACATCGATCAGTTCCTGGACAAGACCCTGGGCATCGCCATCGGTTACGCGCACAGCGACATGCCGATCCAGGAGAACCAGGTCGGCCTGTACGAGCCGTGGACCACCGAGCACACCGACAAGGGCGACCGCCCGGGTGTGGGCGCAGGCACCTACTTCTCCGATGGCATCAAGGCGCTGCGCCGCACCGGCAACAACAAGCGCGACGGCGTGATGGCCACGATCCAGTTCCGGCCGAACAACAGCTGGACCAGCACCTTCGATGCGTTCCACACCGAAGCCGAGCAGATCGACACCGCCAACCAGTTCGAGCTGAACCTCAGCAACTACAACGGCAACTACACACCCGGTCTGCTGGTCAGCAACCCGCAGGTCAACGCCAATGGTTCGTTCACCGGCGGCACCGCCAGCGGCGTGTACCCGCTGGTGCGTGGCATGTACAACAAGCGCAAGGACAAGATCGACGCGTTCGGCTGGAACAACGAGTTCAACTTCAGTGGCATCAAGCTGGTCGCCGACCTGAACTACTCCAAAGCCACGCGCGATGAGCTGAACCTGGAAAACAACCTGCAGCTGACCCCGATGCCGCAGCTGGATACGGTCGGGGTGTCGATCCGCCAGAACGGCTTCTCGCAGATCAGCCCGGGCCTGAACTACTCCAACCCCGACGCGCTGTTCCTGACCAACACCATCTACGGCTCCGGCTACGGCAAGGTGCCGCAGGTGGAAGACCGCCTGAAGGGTGGCAAGCTGGCCGCAACGATTGCGTTGCCCGAAGCGATCGCCTCGTGGGCACCGGACATCGACATCGGCGTCAACTATGCCGATCGACGCAAGGTCAAGACCCAGTCCGAGGGCAACATCCTGCTCGGCGCGCAGGGCGATGCCAACATCGCCGCCGACCTGCAGTACCGCCCGGTCAATCTCGGTTTTGCCGGCCTGGGCACCATTCCGGCGTGGGATGTACCGGCCGCGGTCGCTCGCTACATGACCTTCAATCCGGTCGACAACCTGGACTACCTGATTCCCAAGTCGTGGACGGTGCAGGAGAAGATCACCACCGCCTGGGCGCGCCTGAACATCAACACCGACATCGGCGTGGTCGGGGTGCGCGGCAACATCGGCGTGCAGATGCAGCACACCGACCAGAGCTCGGATTCGCGCTACTGGGACAGCTCGCAAACGGCTGGCAACAACATCCAGCCCTATTCCGACGGCCGCACGTACAACGACTGGCTGCCGAGCCTGAACCTGGCCTTCATGTTCCCGCACCAGCAGACGCTGCGCTTCGCCGCGGCCAAGCAGGTCGCGCGCCCGCGCGTGGACCAGATGCGCGCCGGCCTGGAGTTCGGCGTGGATACGGGCACCGGCCGCCCCGGCGGCAGTGGCGGCAACCCGTTGCTGGACCCGTGGCGTGCCACTGCGCTGGACCTGTCCTATGAGAAGTACTTCGGCGAGAAGGCCTACGTCGCCGCTGCGATCTTCTACAAGGACCTGAAGAGCTACGTCTACACCCAGTCGGTGGACAACTACGACTTCACCGCGCTGCTGGGCAGCTACGTGCCGCCGCCGGGCATGACCTCGCCGGTACTGACTACCGGCACCTTCTCCGCGCCGCAGAACGGCAAGGGCGGCACGCTGAAGGGCCTGGAGCTGACCGGCTCGTTCCCGCTGGAGATGCTGACCGACAGCCTGCGCGGGTTCGGCGTGCAGGCCAGCGCCACCTTCAACAAGAGCGACATCACCATCCTGGATCCGGAAAGCGCATCCAGCGTGGGCACCGATCCGATCAGCCTGCCCGGCCTGTCCAAGCGCGTGTACAACTTCACCGCGTACTACGAGCGCAACGGCTTCGAGGCACGCGTCAGCCAGCGCCGTCGTTCGGACTTCATCGGTGAGATCGGCAACTTCAACGGCAACCGCAGCCTGCGCTACGTGGTGGGCGAGAACGTGACCGATGCCCAGGTCAGCTACACCTTCAGCGACAGCAGCGCCCTGCGAGGCCTGACCGTGCTGCTGCAGGGCAGCAACCTGACCAACGAACCGTACCGCACCTATGCCGGCAGCAAGGACCGCCCGCTGGAGTACATCGAGTGGGGCCGCACCTACATGCTGGGCGTGAACTACAAGTTCTGACCACGACCCGGTAGTGCCGGCCTCGCGCCGGCAACCATCCCGTCGGTAGCGCCAGGCCACGCCTGGCGACACCACAGGGAGCAGGACCGGAAACCCGCTGCGCAGGCAGCGGGTTTTCATTTTTTCTCCGGCTCAGCCGCAGGCCATGCGAAACAGCGTCAGCCTGCTCGACAGGAAACCAGAAGTGCGCAGCCGATCGCAATGACCAGCATCAGCGTCAGCAGGATACGTCCACTGAACCGGCCAAGCGCCTGGCCCGCATTGCTGAGGACAACGGAAAGGATCTGGCCCAGCAGTTCCCACATGGTGGACCCGCTCGCTGCTCAGAACTCGCCCGAGGCAAACTCGATGAATGAGCGCTGGCAACTGGCGGTGGCAATGACACAGGTTCGATAGACCCGATGCCCCGATGCACCTGTGACGTAAGCGACGATCTGGACTGACGTGTTTGCAACATACGCCCAGCCAGGCACCCAGCCCACCGGCTTCGGCCCGAGGCCGAATGCTGCAGAGCAGTCCATGATCTGCTTGGTGGCCTCGCCGAGAACGCGGCCCACTTCGGTGTTCATGTTCCAACCCGAAGCCAGCTCGGCGGACCAGATCGCGGTGGCCACCGATCGCATGGCCGCCTGCTCCTCCACAGTCGGCACTGCCAGCGCAGATGCTCTGGGATTTCCTTCCACAGAACGGTGCGGGGAGGGCGAATGATCCGAAGGCAGGTCAAATCGCTTCGCCCAGATCAACAGTGCGCGGTGCTGCCGTCCACCTGATGTGGAAAAGTACCGCACCGCTCGATCTTCAGCGTTGTAGTAGGCCGCGTGCAGCGCGCCATCGGGATAGACCACCACGGCGGCTGCGTGATGTGATGGAAACCCCAGCCTCCACCCATCGAGCAGCAGCCCCCCATCCTTCAGCGGCACCGGCACCGCCGACTCATCGAAGTTGCGACGGAATGCCAGGTACTCTGGCCCCAGCAACCGCTTCAGGCGAAGCACCACATCCGAATCCTCGAACGCATCCTCCAGTGAAGGACCGACGATCACGACGGGGTTGGCGCAGACGGGCTGGGCAACGGACAGCGCTGCCGCAAGCGCCAACAAACGCAGAAGCGTAGATAAGGAACGCATGGGATTTACGTAAGAGAGGGGGACAGCCAGTGTCGAACCGCCTCCCGGCCGTCGCCATTCCAATTGTTGGAAAGTGATCGCCAACGCCCACCCACAAAAAAGGGACGGGGCGCTTCGGCCCCGTCCCCGCAAGTACCGCCACCGGAGAAAACGGTCAGCTGCGTCGTGCGCAAATCACCGCGCGCGGCGGCAGCTGGAGTTCATTGCCCTGCACCGTGCCCGCATCCGGACCCGGTACCGCCACCTGCTGCCAGTTGCCCGGCGGCAGCAGATGGCTCACCGCCTCGGCCGACAGGTTGAAGGCCAGCAGGAGGGTTTCATCTGCAAGCATACGCTCGAACAGCAGCACTGGCTCGGCGCTTTCGACGAATCGGATGCTGCCGTGCTGGAGCGCCGGCTGGGTGGCCCGCCAGGCCAGGAACGCCCGGAAGGCGGACAGCACCGACGCTGGGGCCGCTTCCTGCACGGACACCGCCGTCGCCCGGTGCTCGGCCGGGATCGGCAGCCACGGCTGGCCCGATGTGAAGCCGGCCAGCGGCGCCTCGGTCCACGGCAGCGGGGTACGGCAGCCGTCGCGGCCCTTGAAATTCGGCCAGAACGTGATGCCATAGGGGTCCTGCAGCGCCTCGAACGGCACCTCGGCCTCGGCCAGGCCCAGTTCTTCGCCCTGGTACAGGCAGACCGACCCGCGCAGCGAGCACAGCAGCGCCACCAGCATCCGCGCCAGGCGCGGATCGGCCGGATGGCCGCCCCAGCGGCTCACCGCTCGCTCCACGTCGTGGTTGGACACCGCCCAGCACGGCCAGCCTTCGGTCATCGCCGCTTCCAGGCGCGAGACCGTGTCGCGGATGTAGGCCGCGCTGTAGTCGTCCACCAGCAGTTCGAAGCTGTAGCCCATGTGCAGGCGGCCATCACGGGTGTACTCGGCGGTGGTGGCCAGCGAGTCCTCCGAGGAGATCTCGCCCAGGCTGACCGCGCCCGGGTACTGGTCCAGCAGCGCGCGCAGGCGCTCCAGGAACGGCAGGTTCTCCGGCTGGGTGTTGTTGTAGTAGTGGTACTGATAGGCGTACGGGTTGTCCGGGCTGAAGCCTCGCCCCACCCGCTTCTCCGCCGGCTTGGGCGGATTGTCGCGCAGCTGCGCATCGTGGAAGCAGAAGTTGATTGCATCCAGGCGGAAGCCATCCACGCCGCGGTCCAGCCAGAAGCGCACGTTGTCCAGGGTCGCCTGCTGCACCGCCGGGTGATGGAAGTTCAGGTCCGGCTGGTCGACCAGGAAATTGTGCAGGTAGTACTGCTCACGGCGCGGCTCCCACTGCCAGGCGCAGCCGCCGAACAGCGACAGCCAGTTGTTGGGCGGGGTGCCGTCCTCGCGCGGGTCGGCCCACACGTACCAGTCCGCCTTCGGATTGTGGCGGTCCTGGCGGCTCTCGCGGAACCAGGCATGCTCGATCGAGGTATGGCTCAGCACCTGGTCGATCATCACCTTCAGGCCCAGCCCGTGGGCCTTGGCCAGCAGGCGATCGAAGTCATCAAGGGTGCCGAACAACGGGTCGACGTCGCGGTAGTCGGCGATGTCGTAGCCGAAGTCGGCCATGGGCGACTTGAAGAACGGCGAAATCCAGATCGCGTCCACGCCCAGCGCGGCGATGTAGTCCAGGCGCTCGATGATGCCCGGCAGGTCACCGACCCCGTCGCCGTTGGCGTCGAGGAAGCTGCGCGGGTAGATCTGGTAGATGACGGCTCCGCGCCACCATGGATAGTGCGACATCGACAGCCCCCCTCCGGGCATGCAGGGCCCGCCGGAAGCGGGCCGAAATCCTGTTCCGGCAAGCTTAGCGGTGGCCTTGCGGGCATGGCGCAGCCTGCATACGTATTCACGCAGGCGGCCGCCCGCCCCGGGCCGACCGACCGGGCCGGCACGCTTTGCGCCCGAATTCACGGCCAACGCCTATAATCAGCGGTGAGCCTGAAAGCCTGATCGCATGACCATCACCGAAGACACCCGCCCCGCCCTGGGCCTGCCCCAGATCCAGTCGCTTGCCGCAGCCGACATGGCTGCCGTCGACGCCCTGATCCGGCGCCGGCTGTCCTCGGACGTCGTGCTGATCAACCAGATCGCCGATCACATCATTTCCGCCGGTGGCAAACGCCTGCGCCCGATGCTGGTGATGCTGGCCGGCCGCGCGGTCGGCAACGTCGGCGCGGACCACCATCAGCTGGCCGCGATCATCGAGTTCATCCACACCTCCACCCTGCTGCACGACGACGTGGTGGACGAATCCAGCCTGCGCCGTGGCCGCAGCACCGCCAATGCACTATGGGGCAATGCGCCCAGCGTGCTGGTCGGCGACTTCCTGTACTCGCGCAGCTTCCAGCTGATGGTCGAGCTGGAGCGCATGTCGGTGATGCAGATCCTGGCCGATGCCACCAACCGCATCGCCGAGGGTGAGGTGCTGCAGCTGCTGCACGTGCATAACCCCGATACCGACGAAGCGGCCTACCTGCGCGTGATCGAGCGCAAGACCGCGGTACTGTTTGCCGCCGGCACCCGTCTGGGCGCGCTGGCCAGCGGCGTGGACGAGGCCACCCAGCAGGCCCTGTTCGACTACGGCATGCACCTGGGCTACGCGTTCCAGATCGCCGACGACGTGCTGGACTACTCGGCCAACGCCGACGAGCTGGGCAAGAACCTGGGCGACGATCTGGCCGAAGGCAAGGCGACGCTGCCGCTGATCCACGCCATGGCCCATTCCGACGACGCCACCCGCGAGCGCCTGCGTACCATCGTGCAGGACGGCGATGCCTCGGCGATGCCGGAAGTGCTGGCCGCGATCCGCGCCACCGGCGGCCTGGAGTACAGCCGCGCGCGTGCCGAGGAATACGCTGAGGCCGCCGAGCGTGCGCTTGATGGGCTGGGCGACAACGATGCCGTGGCCGCCCTGCGCGGCCTGGCCCGCTACGCGGTGCAGCGCTCGCATTGATGGGGAGGCGTGCCGGCCAACGGTCGGCACCCACCAAACCGGCATTCCCGTGGGTGCCGACCGTTGGTCGGCACTAAAACATCGGCAGGTGCCGACCGCTCGCATTGACCGCATCCGGTAGTGCCGGCCGCTGGCCGGCATTTCCGATGACGTCCGCAGCATCATGAGGTTGCCGGCCAGCGGCCGGCACTACCGTTGCGCGGATCAATGTTTCTCGAAGCGCTCCTCGAAGAACTCATCCAGCGCCTTCCAGGCGCGCTTGGCCGCCCGCTCGTTGTACTGGCAGCCCGGCGGGCTGTTGGCATCGCGCTCGGCGAAGCAGTGCACCGCGCCGCTGTAGTTGGTGAACTCCCAGTCGACCTTGGCCGCGTCCATTTCCTTCTGGAAACCAGCGATGTCCTCTGCGGTCACGCTCTTGTCGTCGGCGCCGTTGAGCACCAGCACCGACGGGTGCGTGCCACCGGCCTGTGCCGGCAACGGCGATCCCAATCCGCCATGCAGGCTGACCACAGCGGCCAATGGCGCACCGGCACGGGCCAGTTCCAGCACCGTGGTGCCGCCGAAGCAGAACCCGACCGCGCCGATCCGGCTGGCATCCAGCGGCACCTTGCCGGCCTGCGCCTTGAGCACGTTCACTGCCTCCAGCGCACGCGCACGCAGCAGCGGCCGGTCATTGCGCAGCTTGCTGGCCACCGGCCCGGCCTCGGCATCGGTCTTCGGCCGCACACCCTTGCCGTAGACATCGGCCACCAGCACCACGTAATCGTCGCCGGCCAGCTGCTTGGCCTTTTCGATGGCCGATTCGTTCACGCCCTTCCAGTTCGGCACCATCACCAGGCCCGGGCGCTTGTCACGCTCGCCATCGTCGTAGACCAGCACGCCGCTGAAGGTCGTGCCCTGGTGTTTCCACTCCACCGGCTGGGTCTTCATCGCCGCCCACGCCGGCATCGCCGCCAGCCCCAGCACCATCGCCACACCGCATCGCCAACGTTTCATGCGCCTGCTCCGCAGAAAAAGGGGACGGAGGGGATCAAGCCGTATTCGCCCCTCTCGCGTCGCATTCTGCCTTGGCGGCGTGACGCAGGTGTGGTGGGATACGACTTGATCCCCTCCGTCCCCTTTTTGGCATGAACCTTGTCGATCGCTTTCTGGCGGGATTGATCCCACGCCTGCCCGCCGATGACGCGCCGCAGTGGGCCCATGTGCAGGGCGCCAGCAGCGAGGACCTGCAGCGCCTGCGCGTGCAGTGGCCGCAGGTGCCGGGCAGCCTGCTGGCGCTGCTGTCACGGGTCGATGGCACGCACTTCCGCGAGTATCCCGGTGGCGAGGTCTGCGTGCTGATGCTGGGCTCGGACGTGGAGGACGGCGGCTACCCGTACTACCTGCGCTCGGTGGCGCAGATCTTCGAGGACCAGCAGCAGTGGGACGACAGCATCCGCTCGATCTACGAGGAATGGTTGGATGACGAACCTGAGATCCTCGGCGACGGTATCGATGCCGACCTGCCGATGAACCGCCGCCTGTGCTTCTCGCACTGCATGAACAACGGCGGCACCTCGATGCTGTACCTGGATTTCGATCCGGCGCCGGGCGGCACCGTCGGCCAGGTGGTGCGCTACCTGCACGATCCGGACAGCTATGCGGTGATCGCACCGAGCTTCGATGCGTACCTGCAGGACCTGATCGACCGAGATTACAGCTTCATCGAGTAGATCCACGCCATGCGTGGATGGGGGTCAGAGCCCTTTCCTGCGGAAGGGGATCCGACCCCGCTGCCTTACCCGCGCTCGATCCACTGCAACGTGGCCGGCTCGAACGCCAGCAGATCGGCCGCCGCCAGGCGCGCGCGCGACCAGCGACGCTCCGGCGGCTTGGCCTGCCGGGCACCCACCGAACCGTCGTAGTCCCGCACCAGCAGTCCGATGCGCGCCGCACCCGCGCCCAGCAACGCATCAATGCGCTGCAGCCATTGGCCGGCATCATCCAGCGCCTGCTCGCGAACCATCTGCTGATCCTGTTCATGCCGCGCCGTCTGCTCTGCCTGCGCGCGGGCGATCTTCGCCTCGCTCCAGCCCTTCTTCCGCCAGCGTTCGGCATCGCTCTTCCATTCCGGCGGCGCACCTGCCGATGCCAGCGCCGTCCCGCAATCGCAGTGCGTGGCACTCAGCCACGGCTGCCATCCGGGTCCGGCCGCCGCCTGCAGGCTGGGCGATGCCTGGGCGAACAGACGTCGGCCGCTGCGCTGCATGATCGCGGCGGCCTCATCAAGTGGAAACGACGTCGGCAGGAACAGGGTGATGAAGGTGCACATGCGGGTGTCCGGATCCGTCCGGGGAGGCCCATGGTAATTCCATGGCGGGGTCAGAGCCCTTTCCTGCGGAAAGGGATCTGCCCCCCTCAGCCGACCCCTCAGGCGATGCCCAGGCCCGGAATCGCGCTGATGCTGTCCGGGTCGAACCCGGCCAGTTCGGCGAAATGGCGGCCACGCGCCACGTAATCGCGATAAGCGCCGAAGCTCGGCGCACCCGGCGACAGCAGCACCACCCCACCCTGCGCACCCAGCGCGGTGCGCGCCAGCGTCATGGCGTGCGGCAGATCTCCCGCCGCGTGCAGGCCGAAGCGGCCGGCATCGGCCAGCGGCTGCAGCATGGCGTGGATGCGCGGGCCGTTGCTGCCCATGGTCACGATCTCCACCGGCGGCACGTCGTGCGCCATGTGCTGCATGAAATCGGTCCAGTCCAGGCCACGGTCGTGCCCCCCCACCAGCAGCGCGATGCGCTGGCCAGCGAAGCACTCCAGCGCCGCCAGGCTGGCATGCGGCGTGGTGCTGATCGAATCGTTGATGTAGGTCAGGCCCTCGGCCACGCCGATGCGCTGCAGGCGGTTGGGCAACGGGCGGAAGTCCTGCACCGCTGGCGCCAGCGCCACCGAATCCAGCCCCAACGCTTCCAGCGCGGCCAGCACCGCGCACAGGTTGCCGCGGTTGTGGCGGCCGGGCAGCGGCGTGTTGCGGGTATCGAACACCGCCTGCTCGCCGCGGTGCACGATGTCACCGCGCATGTGCCAACCCTGCGGCTGGTTGAACCAGACCACCTTGCTGTCGGGCAGCGACAGTACGGCCAGATGCGGATCAGCCGCGTTGAGCACGGCAATGCGCGGTGCCGATTCGGTCACCAGCCGCAGCTTGTCCTCGATGTAACGCTGCTCGCTGCCGTGCCAGTCCAGGTGTTCCGGGAACAGGTTCAGCACCACCGCCACTTGCGGATGGGCGCCACTGCGCGCCACTTCGCCGGTCTGGTAGCTGGACAGCTCCACCGCCCAGTACTCGGGCGCCGGCTGCGGATCCAGCACTTCCAGCAGCGGCAGGCCGATGTTGCCGACCAGGCCGGTGCGATGGCCGGCGGCGCGCAGCAGATGCGCGACCAGTGCGGTGGTGGTGCTCTTGCCCTTGGTGCCGGTCACGCACACGGTGTCGTGCACGATGCCATCAGCGCCGGCATGTTCAGCGAACCACAGTGCGGTGCCGCCGATGAAGGTGGTGCCCTGCTCCGCCGCCGCCAGCGCGATCGGCTGATAGGGGCTGATGCCGGGTGATTTGATCACCACATCGAACGCCGCCAGCGCCTCGGCCGAAGGTTCACCGCGGACGTCCAGCACCCCCTGCGTTTCCGCACGCGCCGCCTCGGCCTCGGCGGCCGGGCAGAACAGGCTCAGGGCCAGCGCAGGCAGGCGAGCGCGCAGCACGGCAAATGCCGCACGGCCCTCGCGTCCCCAGCCCCACAGCGCTACGCGCTTTCCTTCAAGCTGCGAAATCTTCACGCACCTGTTCCCACAGCGCAGCCGGAATGCGGTGCTCGCCCTGCAGCTGCAGCAGCGGTGCCAGTTCCAGTTCGGCCGCCTCCAGCTGCGGCTGGATCTCGTTGCAGAAGCGCTTCACCAGCACGTCTTCCTTCCATTCCGGGCGCTGCGCCAGGGTCGCCATCGCCGCACGCGACTCGCGGCCTTCGCCGACGCACTCGAACGGCTTGTGGTCCTGGAATTCCAGCAGCGCATCGAAGCCACCGGCCTGCTCGGCATCGTCCAGCAGGTTGCGGCCGAAGATGCGCACCAGACGGGTCTTGGGCATGAACGGGGCCAGCGCCAGGAACACGAAATGGCACTTCGGGCACACGCCGCACCAGCGGTTCACCGGGCGCTCGCCCAGGATGTGGAAATTGCGGTTGCAGCTGGAGAAATGCGCGTCGTAGAAATCGGTCTTGGCGAACTGGCGGGCCACCGCCAGCTCGGACATCGGGCGCAGCAGCGAGTAGTAGTGCAGATCGGCGGCCACCTGCTGCTGCACGTAGTTGCCGAAGGCCTGCTCGAAGGCCCAGCCCTTGGACCACTGGTGGTTCACTTCACCGGTGCCCGGAATCTGACTGCCATAGCTGGCCGAACGCTCGTTGGAAAACACCACCTGGTCCACGCCCTGCAGCAGCGCGGCCAGCACCATGATCGCCGAGTTCACCGCAGTGACCGGGATGTGGCCGTTCCACGCGCCCTGGCGGTTGAGCTCGAACAGTTCCGGGGCCAGTGCGCGGCCCAGGTTCAGGGTCGGCAGGCCCGTGCGTTCGGCGCAGGCGCGGATCAGCTGCGAGCCGCCGATCCAGGTCACCGTTTCGTCCACGCCGGCACGGCGCAGCGCTTCGATGCTGACCAGCGAATCCTTGCCGCCGCCGATGGCCACCAGCGCGTGCGGCTGCAGGCCCAGCACCGGCGCCTGCACCGTTTGGCCCTGCACCGGCAGGCGGAAACGCCCGCGCAGGTTCAGGCCGTTGCGGTAGGCGAATTCGCCCAGACCATTGAGGTAGATCGTTTCCACCAGGGCGGCGGTATCGGCATCGATGGCATAGCTGTCAATGCTGACCGTCTCCGGCACGCCCGCCTTGTAGTAGCTGACACCGGCAATCAGGTGCAGCAGCTGCAGCGCGCGCTGCACGGCAGCGGCGCGCGCATCGTCCAGCACGAACGGTGCGCCGGGCACGGTGATGGTCTCCACCATCTCCGGGCCGTCATCGAAGGCGTAGACCAGTCGGGCCACGCCGGTATCCGCGGCAAATTCGCAGCGGACGAAGCGGAAGCGGGAAACCTGGTGTTTGTCGAAAGCAGTCATGGTGGATCCAGTTCAAGCGCGGTCAGGCACGGCCCGCGCGCTGGCGCGGGGCGTGTCGGTGGGCAGGTGCAGGGCGCGCGAGCGGATCACTCGATCACGTCCTCGCGCGGCAACAGCCGCTGGTTGTAGGTGTTGGCCATCACGTAACCGTAGGCGCCGGCATCGGCGATCAGCATCACATCGTCCGGCGCGGTGGACACCGGCAGCTTGCGGCGCTTGCCGAACACATCGCTGGATTCGCAGATCGGGCCCACCACATCGAACGCCGCTTCGGCGTAACCGCCCTGGCGGCTGAGGTTCTCGATGTCATGCCAGGCGTCGTAGAGGGCCGGACGCATCAGCGCGTTCATGCCAGCGTCGAGGCCGACGCGGCGCACGCCGTCCTTCTCCACCACCTGGGTGGCGTGGGTCAGCAGCACACCCGATTCGGCCACAAGGTAGCGGCCCGGTTCGATCGCCAGGCGGAACGCCGGGTGCAGCGCCTTGACCTCGGCCAGGCCTTCGGCCCAGGCCTCAAGGTCGAACGGCTCATCCTCGGCGGAATACGGAATCGGCAGGCCGCCGCCGATGTCGATGGTCTGCACGCTGCCGATGCGGCGCGCAAAACCGGCCAGCTCATCGCACATCAGGCGCCAGTGCTGCGCGGTCTCCACGCCGCTGCCCAGGTGCGCATGCAGGCCCACCACGCGGGTGCCCAGCTCGGTGGCCGCGCGCACGAACTCGTCCACGCGGGCGATCGGCAGGCCGAACTTGGACTCCTTGCCGCCGGTGCGCACCTTGGCATGGTGGCCTTCGCCACGGCCCAGGTCGACGCGCAGCCACAGTTCGCGGTTGCGGAACAGGTCCGGCCAACGCTGCAACGCTTCCACATTGTCGATGGTGACGGTGACGCCGAGCGCGAACGCCGCTTCGTACTCGCTGCGCGGGCAGAAACTGGGGGTGAACAGCACGCGCTTGGGCGACAGTTCCGGCAGATGCTGGAACACGTGCTTCAGCTCGCCGTGCGACACGCACTCCAGGCCGAAGCCTTCGGCCTCCAGCAGCTGCAGGATGGCCGGGTGGCTGTTGGCCTTGATCGCGTAGTAGCGCTGGTCGATCGGCTTGATCGCCGCCAGCGCACGGGCGCGGGCGCGCACCGTCGGCAGGTGATAGACATAGCGCGGCGTGCCGGCATCGGCCAGCTGTAGCAGGTGCGCGCGCTGGCCACGCCACCACGGCGTGCCACGCGGGCGCACGCTGCCGGCGATCTCGCGCCAGCGGGGGCCGAACACTTCGGTCTCTTCCACCGGCATCGCGCCGCTGTCGATCAGCTCGGCATGCAGGATCGGCAGCAGGCCATCGGCATCGGCCTCGTCGATGACGAAGGTCAGGTTCAGGTCATTGGACGACTGCGAGATCATGTGCACGCGCTCGCGGCCGAAGGTGGCCCACACGTCCGACAGCTTGTGCAGCAGCGAACGCATGCCCAGGCCCACCAGCGTGATCGCCGCGCACGGCACGATCACCTTGACCTTGCAGATCTGCGACAGGTCGGCCGACAGCGCGGCCAGTACATCGGTGTTGACCAGGTTCTCCGACGGGTCCAGCGACACGGTGACGTTGGTCTCGGCCGAACCGATCAGGTCCACCGACAGGCCGTGCTTCTTGAACAGGCCGAACACATCGGCCAGGAAGCCGACCTGCTGCCACATGCCGATGCCTTCCATCGACACCAGCACGATGCCGTTGCGGCGGCTGATCGCCTTCACGCCCGGCACCGGCGCGGCGTTGCCATCGATGCTGGTGCCCGGCAGTTCCGGGCGTTCGGTATCGAGGATGGCCATCGGCACACCGGCGTCGCGGCACGGCTTGATCGAGCGCGGGTGCAGCACCTTGGCACCGGTGGTGGCGATTTCCTGCGCTTCGTAATAGTCCAGGCGGGTCAGCAGGCGCGCGTCGGGCACGTCCTTCGGGTTGGCGCTGAACATGCCCGGCACATCGGTCCAGATTTCCACGCGGCTGGCGCCGAGCAGTGCACCGAAATACGCCGCCGAGGTATCCGAGCCACCCCTGCCAAGAATGGCCGTACCGCCATCGGCGTGGCGGGAAATGAAGCCCTGGGTGATCAGCAGGCGGCTCGGCTGTGCGCGGAAGCGCTGCATCCACTCCGCATCGGCACGCCACTGGCAGTTCACCGACAGGCGCTGCGACCAGTCGCTCTGGTTCGGTTGCGGCGGCATCGCGTCCAGCCACTGGCGGGCATCCATCCAGCCCATGTCCAGGCCCGAGGCGCGCAGATAGGCCGCGCCCAGCGTGGAGGACAACAGCTCGCCCTGGCCCAGCACTTCGGCCTGCCAGTCCAGCGGACGGCCGGCCGCGCGTGCGTCGTCCAGCAGGCCCTGCAGCACGGCCAGGCGCTCGGCCAGCACCTCGCGGCCCAGGCCCAGTTCGTCCAGGAAGCCTTCATGGCGTTCGACCAGCGCCGCCACGCGATCACGGCTGTCCGGCGCACCGTCGGCGATCGCGGTCAGTTCGTTGGTGACCCCGGACAGCGCCGAAACCACCACCAGCACGCGCGAGCCGGTCTCTTCCGCGCGTTTTTTTGCCAGCTTCCCGATCGTGTCCCAGCGGTGACGACGCGACACCGAAGTGCCGCCGAACTTCAGTACGATCCAACGATCGACAAGGGGGGAAGCTGACATGGATTGGCTATGTAGAATGTGGGGAAGCCGCCCTCAGGGGCGGAACCTTTGATTCTAAGCGCAATATCCCCGTAGATGGCCGTCCTTCGTTACCTGCAGCTCGATGTCTTCGCCCCCCGCCCCGGCACCGGCAATCCGCTGGGCGCCCTCCTGGACGCCGACACGCTCTCCAGCTACCAGATGCAGGCCCTGGCCGCCTGGCTGAACCTGTCCGAGACGGTGTTCTTCCTGCGCCCCAGCGCACCCGGCGCCGACTACCACATCCGCATCTTCACCCCGACCCGCGAGCTGGCGTTCGCCGGCCACCCCAGCGTCGGCGCGGCCTGGGCAGCAGTGAGCTGCGGCTTGGCGCAACCACGCGACGGCGCCCTGCTGCAGCAGTGCGCGGCGGGATTGCTGCCCGTGCGGGTCAGCGGCCCGGTCGAGGCACCGGAGATCCAGCTGGCCAGCCCACAGGCGCGGCAGCTGGCGACGCCCGCGGATTCGGCACCGGAAGCACTGCTGGCACTGGCCGCCGGTGGGCAGCCGCCCGAACTGTGGGACAACGGCGCACGCTGGTGGCTGCTGCCGCTGCGCGACGCCGCCGCCGTGCGCGACCTGGTGCCGGACATGGCCGCCCTGCGCGACTGGAGCCTCGCCACCGATGCCACCGGCGTAGCTGTGTTCGCCGACGAAGCCGGCAGCGGCCACTCCCGCGTGGTGCGCGCGTTCTGCCCGGGCGACGCGGTGAACGTACCTGAGGACCCGGTGACCGGCAGCGCCAATGCGCTGATCGGCGCCTGGCTGCGGCAGCGCCATGCCCTGCCCGGCCAGGAGGGCCGCTACGTGGCCAGCCAGGGCCGCGAAGTCGGCCGCGATGGCCGCGTGCAGGTGCAGGTGGATGCGCAGGGCAGCGTGTGGATCGGCGGCCAGGTGCAGCCGGTCATCGAAGGCCACATCCACTGGTAGCGCCGGGCCATGACCGGCGGCATCACCGCGCCGCGCTGCGCGCTCGCGGGGCATGGCCCCGCGCTACCATTTCCCCATTTCGCTGGAGCTATCCCTGATGTCCGCACGCCGTTTCCTGCAGCTCGATGTGTTCTCCCCGCGCGCCGGCGCCGGCAATCCGCTGGCCGTGGTGCTGGATGCCGAAGGCCTGGACGATGCGGCGATGCAGGCCATCGCCCGCTGGACGCGGCTGCCCGAGACCACCTTCGTGTTCCCGCCGCAGGCGCCCGGCGCCAGCTACCGGCTGCGCATGTTCAGCCCGCAGAAGGAAGTGCCGTTTGCCGGCCATCCCAGCGTCGGCACCGCGCATGCGGTGCTTAAGGCGGGCCTGGCGATGCCGGTGGACGGTGTGCTGGTGCAGGACGGCATCGCCGGCGCGCTGCCGCTGCGCGTCAGTGGCGAAGGCGCCCAGCAGCGCATCGCCATCCGCACCCCGCGCGCGCAGTTGGCCGAGACCGCCGAGGCCAGCGATCCGCGCCTGCAGGCGGCGTTGAAGGGCTGGCCGCTGGGCCCACTGCCACCGGCACGCATGCAGGGCGGCCGCAGCTGGTGGGTGGTGCAGGTGGCCGATGAAGCGGCATTGCGCGCGCTGCGCCCGGACTGGGACGCGGTGGCCTCGCTGGCCGAATCAACCGACAGCATGGGCGTGTTCGCCTATGCCTTCTGCGATGGCCGAGAAGGCTTCGATCTGGCGGTACGCGCCTTCGTCGGCAACGGACGCCGCTTCGAGGACGCCGCCTCAGGCGCTGCCAACGCCGTGCTGGCCGCGTGGCTGGATCTGCGCGATGCCTTGCCGCGCGGCCGCGTGCCGTTCGAAGTCAGCCAGGGCCGCGAGGTCGGCCACGATGCGCGACTGACCCTTCTGGTGGATGAGGACGGTGAGGTCTGGTCCGGTGGCCAGGTGCAGACGGTGATTACCGGCACCCTTGATTGGTGATCGCCCGTATGCGGTAGCGCCGGGCCATGCCCGGCGTCTTCCCGCTGCGTTCGCCGGGCATGGCCCGGCGCTACCGTCTATCAACCCAGCTCAGCCTCCAGGCTGATCGGCACCGCGCTCAGTGCCTTGGACACCGGGCAGTTCTGCTTGGCGTCATCGGCGATGGCACGGAACGCGGCCGCGTCGATGCCCGGCACCACCGCTTTCACCTTCAGCCGGATCTGCGACAGTTGCGGCCCCCCTTCCAGCGACAGATCGACCTTGGCCTCGGTATCCAGCGAGGTCGGGGTGAACCCGGCTTCGCCGAGCTTGGCCGACAGCGCCATGGTGAAGCAGCCGGCGTGCGCGGCGGCGATCAGCTCTTCGGGATTGGTGCCCTTTTCCTCACCGAAACGACTGTTGAAGCCGTAGCGGGTCTTGTCCAGCAGGCCACTCTGCGGCGTGCTCAACTGGCCCTTTCCCGACTTCAGATCGCCTTCCCAGTGCGCGGTGGCGTGTCGTGAGATTCCCATTCGTGCGGCTCCTGCGTGGTGGTAATGAACACTCACCCTCGCACGCGGCGCGTTAGCCCTGCGTCGCTCCGCCGCAGTCAGGGCGTCCGGCGCGCGCGCTGCGGATGGACGTCTGCTCACCAGGCCGCCACGTATTTCCCCCTTGTTTTCAGTGGTTTCGCGCACTTCACCCGGCTCCGGGCTGCAGCCGCCGGGCGTACCCGGGCGCCCCCATTCCCCACCACCGGCCATGTACTGAATCGGCCTGGATATGAAAAAACATGCACTTTCCGCACTTCGGGCTATTGGCGGCGCCCGAGAGTTGCCCTACATTGCGCTTGCCGACGGGGTTCGGCGCCGACCAAACAACCAACCGTTCACGGAACAGGAAACCATGGCAAAGACCGCTAAGAAGGCTGCCCCGAAGAAGGCAGTGAAGAAAGTCGCGACGAAGGCAGCCGCCAAGCCGGCCGCTCCGAAGCCGATCAAGGAAGTGCTGACCAAGTCGGGCCTGGTTGCACACATCGCTGAAGCGTCCGGCGTTGTCGCCAAGGACGTCCGCGCGGTGCTGGCCTCGCTGGAAGGCGCAGTCGCCTCCTCGGTGCACAAGAAGGGCGCTGGCTCCTTCACCCTGCCGGGCCTGCTGAAGATCACCACCGTCAATGTGCCGGCCAAGCCGAAGCGCAAGGGCATCAACCCGTTCACCAAGGAAGAGCAGTGGTTCGCCGCCAAGCCGGCCACCACCAAGCTGAAGGTGCGCCCGCTGAAGAAGCTGAAGGACGCCGCGCTGTAAGCGCGTACCCTTCTGCTGGTTCGCGACGGGACGGCCTTGGCCGTCCCGTTTTTTTTTGCCCGCGCCCCGGCTGCGCAGAACCCCGCCGCGCGTGGCTCCATCGGCCGCAACACAGCGTTTCCCGGCCTGCGCCATCCCCTGCTCAGGCCCGCCACTGCTGGCCGCGCCCCACCTGCCGCAGCTGCGGAACGTACCGGGTGGAACACTGCGTGCAGCGCCGGTCGTCGCCGCCGGCTGCGCGCTTGCCTATGGTGGGCACATCCTCCACAGCTACGGCGAGCATCCCCCATGGCCAGCCCCTCCACCCGCTACCGCATCTCGGTGACGCCCATCGAAAAAGACGGCGTGCAGTGCACCGGGCGCTGCACCATCGAACTGGAGCATCGCGCCAGCCGCGACCTGATGCGCCTGCTGGAAGCCGCGCCGCGCGCGGCCGGGCTGGGCGGCGACGAACGCGCCACCCTGGTGATCGCAGCACAGCTGCTGCGCGACATCGTGCAGCGCCATGCCGGCAGCGAAGGCCACGCACTGGCCGCCGTTGCCGCGCAGACGCTGGCCGCGCTGGACGCGCTGGAGCAACTGCCCTCCTCCCGCTGACGGCCAGGGAATCGATACACTGCCGCCCTCCAGGTTGCCTCGGGGAGGAGGCAGGCATGTACCGTCAACTGCTGCTGGTCGTACCCCTGTTGCTGCTGGGCTGTTCCCGGCCCGCCACCACACAGGATCCCGCGGGCAAACCTGCCACCGCCACCGACGCGGGCAGCGCCATCGCGCCCGCAGAAGCCGATCCGCCTGCGCTGCAGACGCCGGCCGTCGCGCCGTTGTTCGCCGCCGTCGATGCGGATGCCGAGGCACCGGCCGCGCTGCTGGACCGCTACGTGATGGCGCTGCTCAACCGCGACCGTGCCACCGCCGACGCCGCGTGGACGTTCCCTCCCAGCGACGACGCCCGTGCCGACGATGCCGCGCTGCGCCAGCTGGAGGGCGTGCGCAGCATGCGCCTGAGCACCGAACTGCCGATCGCCCGCGACGGCCAGCAGCCATCGCGGCTGCTGGAAGTTCCAGTGCAGGTGCGCGCACTCACCGCCAACGGCACCTTCCGCTTCGGCGGCTGGTACCGCGTGCAGCCCAGCGCCGATGGGCGCGCCTGGCAGATCCAGTCGGCGCAACTGCGGCCATCGCTGGACTGAACCGTTGCAACGGCATGCACGCACGATTCAGCCAGCAGGACTACTCTGTCCATCATCCATTCCGCCATCGGTCACCACCATGCGCCTGCGTTCCCTGATGACCCGCCTCGCCGCGTCCACCGTACTGATCGCCGCGGCGATCGGCGCGCAGGCGGCGCCCTCGATTTCCGGCCGCGAACTGTCGGTCGGCGCCAGCGATGTGCAGCAGTACCTCGACGGCAGCTTCCCGCGCACCCAGGACGCGTTGGGGGGGCTGATCGCGCTGACCATGAGCCACCCGCAGCTGAGCCTGCCGGCCGGCGAACGCTTGAACCTGGGCATGGACGTGGCGCTGGCCACCGCCGGCGGCAATCCGGCCAAGCTCGGCACGGTCAAGCTCAGCAGCGGCCTGCGCTACGACGCGCAGACCCAGGGCTTCCACCTGCAGCAGCCGAGCGTGGATGACTTCACCCCGGCCAACCAGGGCGGCCGCCTCGACTCGCGCACCCGCGGCCTGCTCAACGCATGGCTGAGCGACTACGCCCAGCGCGAACCGATCTACAAGCTGGACCCGGCCGTGGCCGGGGTGCTGGGCGCCCTGCAGGTGCAGTCGGCGCAGGTCAAGAACGGCAAGCTGGTGGTGACCTTCAACCAGAACCTGGGCAACCTGGTCCCGGCCGGCATCCTCGGCAAATGAGGTAGCGCCGGCCGCTGGCCGGCACCGCCGCCCACCATCATGCAGCCAATGCGCTCACCACCGCCTCGCTGAAGGCGGGAATGTCGTCCGGCTTGCGGCTGGTGATGAGATTGCCATCCACCACCACTTCGGCATCGCGCCAGCTCGCACCAGCGTTGGCCAGATCCTGCTGCAGCGACGGCCAGGACGTCAGTTCGCGGCCCTTGGCCAGCCCACTGTTGATCAGCAGCCAGGGGCCATGGCAGATCGCCGCCACAGGCTTGCCGGCCTCATCCAGCGCGCGGATGAAGGCCAGCGCGGTTTCGTGAGTGCGCAGCGTATCGGGATTGATTACGCCGCCAGGCAGTACCAGCGCATCGAAGCGCGCCGGATCGGCCTCGTCCAGTGGGATATCCACGGCCACCACATCGCCCCAGTTCTTGTCCTTCCAGCCCTTGATGGTGGCCTCCTTGGCCGGCGACACCACGCTCACCCGCGCCCCTTCCGCTTCCAGCAGGCGCTTGGGCTCGGTCAGTTCGGACTGTTCAAAACCGTGGGTGGCGAGGATGGCGATGTTCCTGCCCTTGAGCCGCTCTGCCATGGGTGCACTCCAGTTCGGGGGGAGTGCGCAGAGTGGCCGATCCGCCATTGAACGCGGGTGACCCGACCGTGCACGGCAGGTGCAGATGCCGACGGGTAGTGCCGGCCGCTGGCCGGCATCACGTGTGCCCCATGCCGGCCAGCGGCCGGCACTACCAGGGGTCTCAGCGCTTGGGCTGCAGCATGGTGCCGGTGCACTTGGGCGAGCCGCAACGGCACTCCCAGATCTTCTTCAGCTTCGCGGTGTGGCGCTCGGCCAGCACGATGCCGTAGTTGTAGGTCAGCTCTTCGCCGGCCTTGATATCGCGCAGCGCCTCAATGAACACCTTGTCACCGCGGCTGTCACCATCCTCGTCCTCCTCGATCACCGCCTCGCAGTTCGGGTCGCAGCTGTGGTTGATCCAGCGCGCATCATTGCCCTTGTAGTTGGCATCGATCACCCAGTCGTCATTGAGGGTGAACAGGAAGGTATGACCGCTTTCAACATCGCCGCTGTCATCGGCATCGACGTCGCCGTGGCTGCGCAGCAGGCCCTTGTACTGGATCACGCGCTCGCCCTGCTTGATCGGGGCCACGGCGAACACGCCGTTGCCATGGATGGCGGACTTGCGGGCTTGGATCTTCTTCGGCATCGGCACGGGCTGTTTGCAGCGAAAGGAAGGGGGATTCTCGCCCATTCCGGGTGATTGCGAAAATCACCCCGGTAGCGCAGCATTGCGCCCCCGGCAACGGCCCCGGCGTGTACTCCCGGCCAGGCCCCAGCGCCGGCTGAATACCCGGGTTGGATGGCGGCGAAGAAAAGCGTACAATTTCAGTCCGCTTTAAGAACCACTCGCATCCCCATGTTGCGCGTCACCAAGCTCACCGATTACGCCACCGTCGTGCTGACCGTGCTCGCCGCCCGACCGGGCGAGGTGCTCAGTGCCACTGAACTGGCCGAATTCACCGGTCTGGAACCGCCCACCGTCAGCAAGGTGCTCAAGCCGCTGGCCCAGGCCGGCCTGGTCGAGGGCCTGCGGGGTGTGCGTGGCGGCTACCGCCTGACCCGCCCGGCCCTGGAGATCTCGCTGTTTGAAGTGGTCGAGGCGATGGAAGGGCCGCTGGCCCTGACCGAATGCAGCCACGACCACCACCAGTGCGGCATGGCGCCCAAGTGCGGCGCGCGCAGCAGCTGGCGGCTGATCAACGACGTGGTATCCGAGGCCCTGCGCGATGTCAGCCTGGCCCAGATTCTGCCCCCCCTTCCCCTTGTCGATGACGAACAGCGCCGCACCATCGCTGTCGACGTCGTCTCCTGATCCGTAGGCAGCCCCCCCATGGCCACCGAAACCATCGAAAACGTCGCCCACGACGACGCCCCCAACCGCGAGATCCACGAGCAGCTCGGCCGCAAGTATTCGGCCGGCTTCATCACCGAGATCGAATCGGACTCGCTTCCGGCCGGCCTGGACGAGGACACCATCCGTGCCCTGTCGGCCAAGAAGGAAGAGCCGGAGTGGATGACGCAGTGGCGCCTGGACGCCTACCGCCACTTCCTGACCATGCCGATGCCGGACTGGGCCAAGCTGGAGATCGCGCCGATCGACCTGCAGGCGCTCAGCTACTACTCCGCGCCGAAGGGCCCGAAGTACGCCTCGCTGGACGACGTGCCCAAGGAACTGCTCGACACCTACGACAAGCTGGGCGTGCCGCTGCATGAGCGCGCCAAGCTGGCCGGGGTGGCGGTGGATGCGGTGTTCGACTCGGTCTCCGTCGGCACCACCTTCCGCAAGGAGCTGGCCGAGAAGGGCGTGATCTTCTGCTCGATGTCCGAGGCCATCAAGGAGCACCCCGAACTGGTGCGCCAGTACCTGGGCACCGTGGTGCCGGTCGGCGACAACTACTTCGCCGCGCTCAACTCGGCGGTGTTCTCCGATGGCAGCTTCGTGTTCATTCCCAAGGGCGTGCGTTGCCCGATGGAACTGAGCACCTATTTCCGCATCAACGCCGGCCACACCGGCCAGTTCGAGCGCACCCTGATCGTGTGCGAGGACAAGGCCTACGTGTCCTACCTGGAAGGCTGCACCGCGCCGATGCGCGATGAGAACCAGCTGCATGCGGCGGTGGTGGAACTGGTCGCGCTGGAAGATGCGGAGATCAAGTACTCCACCGTGCAGAACTGGTACCCGGGCGACGAGAACGGCGTGGGCGGCATCTACAACTTCGTCACCAAGCGTGCCGAATGCCGCGGCGCGCGCAGCAAGGTCACCTGGACCCAGGTCGAGACCGGCTCGGCGATCACCTGGAAGTACCCGTCCTGTGTGCTGCTGGGCGACGATTCGGTGGGCGAATTCCACTCGGTGGCACTGACCCACCACCGCCAGCAGGCCGACACCGGCACCAAGATGATCCACGTCGGCAAGCGCACCAAGAGCAAGATCGTCAGCAAGGGCATCAGCGCCGGCCGCGGCCAGAACACCTACCGTGGCCTGGTCAAGGTGGACCGCAATGCCGATGGCGCGCGCAACTACACCCAGTGCGATTCGCTGCTGATCGGCAAGCAGTGCGGTGCCCACACCTTCCCCTACATCGAGGTGAAGAACCCCGGCGCCACCGTCGAGCACGAGGCCACCACCTCCAAGATTTCCGACGACCAGCTGTTCTACTGCCGCGCCCGTGGCATCAGCCAGGAAGACGCGGTGTCGATGATCGTCGACGGCTTCTGCAAGCAGGTGTTCCGCGAACTGCCGATGGAATTCGCGGTGGAAGCCAAGAAGCTGCTGGAAGTCTCGCTGGAAGGTTCGGTGGGCTGATCGCCCGCCCCCTGCCCCCTCGCAAACGCATTCTCTTTACCGGCGGGCCACGGCCCGCCCCACGGAACCCCCACCATGCTGAAGATCGAAAACCTCCACGCCCGCATCGGCGACAAGGAAATCCTCAAGGGCCTGTCGCTGGACGTGAAGCCCGGCCAGGTGCACGCCATCATGGGCCCCAACGGCGCCGGCAAGTCCACCCTGGGCAATGTCCTGGCCGGCCGTGACGGCTATGAAGTGACCGAAGGCAGCGTGCAGTTCGAAGGCAAGGACCTGCTCGACCAGGACCCGGAAGCGCGCGCCGCCGCCGGCCTGTTCCTGGCGTTCCAGTACCCGGTGGAAATCCCGGGCGTGAACAACACCTACTTCCTGCGTGCCGCACTGAACGCGCAGCGCAAGGCGCGTGGCGAAGACGAACTGGATTCCATGCAGTTCCTCAAGCTGGTACGGCAGAAGCTGGCCGTGCTGCACCTGAAGGACGAACTGCTGCACCGTGGCGTCAACGAAGGCTTCTCCGGTGGCGAGAAGAAGCGCAACGAGATCTTCCAGCTGGCCGTGCTCGAGCCGAAGCTGGCGATCCTCGACGAAACCGATTCGGGCCTGGACATCGACGCGCTGAAGAGCGTGGCCGACGGCGTCAACGCACTGCGTGCCGCCGACCGCTCGTTCCTGGTCATCACCCATTACCAGCGCCTGCTGGACTACATCAAGCCGGACGTAGTGCACGTGCTGGCCGATGGCCGCATCGTCAAGACCGGCGGCCCGGAACTGGCGCTGGAACTGGAAGCGCACGGCTACGATTTCCTCAAGGATCGCGTGGTGCGCGAGGCGGCGGTCTGATGAGCGCGCTGCTCGACTCGATGGCCCAGGCCTTCTGCGGCAGCGATGCGCGCCGCGAAGTGCTCGACGCGGCCCTGCGTGACGGCCTGCCGGCCGCCCGCAACGAAGCCTGGAAGTACACCTCGCTGCGCCAGCTGGAGCGCCGCGCATTCGCCGCCGCACCGCTGGCCGCGCCGGCACTGGATGCCGCACTGCTGGAGGACATCCCGGCGCCGCGCCTGGTGTTCGTCAACGGCCGCCTGGATGCCGCGCTGAGCGATGTGCAGGCACTGCCGGCCGGCGTGCAGCTGCAGCCGCTGTCGGCTGCGCTGGCTGCTGGCGAGGATGCCGTGCGTTTCCTCGGTCGCCGCTACGAGCGCAGTGAGGAGATCTTCGCCCGCCTCAACGCCGCACTGGCCGATGAAGGCGTTGTACTGCGCGTGGACGAAGGCGTGCAGGTCGAAACGCCGCTGCAACTGGTGTTCGCCAGCGTGGCTGGCGATACCGACCTGGCCTGGCACCACCGCCACCTGATCGAACTGCGTGCCGGCGCCAGCCTGGGCGTGGTCGAACACCGCTTCAGCGTGGGCGATTCGGCGCACCTGGACAACACCGTGCTGCACGCCCATGTCGCCCGCGATGCCGTGCTCAAGCATGCCCGCGTGCAGGCCGGAAGCGCGCGCCAGACCAGCTTCCTGCGTACCGACGCGGTGCTGGCACGCGATGCCCAGTACCACCGTGTCGATCTGGAACTGGGCGCCGCGCTCAGCCGCCATGAACTGAACGTGCGCCTGGAAGGCGACAACGCCCAGCTGACCGCCAATGGCGTGCTGCTCGGCACTGGCCGCCGCCACGTCGAGACCCGCCTGGGTATCGATCACATCGCCCGCGATACGAGCTGCGAACTGCTGTGGCGCGGCGTCGCCGCCAACCGCAGCCGCGTGGTGTTCCATGGTGGCATCCAGATCCGCGAAGGCGCCGACGGCACCGATGCGAACCTGTCCAACAAGAACCTGCTGCTGTCGGCAGACGCCGAGATCGATACCCAGCCGACGCTGGTGATCGACGCCGATGAAGTGAAGGCCGCCCATGGCGCCACCGTCGGCCAGCTCGATGCCAATGCGCTGTTCTACCTGCGTTCGCGTGGCCTGCCGCAGGCCCAGGCGCAGGCGCTGCTGAGCGCCGCGTTCTGCCACGAACCGCTGAAGGTGCTGCCCGACGCGCTGCGCGAGCAGCTGGCACGCCGCCTGGACAAGGCCCTGGCCGAGGCGGGTGTGGCATGAACCTGTCCACCCCGCGCCCGATCGAAACCCCCAGCGGCGCCCCCGACTGGGACCGCGTCCGCCTCGACTTCCCGCTGCTGATGCGCGAAGTGCACGGCAAGCCGCTGGTCTATTTCGACAATGCCAACACCGGCCAGAAGCCGGTGCAGGTGATCGGCGCGGTGGACGAGTTCTACCGCCGCTACAACGCCAACGTCAGCCGCGCGGTGCATGCGCTGGGCAGCGAAGCCACCGACGCCTACGAAGGTGCACGCAACAAGCTGGCGCGTTTCCTCAACGTGCGCCCCAGCGACCTGGTGCTGTGCAGCGGCACCACCTTCGCCATCAATCTGGTGGCGTATTCGTGGGCCCTGCCACGACTGAAGGCCGGTGACGTGATCCTGGTCTCGCGCATGGAGCACCACGCCAACATCGTGCCGTGGCAGCTGGTCGCGCAGCGCACCGGCGCCACCATCCGCGTGGCCGAGATCACCCCCGATGGCGCGCTGGACCTGGATGCGCTGCGTGCGGCGATGACCCCCGAGGTCAAGCTGCTGGCGGTCACCCATGTGTCCAATGTGCTGGGCACGGTCAACCCGGTGCGCGAGATCTGCCGTGAAGCGCGCAAGCGCGGCATCATCACCGTGGTCGATGGCTCGCAGGCAGTGCCGCACCGCAAGGTCGACGTCGCCGCGATCGGCTGCGACTTCTACGCCATCACCGGCCACAAGATGTGCGGCCCGACCGGTACCGGTGCGCTGTGGGCGCGTCGCGAGCACCTGGACGCGATGCCGCCGTTCCTCGGCGGTGGCGAGATGATCAAGGAAGTCAGCTTCGACGGCACCGTGTTCAACGATGCCCCGCACAAGTTCGAAGCCGGCACCCCGAACATCGCCGGCTTCATCGGCCTGGGCGTGGCCGCCGACTACCTGCAGCAGCTGGGCCAGGACAACGTGGAAGCGCGCGAAGCCGAACTGCTGGCGCACTTCACCGAAGAACTGCGCCGCGTTGACGGCCTGCGCATCATCGGCGAAGCGCCGGAGAAGGCGGCGGTGGTCTCGTTCCTGATCGACGGCGCGCATGCGCACGATCTGGCCACCCTGCTCGACCTGGAAGGCGTGGCCGTGCGCTCGGGCCAGCACTGCGCGCACCCGTTGCTGCAGTACTTCGGGGTGGCGGCCACCTGCCGTGCCTCGCTGGCGTTCTACAACACCCACGCCGAGATCGAGCGCTTCATGACCGCGCTGACCAAGGTGCGCAAGCTGCTGGGCTGAGCCCGGCAGACGGGGTCAGATCCCTTTTGCCCCGCGAAAGGGATCTGACCCCACGCCGCTCCCCCATTTGCGCCCGCCCACCGCCCACCTAGAATGGGCCGATGAGCACCCTGACCTTCCGCGCCGCCACGTCGGCCGACATCCCCGCCCTGATCACCCTGGTCACCTCGGCCTACCGGGGCGACGCCAGCCGCGTTGGCTGGACCACCGAAGCCGACCTGCTGGACGGCGCCCGCATCGACGCCGAAGGCATCCAGGGCGACCTCGACCGCCCGCGCTCCACCATCCTGCTGGCCGAACGCGAGGGCCAACTGGTGGCCTGCGCCCACGTCGCCGATGTCGACGGCAAGGGCTACTTCGGCATGTTCTCGGTCGACCCGGCCCAGCAGGGCGGCGGCGTCGGCAAGCAGCTGATGGACGCGGCCGAAGCGCACGCCGCGCGCGAGTGGAACGTGCCGGTGATGCAGATGACGGTGATCGACGTGCGCGACGAACTGATCGCCTTCTACGAACGCCGCGGCTACCGCCGCACCGGCATCAAGAAGCCGTTCCCATATGGCGATGAGCGCTTCGGCATCCCCAAGCGCGACGACCTGCGCTTCGAGATCCTGGAAAAGCCGCTGGCAGGAGCCGCTGCGTGAGCGATACCTGGACCTTCGTCTGTGCCCGCAACGAGCTGCTGCCGGGTGAAATGAAGAGCGTGTTCGACGAGGTGACCGGCACCCCGATCGTGGTGTTCAACCTCGATGGCGAGCTGTACGCGCTGGAGGACCAGTGCACGCATGAAGAGTTCGAGCTGTCCTCGGGCGAGTTCAACACCACTGAGGGCAGCGTGGAGTGTGTGCTGCACGGCGCGCGCTTCGACGTGCGCGATGGCCGCGCCCTGTGCGCCCCGGCCTATACCCCGGTGCCCAAGTTCCCGGTCAAGCGCGAGCACGACGCGGTCTGGACGCGCGACGACCGCGATTGAGGCCGCGCCCGTAGCCGTGGGCATCCACCCGTGGGGTGGATCTACAGAAATGCCGTGAGGGCCTTCCCAGGGCGCTTCGGGGCCACCCCGACGGCCCGCCACATTCCGTACATGCGAATCATTATCGTTGATGTTATTCTACGTAACATCTTCGTAACGACTCCGCCCCTGCGCCATGGCTTCGCCCGCGCCCACCGCCACGTTGTGCCAGCTCGCCCGCCACGGGTGGCCGCTGCTCGTGGCCGGGTTGCTGACGCTGCTGCTGGGCTGGTCGGCACTGCACGAAGGACGTGGCAGCAACCCGGCCGCGCACGGCTGGCAGGCACACGCGGACGTTCTGCTGCAGGCCATGCCGCTGCCGGACTCACCGGCCGATGACTGCCCGCAGCACGCCGCGCCTGCCCCCGAGCCGCCGCTCGATGGCGAGGCCGGTACGTCCTGCACCGGCACACCGTCTCCGCGCGCCATCCTGGTCGCGCACATTCCGCTGTGGCGCTCCGACGCCCTGCGTTGGCAGCTGCACGATCCTGCGCTGCGCTTGAACCCCGGCCACGCACCGCCCGCACCGCACGCCATCTGAGGCGCCCTGCGGCTGTTGCCGTGCGCCTGAAGTCGTTCACCGTGTAGCCGAGCATCGGCTCGGCTCTACAGCACCCGTTTCCTGCCTGCCGCCACCCCTGCGTGCCGGCCCGCGCCCTTTCCCGATCCAAGCCACCACCCACCGCCATGACCCATATCAAGACCCGCAAGTACGCCCCGCGCGTTTCCCTGCTCGCCTCGGCCACCCTGGCCGCCGGCTTCGCACCGCTGGCCGCACAGGCCGCCGACGGCGCCGCCTCCGGCGCCAACAAGGCCACCGACCTGGACAAGGTGCAGGTGCGCGGCAGCTGGTTCAATCCGTCCTCGCCGAAGTTCACCGCCGAACTGCTGGACACCCCGAAGTCGGTGTCGATCGTCTCGGAGAAGCTGATCGCCGAGACCGGCGCGACCAACCTGCAGGATGCGCTGCGCATGGTGCCGGGCATCACCTTCGGCGCCGGCGAAGGCGGCAACCCGACCGGCGACCGCCCGTTCATCCGTGGCTTCGATTCGCAGAGCAACGTGTTCGTCGACGGCCTGCGCGACGTCGGCTCGCAGACCCGCGAAATCTTCGATCTGGAGCAGGTGGAAGTGGTCAAGGGCCCGAGCTCGGCCTACGGCGGCCGTGACTCCGGTGGTGGCAGCCTGAACCTGGTGAGCAAGACGCCGAAGCTGAAGGACGAGACCAGCGCCAGCATGGGCATCGGCACCGACAGCTACGCCCGCGGCACCGTGGACGCCAACTACGTGCTGGGCGATGGCATCGCTGCCCGCCTGAACCTGATGAAGCACGAGTCGGACATCGCCGGTCGTGATGCGGCCAACGTCAGCCGCTGGGGCATCGCGCCGTCGATCGCGTTCGGCCTGAACGGCCCGGCGCAGCTGATCGCCAGCCACTACCACATGCAGAGCGATGACCTGCCGGACGCGGGTGGCTTCCCGTACGGCAACCCGAACGGCGCGCCGGCCGCGAAGTGGGTCGATGGCCGCCCGATGGTGCCGGACCGCAACAACTACTACGGCCTGGTTGATCGTGACTTCCAGCGCACCCGCGCCGACATCAGCACCCTGGACGCCAGCTACGACTTCGGCGGCCACAAGCTGCGCAACATCGCGCGCCTGGGCAACACCAGCAACGATTATCTGTGGACCCAGCCGGACGACAGCCAGGGCAACCCGAACAACTACGGCACCTTGTGGCGCCGTACCAACAGCCGCGCGGTCGACGTCAAGAGCTTCGCCGACCAGCTGGGCCTGACCGGTGCCTTCCAGACCGGCGCGCTCAAGCACAGCTACAGCGCGGGTGTGGAGTACAGCGACGAGAAGATGACCCGCGGCAGCTACCTGATGACCCCGGGCACCAGCAACCCGCTGACCGGCAACAGCAAGTGCCCGACCACCGGCGCGGCCACCGGCTACAACTGCACCAGCTTCACCAACCCGAACCCGAACGATCCGTGGGCGGCCACCCACTCGGTGTACCGCAGCGACAAGGCGCTGGACGTCGAACAGCGCACCAAGACCAAGTCGGCCTACCTGTTCGACACCCTCGAGCTCAACGCACAGTGGAGCTTCAACGTCGGCCTGCGTTACGACGACTACAGCACCACCCTGACCACCCCGGTGGCGGGCAAGGCCCCGACCCGCGTGCGCAATGACAACGACTTCCTGAACTACCAGGCCGGCGTCGTGTTCAAGCCGGCGGCCAACGGCAGCATCTACCTGTCCTGGGGCACCTCCTCGACCCCGCCGGGCATGGACGGTGGCGACGGCTCGGACGGCCTGAGCGCAGCGGTGGCCGACCTCAAGCCGCAGGACACCAAGAACCTGGAACTGGGTACCAAGTGGGACCTGCTGGACAACCGCCTGAACCTGACCGCGGCGATCTTCCACACCGTGATGAACAACGCACGCGTGACCGTGGACAACGGCACCAGCCAGAACGCGGGCAAGAAGGAGATCAACGGCTTCGAGCTGGGCTTCAACGGCCAGCTGACCGATGCCTGGAGCCTGTACGGCGGCTACACCTACCTGGACTCGGAACTGAAGGACAACGGCTTTGTGTGCGCCGTGTCGGGCCGTACCTGCCCGTCCAACGTGTACGTGCCCTCGCCGTACAACGGCAACGTGTTCCCGAACACCGCCAAGCACAGCGCCAACCTGTGGACCACCTACCGCTTCCCGATCGGCCTGACCGTCGGCGCCGGTGCGTTCTACTCGGACAAGCAGTACGGTGATGTGGCCAACACCAAGTGGATCGCCAGCTACACCCGCTTCGACGCGATGGCCAGCTACGCGATCCAGGACAACATCAGCCTGCAGCTGAACGTACAGAACCTGACTGACAAGACCTATTTCACCAAGGCCTATGCCTCGCACTACGCGAGCATCGCCCCGGGGCGCTCGGCCACCCTGGCACTGAACGTGAAGTTCTGATCCAGCGTTGCTCCACCACGGCGGCAGGATCTCCTGCCGCCGTTTTTGTTTCCGGCGATACTCACTGCATGGCCAACCGCCCCCCCATCGACAGCGACGCCCTGGCCGAGCTGCTGCAGCACGACCCGGCAGCGGCGTTCGCGCACATCCGCGATGCCGCACAGGCCGGCCAGGTCGATGCACAACTGCTGCTCGCGCAGATGCACATGGAAGGCAAAGGCACCGCGCAGGATGCCTCGGCCGCGCTGCTCTGGTACGAAACCGCCGCCAACAACGGCGCACCGATGGCGATGAACATGCTCGGCCGCTGCCATGAACTGGGCCAGGGCACCGTCGCCGACCCGACGCTGGCCGCAGTCTGGTACCGGCGCGCGGCCGACACCGGCCTGGATTGGGGCCTGTACAACCTGGCCAACCTGCTGGCCACCGGCCGCGGTGTGCCGCAGGACCGCGCGCAGGCGCTGGCGCTGTACACCCGCGCCGCGCACCTGGGTCACGCAAAATCGATGAACCTGCTGGCCCGCCATCTCGAGGACGGCCTGGAGATCGAGCGCGATCTGCAGGCCGCGCTGGACTGGTACCGGCGCGCCGCCGAGACCGGCGATTTCCGCGGCCAGGCCAACTACGCATCGATCCTGCTGCAGGCCGGCCAGGTCGACCAGGCCGTGCAATGGCTGCAGCTGGCGCTGGCCCACGGCAGCCCGGCGTTCATGGCGCACATCGTGCCGCAGCTGGCGGCGTCCCCGCATCCGCAGGTGCGCGCGCTGGTCGCGCCGTCATCCCACTGAGGAGTTCCGCATGCTGCTGCACATCCCCGACATCCTCAGCGCCGCGCAGGTGGCCGAGTTCCGTCGCCACCTCGACGCGGCCGACTGGACTGATGGCCGCCAAACCGTCGGCCATCTGGGCGCCCAGGCCAAGCACAACCAGCAGCTGCCGGAAGCCTCGCCGCTGCGCCGCGAGCTGGGCGAGATCATCCTGGTCGCGCTGGCCCGGCACCCGCTGTTCTTCAGCGCGGCACTGCCGCTGAAGTACCTGCCGCCACGCTTCAACCGCTACAGCGGCGGCGGCACCTACGGCTTCCATGTCGACGGCGCGGTGATGAACCTGGGCAACGGCGAACAGCTACGCTCGGACATCTCCTGCACCCTGTTCCTGTCCGATCCGGACGAGTACGAGGGTGGCGAGCTGATCATCAGCGACACCTACGGCGAGCATGAAGTGAAGCTGCCCGCCGGCGACCTGATCGTGTACCCGTCCAGCAGCCTGCACCAGGTGCGGCCGGTCACCAAAGGCGCGCGCGTGGCCTCGTTCTTCTGGGTGCAGAGCATGATCCGCGACGACGTGCAGCGGCGCCTGCTGTGGGAGATGGACGGCTCGATCGAGCGCCTGCGCCAGACCGGTGGCGACGCCGAGGCGGTGCTGCAGCTGACCGGCGTGTACCACAACCTGCTGCGGCGCTGGAGCGAGGTCTGAGCTGCTTCCGACGGCCCCGCGATCTTTTGGCAATCATTCTCATTTGCAACGGCTAACAGCTCTCATTACAATCACGCCCCGTTGATGCCGGCCACTGCCGGCGACCGCCCGGGGATTCCTGCTTGCTGCGCCCGCTCCGCCCTCGCCCACTGATCCATCGCAAGATGGGCACCGCCATGCGCGGTCAGCGTCCCGCGCTGGCCAGCCTGCTGGCGTGGGTGGCGATGCTGGCGTTGCTGCTGGGCACGCTGCCGCTGCTGCCGCATCCGGCCACAGCGATGACCGTGCAGGTACCGCTGGAAGAACGTGGTGGCGAAGGCCCGTTGCAGGAAGAGGCCCCGGCCAAACTGCGCCGCTGCGCCTCCACCCCGGTGAAAGCGGCCGAGAAGGCGCCGCCGCCGCTGTTGCTGGCCAACCAGTGGCTGCGCACCGAACTTGAACTCGTACCCGCCACGCCGGCCATGCCCGGCGTGCGCCCGGACTGGCCGCTGGCCGCTCCGGACACGCCCTGGGTCGATGCGCCCGGGCGTCGCCAGCAACGCGGCCAGGCGCCGCCGCTCGCCTGATCCACGGCCCGACGTGACCGCCTGCGCGGTCGCGCCCGCACGCCGCTGCCTGCTTCATCCCTGCCGCCCCTGACCGGGCTTCCCGTGCATGCCGCGCCCTTCTCGCCCGGCATCGCACCTCTCTGCATCTTTCGAGGTAACTGCCATGGCCCAGCGCCATCGTGTCCGTTCGTCCCTGTCCCGCCGCCTGCTGACCAGCGCCGTGCTGGCGGCGATGGCGGCCCCTGCTTTCGCACATGGAGAGATCGCCGGCGCCCCGCAAACGCTGGACAAGGTGGTGGTCACCGCCTCCGGCTTCGAACAGAAGGTGGTCGATGCACCGGCCAGCATCAGCGTGGTCAGCCGCGAGGAACTGAGCAAGCGCCCGTACACCAACCTGGTCGACGCGCTGCGCGATGTCGAAGGCATCGACGTCGGCCTGGAAGCCACCGACAAGAACGGCCGCGCCACCATCTCGATGCGCGGCCTGCCCTCCGAGTACACCCTGGTGCTGATCGACGGCCGCCGCCAGAGCAACGTCGGCCAGCTGTACCCGAACAACTTCGGTGGCGGCCAGTTCGCCTACCTGCCGCCGCTGGATGCCATCGAACGCATCGAAGTGGTGCGCGGCCCGATGTCCACCCTGTACGGCTCGGACGCCATGGGCGGCGTCATCAACATCATCACCCGCCGCAACCAGGACAGCTGGCACGGCGCGCTGACCCAGGGCTTCACGGTGCAGCAGGACGACCAGTTCGGCGATGCACGCACCACCGACCTGTATCTCAGCGGCCCGCTGCTGAAGGATCGCCTGAGCCTGGCGGTGCGCGGCAGCTACTACGACGCCAAGGCATCGAACCCGGAATGGGATGCACTGACTCTGCCCGACGGCACGCTGTGGGAGCGCAGCATCGGCTTCGGTGGCGGCGGCAAGTCGGTGGCCAACACCAACTGGAACACCGGCGTGCGCCTGGACTTCCACGTCAACGATGACCACGAACTGTGGCTGGACTACGACGTGTCGCGGCAGAAGTACGACAACAGCCAAGGCCAGACCGGCACCCTGGACAGCCTGGCCAGCCTGTGGCGCGTCGGCAATGCGGTCATTCCGAACCCGAACGGCAGCGGCACGGTCACACGCCGCGTGGTGCAGCCGCGCGTGGGCTACACCGCCTACCAGCGCTACGAGCGCGACCAACTGTCGCTGACCCACCAGGGCCGCTACAGCTTCGGCACCTGGCAGACCTCGCTGACCCACAGCAAGAGCAGCAACCTGGGCCGCTCGCTGCCGCTGACCCTGGACGAGCGCGCCAACCTGCAGACACTGTGGAACGACGTGTGCCGCCGCACCGGCGCGGCCAACAACTGCGCCGCCGGCCGCAACAATGCCCTCACCGCACTCAACGCCAGTGAACAGGCCCGCCTGCAGGCGTTCCTGCCGCGTCCGCTGCGCACCATGGAACTGGAAGGCTACGTGCTCGACACGATGCTCGACCTCGACTTCGGCGCGCACAAGCTCACCGTCGGCGGCCAGTACAACGACACCGACATGATCGACGGCGTGTTCGGCATGGACGGCGCCGGCTACCGCAGCAACACCAAGCAGAAGCACCGCATGTGGGCGCTGTTCGCCGAGGACAACTGGGCGCTGACCGACACCCTCACCGCCACCTTCGGCCTGCGCTACGACGACCACAACATCTTCGGCAGCCATCTCAGCCCGCGCGGCTACCTGGTGTGGAACGCCAGCGATGCGTGGACCTTCAAGGGCGGCGTCAGCACCGGCTACAAGACCCCGCGCCCGGACCAGCTGTTCCCGGGCATCACCGGCTTCGGTGGCCAGGGCGTGCTGCCGCTGGTGGGCTCGCCCAACCTGAAGCCGGAAACCAGCACCAACTACGAGCTGGCCGCCTACTACGAAGGCCAGCGCTGGGGCTTCAACGTCACCGGTTTCATCAACAAGTTCGAAGACAAGATCGCCAGCGGCGGCACCTTCCCGAACTGCGAAGTGGCGCCGGCCGGCAGCGGTTACTGCGTGGACATCGGCCCGGGCTGGGCCGCGCTGGGCTACAGCACCTTCACCCAGAGCGTGAACATCGAAAAGGCCGAGACCCGTGGTGCCGAACTGGCCGGCCACGTCGACCTGCTCGACAACCTGCAGCTGCGCGGCAACTACACCTGGACCAAGAGTGAGCAGACCAGCGGCCCGCAGAAGGGACTGCCGATCACCGGCACCACCCCGGCCAAGCACATGGCCAACGCCAGCCTGAACTGGCAGCTCAACGAGGCCATCAGCCTGTCGCTGATCGGCGAGGGCCGCTACGACCGCTACCGCGACACGCTGCTGGACGCCAACGGCGTCAGCCAGACCCGCTACTACGAGGACTACACGATCTTCCATCTCGGTGGCAGCTGGAAGGCCACGCCCTGGCTGACGGTGAACGCGCGGGTCAACAACCTGTTCGACAAGGACTTCGTCTCGCAGTCGTGCCTGCTGATCAGCCCGAGCGAGTTCAACTGCGTGGACGACTACGCGACCAAGGATCAGCGCCGCAGCTACTGGATCTCGCTCAACGCGAAGTTCTGACCACGTTCTGGTAGTGCCGGCCGCTGGCCGGCATTGCGGGTTTGCCGGCCAGCGGCCGGCACTACCCGGGCTCCCCTGCACGGGATACAGAAAGATACGCAATTGCGAGCTATTCTCATCAATGATGTAATGGGCAGTCCCCGTCCGCCCCGAACCGTGCCGTGAGCCGTCCCGCCTCCTCCACCGTGCAGCAGCAACAGAGCCGTGGCTTCTGGCTGCGGACGCTGCACCAGTGGCACTGGATCAGCTCGGCGGTCTGCCTGATCGGCATGCTGCTGTTCGCGGTGACCGGCCTGACCCTCAACCACGCGGCGAAGATCGAAGCCAAGCCCCAGGTGCAGAACCAGCACCTGGAACTGCCGCCCGAACTGCTCGGCCAGCTCGGCACGCACGAGGACGGCAACGCACCGATCCCGCGCCCGGCGCGGCAATGGCTGGATGCACAGCTGGGCATCGCCATCGGCGGCCGCCCCGCCGAGTGGTCGGCCGAGGAGATCTACCTGTCGCTGCCACGCCCCGGCGGCGACGCCTGGCTGAGCATCGATCGCGAAACCGGCGCGGTGGAGTACGAATCAACCTCGCGCGGCGTGGTGTCCTACCTCAACGACCTGCACAAGGGCCGCAATGCGGGCCCCGCGTGGGGCTGGTTCCTGGACCTGTTCGCCGTGGCCTGCCTGGTGTTCTGCATCACCGGCCTGTTCCTGCTGCATCTGCATGCGCGGCAACGGCGCATGACCTGGCCGCTGGTCGGCCTGGGCCTGATGATCCCGCTGCTGATCGCCCTGCTGCTGATCCACTGACTTTCCCTCGTTTCCGGAGCCGCCCCATGCGCGTCACCCTGACCATCGCCCTCAGCGGCCTGCTGGCCACCTCGCCGGCCTATGCCACCACCCTCGACATCAATGTCGAAGTGCCCAAGCTCAACGTGGCCGAATACCACCGCCCGTATGTGGCGGTGTGGCTGGAAGGTGCCGACCAGAAGGTCGCGGCCAACCTGTCGGTCTGGTACCAGCAGACCAGCAACAGCGAAGGCCATGGCACCAAGTGGCTGCCCGATCTGCGCCAGTGGTGGCGCAAGAGCGGCCGCACCCTGCAGGTGCCGGTGGACGGCGTGACCGGTCCGACCCGCCCGGCCGGCAAGCACGCGCTGTCGTTCAACGACAAGCAGCCGGCGCTGAAGCGGCTGGCACCGGGCAACTACACCCTGGTGGTGGAAGCGGTGCGCGAAGTCGGCGGCCGCGAACTGCTGAAGATCCCCTTCACCTGGCCGGCCACCGCCGCGCAGAACGGCAAGGCGCAGGGCGCCACCGAACTGGGCCAGGTCACCCTCGCCGTAAAGCCGTAACTGCCTGAGCGGGGGTCGGATCCCTTTCCGTTGGAAAGGGCTCTGACCCCACCCACCCAACGTCCCTGGAGTCTTCCGCATGAAGCGCACGCTCGTCCTCGCCGCCGCCCTGGCCGCTGCCCTTCCCTTCTCCGCCCTGGCCCACAAGGCCTGGCTGCTGCCCTCGCAGACCGTGATCGCCGGCAACGCGCCGTGGATCACCGTCGACGGTGCGGTCTCCAACGACCTGTTCTACTTCAACCACGTGCCGCTGCGCCTGGAATCGCTGGTGATCACCGCGCCGGACGGCAGCAGCGTGCAGCCGCAGAACGCGGCAACCGGCAAGTACCGCAGCGTGTTCGACCTCGAACTGAAGCAGGCGGGCACCTACCGCATCGCCTCGGTCAACGACGGCCTGTTCGCCACCTACGAACAGGACGGCGAGCGCAAGCGCTGGCGCGGTACCGCCGCCACCTTCGGCGAACTGCCCAAGGACGCGAAGAAGCTGGAAGTGAGCCAGTCGGTTGGCCGCGTGGAGACCTTCGTCACCAACGGTGCGCCGAACGCCACCGCGCTGAAGCCGACCAACCACGGCATCGAGCTGGTCGCCGTGGGCCATCCGAACGACCTGTTCGCCGGCGAGGAAGCCACCTTCCGCGTGCTGGTCGATGGCAAGCCGACCGCCGGCCTGGAATTCGAGATCGTGCGTGGCGCCACCCGCTACCGCAACGCGCAGGACGAGCTGAAGCTGACCAGCGACGCCAAGGGCGAGATCAAGGTGACCTGGCCGGAAGCCGGCATGTACTGGCTGGAAACCGGCACCGAAGACAACAAGACCTCGGTCAAGCAAGCTGCCAAGCGTCGCCTGAGCTACGTGGCCACGCTGGAAGTGCTGCCGCAGTAATGTGGACCGCGATGCCGGGCACATCCCGGCATCGCGCCCGCCCGCCCCGCCATGACCGATTCCCTGCACGACATCGCCCGCCTCGGTGGCACCACCATGGGCACCACCTGGAGCGTGTCGCTGGTGGCAACGCGCCAGCGCGACCTGCACCCGCTGCACGCCGGCATCCAGGCGCGACTGGATGAGGTGGTCGCGCAGATGAGTACGTGGGAGGCCGGCTCGGACCTCAGCCGCTTCAATCTGGCCGCCGCCGGCCAGTGGTGCATGCTGCCGGCCGAGACGCGCCGGGTGCTGGCCTGCGCACAGGCCATCGCCGCCGCCAGTGACGGCGCCTTCGATCCCACCGTCGGCCCCCTGGTTGCGCTGTGGGGCTTCGGTGCGCATGCCGGTAAACGCCGCCAGCCCGACGCGGCGACGCTGCAAGCCACGCGTAAACGCTGCGGCTGGCAGCACCTGCACTGGCAGGACGACGCACTGCTGCAGCCGGGCGGACTGGAACTGGACCTGTCGGCGATCGCCAAGGGCTTCGGTGTCGATCACGTGGCCGACTGGCTGCGCAGCCAAGGCATCACTGCTGCACTGATCGAAGTCGGTGGCGAACTGGCCGGTTACGGCCGCAAGCCGGACGGCCAGCCCTGGCGCGTGCTGGTGGAATCGGCGCCGGAAGAAGACGCACACACCGAGACACCACCACGGGTGCTGGCGCTGGACGGCAAGGCCGTCGCCACCTCTGGTGATCGCTGGCACCAGTACCAGGCCGATGGCCAGGCTTTCAGCCACAGCCTCGACCCGCGCAGCGGCATGCCGGTACGCCAGGTCGCCGCCGCCGTGACCGTAGTGGCCGACGACGCGATGCACGCCGATGCCTGGGCCACCGCCTTGACCGTGCTCGGCCACGATCAGGGCCTGGCGTTGGCCGAGCGCGAGGGCCTGGCCGTGCGTTACCTGCAACGGGCCGTCGAAGGCCCGCGCGAGTTCCTCAGCAGCGCCTTCCAGCGCCTGCTCGACGAGCAGGACGCATGAGCGCACGGCCGTCGCGCGCGCTGCTCGGCAACACGCTTGTACTGATCGCGCTGGCGGTGATCGGCTGGGCGCTGCTGCGCCTGCACCTCGGCGAATCCTGGTGGCAGGGCGCGCCGCCGGGACGGCAGCAGTTGATCGCCGCGGCCGCGTCCACGCTGTATGCGCTGGCCTGCGCCGCACTGTGGTGGCGGGGCCGCCCGCGCGACGACGCCGCATCCGGCGATACCCTGCCGCTGCTGCTGGTCTGGTCCAGCCAGACCGGCTTTGCCCGCGAACTGGCCGAACGCAGTGCCGAGGCTCTGCGTGGTGCCGGCGTGCCGGTGCGTGTGCGCGGTCTGCATGAGGTGGACGCCGCACTGCTGGCCGACAGCCAGCGAGCCTTGTTCATCGCCAGCACCACTGGCGAAGGCGACCCACCCGATCATGCGCTGCCGTTCCTGCGCGGGGTGATGGCCGCGCCGCCTTCGCTGCAGCACCTGCACTACGGCGTGCTCGCACTGGGCGACCGCAGCTATGGCCACTTCTGCGGGTTCGGCCATCACCTCGACCAGTGGTTGCGCCAGCAGGGCGCGCATCCCCTGTTCGATGCGATCGAAGTCGACAACGCCGATCCGGCCGCACTGCGCCACTGGCAGCAACTGCTCGGCCAGCTCGGTGGCGGCGCCAGCGAGCTGCCCGACTGGAGCCCGGCCGAGTACCAGCCATGGACGCTGCAGCAGCGCGCGCATCTGAATCCCGGCAGCCCCGGTGGCGCGGTGTATTGGCTGCGCCTGCAACCGCCGGGTACGGCCGATGTGCAGTGGCAGGCCGGTGACATCGCCGAGATCGGCCCGCAGCATGCACGCCACACCGCGCGCGCGTGGCTGGTGGCGCAGGGCTTGGATGCAGATGCGGTGCTGGACGATGGACAGACACTGCTGGCCCGTGTCGAACGCTCGCACCTGCCCTCGCTGGTTCCCCCCGGAGATCTATCGGCGTTGCTGGCGACGCTACAGCCGCTGCCGCATCGCGAATACTCGATCGCCTCGGTGATGGCCGACGGCGCGCTTGAACTGCTGCTACGGCGCCAGCTGCGCAGCGATGGCACGCCCGGCATCGGCAGCGGCTGGCTGTGCGACCACGCCGTGATCGGCGAGCCGGTGCAGCTGCGCCTGCGCCGCAATGACAACTTCCATGGCGTGGCGCCCGAGGTGCCCCTGCTGCTGATCGGCAACGGCACCGGCATCGCCGGCCTGCGCGCGCACCTGCACGAACGTGCCCGCGGTGGTGCGCGCCGTACCTGGCTGCTGTTCGGCGAGCGCACCGCAGCGCACGACTTCCACTTCGGCGAAGAACTGCAGGCGATGCAGGCTGACGGCACGCTGGCGCGATTGGACGCGGTGTTCAGCCGCGACGGCGGCGCGCACCGTTACGTGCAGGACCGGTTGCTGGCCGAGGCGGCGACGCTGCGGCAATGGGTGGATGAAGGCGCGACGATCCTGGTCTGCGGCAGCCTGCAGGGCATGGCCCCGGCGGTGGATGCAGTGATCGAGCAGGTGCTGGGAGCGGACGGCAAGGAAGCGTTGCTGCTGGGCGGGCGTTACCGGCGGGATGTGTATTGAGGTCGCCGCATCCACGCATGGCGTGGATCTACTGTAGAGCCGAGCCATGCTCGGCTGGCCGTGCCCACCGGCGCCAACGAATCATCACGCCGCCGCACTCACCCGGATCGCCAACAACTGGCCACCGCCCTGCAACGCATGCCGCTGCCGTTCACCCGCCGACAGCCACGCGGTATCGCCGGCCTGCAGCGGCGGCAGGCCACTGTCGGCACCGAACTCCGCATGCCCGGCCAACAGGTGCAATGCCCAGGCCACGCCCGGTTCGCAGAAGAAAAACATCGAGCCCACCAGCGGCCGATGCAGCAGTTCGGCCTGCAGCAGATCGCGCTTCCACATCAGGTTGAAGTCGTGGGTGGTGCCATCGACCAGTTCGCCCTGCAGCGTTTCCTCGCCGGCAAAGCGCACGCGCCCATGTGGCGGCAGCACCTCGGCCACGCGGCCGTCTTCAAAGCGCAGGCGCACGCCATTGCCCTGCAACAGCACCAGTTCACGCTCCACACCGGGGAAGGCGGAGAACGCGGCATCCTGTTCGATCTCGGCCACCGACAGGCGCAGCGCCCAGTCGTCGCCCTGCGCGGGCAGGCGCAGGATCTCGCGCGTCCAGCCCAGGCCGTTGCGCCAGCGTTCGCGGCGGTAGTCCAGGCGGGAGATGACCTGGCTCGGAGTGTGCAGCAGGGAGTCGACGTTCATCGGCGCATTGCATCATGCCGCGCGCCGTCGTGCATCACCGCGTGGCGAGCGTGCCCTGGCCACCACACTCGCCGCCCAGCAGCTGCGAGTGCTTCAGCCAGTCCTGATCGGGGTAATACGCGAACACCATCGTGCCACCGCGCAACGCGTCGATGAGGGGCTTGGCCACCGACAGGCGCACCGCCGGGCAACCCAGGCTGCGACCCAGCCGCCCCTGCAGCTGCGCGGTCGCCGGGTTCACGTAGGGCGCGCCGTGGATGACGATCGCACGCTCGCGCGCGCGGTCGTTGAAGCCCGGTTCCAGCCCGGCCAGGCGCAGCGAATAGCCGTTGCCGCCCATGTAGGTCTCCTGCGCGGTGAACGCGCCGAGACTGGACATGAAACTGCCATCGCGGTTGGAGAAGTGCTCGGTGCGGTTCTCGCCGCTGTTGCGCCCATGTGCCACCCATTCCTCGAACAGCAGGCGCTGGTGGGCCAGGTCGAACACCCACAGGCGCGGCTCGGTGGACGGCCGCGAATAATCGATCACGCTGAGGCGATCACCGCTGATGCCCAGCTCGGGCCGCTGCAATGCGCAGCGCATGGCGTGCGCCGCCAGCTGCAACACGTGGCGGTCGGCCTTGGGCGCACTACGCGACAGCAGCGCAGCCAGATCATCGGCAGAGGTGGCGAGGGCGGGCGTCTGTGCCAGCGCCGGGGCGCTGGCCGAGGTCGCCAGCAGGCCGAACGCGGCCAGCCGGCACAGGCGGGATGCAGTCATGGGCACAACGAGGGGGCTCAGTTGCCCTTGAGGGTGGACCCTGGCGGCTCGGATTCCAAGACCGGCTGCATTCCGGATTCAGCCGGGCTTGGGCGGACCGCCGGCAGCGAGGTCACCAGCAGGGTCGTGCCCGGCACCAGCACCTGGTACAGCTGGCGGGCGAAATCGACCGGCAGCGCCATCGGCAACGACGGCGTGGCCAGCAGGTCCGGGGTGGCCTGGGCACGGTCCTGGCCCAGCAGCGGATAGGCCGTCCACTGGTGCAGGCGCTGGTTCACATCCAGCGGGCTGGGCGTGTCGCTGTAACCCTGCCCCATCACGAACAGGGTGGTGCCCTGGAACGCCGGCAGCGCGTCAGCTTTCAGTGGCGACTCGCCGATCATCACGCCATCACGCAGCACGTACAGACGCTGGTCGTGCAGGCTGACCAGGATGCCGACCTGCCCGGCCGGGGCCGCGCTGTCGTTCCACCAGGCCTGCGCGCTGGCGCCGCCCTCGGTTTCCGGCAGCGCCTGGCCGCGCGCGTTCACCGGCGCCAGCACCGACGGGTAGGCCAGCGTCATCGGCGAGCTCTTGGCATCAGCCACGACCACCGTGTCGCCGCGCTGGGTTTCGCTGAACAGCTTCTGCGCGAAGGCCTGTGGCAGGCGCACGCAGCCATGCGAGGCCGGATGCCCGGGCAGGCTGCCGCCGTGCAGGGCGATGCCGTCCCAGGTCAGCCGCTGCATGTAGGGCATCGGCGCGCTGTTGTAGAGGTTGGATTTGTGGTCCTTGTCCTTCTGCAGGATGGTGAACACCCCGGTGGGCGTTTCATGCCCGGCCTTGCCCGAGCTGATCGTGGTCAGGCCGATGGCGATGCCGTTGCGGTAGACGTAGGCACGCTGCTCGTCGAGGCTGACCACCAGCACGATCGGGCCGGTGGGCGAGATTTCCGGATGCCACAGGTACTCGCCCGGCTTGAGGTCGGTCGGACCGCGTACCTCCGCCGTGCTGGCGGACACAGCCACAGGTTTGGCGGGCGCGGCGGCACGGGCCATGAGCGGCAGGGCCAGGGCCAGGGCGAACATCAGCGTCGTGGGGCGG
The DNA here is from genome assembly GCF_023518235.1 of Stenotrophomonas maltophilia. Classification (NCBI taxonomy): domain Bacteria; kingdom Pseudomonadati; phylum Pseudomonadota; class Gammaproteobacteria; order Lysobacterales; family Lysobacteraceae; genus Stenotrophomonas; species Stenotrophomonas maltophilia. The sequence continues at coordinate 2,277,451 of NZ_CP090423.1, forward strand.
TACAGAGGCATCCAGCGGCGATCCTTTCCATGCGAGGCGGTTACCGTACCGCATCGGCGCGTGGTGGCCGCGGCAAGAACGGACGCCACAAATGAAATTGCCCGGCGACACAGCCTTGTGTCGTACCGGGCAATCGTTACATCCCTGTCGGCCTGCTGCCATCCCCTCGCTTCCTGCGCTGTGGGGACAGCGTTGCATCCTGCACGCGGCCGCGTTCGTCCTGCTTGTATCTCAGCCCCTTCCACAGGTCTGTGATGCCACCGTCCTGGTGATTGGTGCCGCGTCCTGCGGCGGTCGGTGGGCACGGCCTTCCTGCCCGTGCCCGATGAACCAGCCTCCTGCCGGTTCCGACGATCCTGCTGTCAGCGCCTGGGTACGGTTCGCACCGGTACCGATCCGGGTACCGGATCCGCCGGCAACGCCCTGTTGCCAACGGTGATCCGCTGTCGATTCCGTTCGACGATTGCTTTCCCTATCCCCTTCACCTGCGTCAGGTCCTCGACGCGGTGAAACGGGCCGTGTCTGCGCCGGTGCTCGACGATCGCCTCGGCCTTGACGGCTCCGACCATCGTCAGTCCCTGCTGCAGCGCCTGGGCATCGGCCCGGTTGATGTCGATCGGAGCGGCGGCGTGCGCCCCTGCGATCCACATTCCCAGTACCAGTGCCCTCAACACGACAAACCAAGGCACGACGTGTATCTCCTTGTGGTTCGGGTGGCCCCTTCCGGCAATCCCGCCGGCAGGAACAGTGTCCGTCTCCACATGTGCACAGCCTATCGGTTTCCCGCGTTCCAGTAAGCCAGCCAAATACCCGACGTGATGTAGGAAAAACCCTACCCTCGGCACAGGCGTAGAATGGCCGGATCACAGCCCATGCAACCGGAGTTTCAGATGGACAGCGCCAAGCTCGGCCAATTCGTCAATGACAAGTGGGACAGCGAGATCGTCCCGCAATTGGTCGACTACATCCGCATTCCCAACAAGTCGCCGATGTTCGACGCCAATTGGGTGCAGAACGGCTATATGGAACAGGCAGTCACGCTGATGGAGAACTGGGCCAAGGCCCAGCAGCTGCCCGGCCTGAAGGTCGAGGTGGTGCGCCTGGAAGGCCGTACCCCGCTGATCTTCCTGGAAATTCCGGCTACCGGCGCCGAGACCGGCGACGACACCATCCTGCTCTACGGCCACCTGGACAAGCAGCCGGAAATGACCGGCTGGGACGACGACCTCGGCCCGTGGACCCCGGTGCTGCGCGGCGACAAGCTGTACGGCCGCGGTGGCGCCGACGACGGCTACGCCATTTTCGGCTCGCTGGCCGCGGTGCTGGCGCTGCAGGCCCAGGGCCTGCCGCACGCCCGCTGCGTGGTGCTGATCGAAGCCTGTGAAGAATCGGGCAGCTACGACCTGCCGGCCTACGTCGACCACTTGGCCGACCGCATCGGCAGGCCGTCGCTGGTGGTCTGCCTGGATTCGGGCTGCGCCAACTACGACCAGCTGTGGTGCACCACCTCGCTGCGCGGCCTGACCGGCGGCAACTTCACCGTGAAGGTGCTCAACGAAGGCGTGCATTCCGGCGATGCCTCCGGCGTGATCCCGTCCAGCTTCCGCCTGCTGCGCCAGATCCTTTCGCGCATCGAGGACCAGGACACCGGCCGCATCCTGATCGACGGCATGAACGTGGAGATCCCCGCCGAGCGCCAGGAGCAGGCCAAGCGTGCTGCCGAAGTGGTCGATACCGAGATCTTCGAGAAGTTCCCGATGGTCGACGGCCTGCGCCCGATGAACGAAGACCTGACCGAGCTGGTGCTCAACCGCACCTGGCGCCCGGCGCTGTCGGTCACCGGCATCGGTGGCATGCCCCCACTGGAATCGGCCGGCAACGTGCTGCGCCCGCAGACCTCGGTGAAGCTGTCGCTGCGCCTGCCGCCCACCGCCGATGGCAAGACCTGCAGCGAACTGCTGAAGGAAGCGCTGCTGCGCGACCCGCCGAACGGCGCGCAGGTCACCCTGGACCTGGAAAAGGCCTCCACCGGCTGGAACGCTCCGGCCATGGCGCCGTGGCTGACCCAGGCCATCGACGACGCCAGCCAGGCCTTCTTCGGCAAGCCGGCGATGTACATGGGCGAAGGCGGCTCGATCCCGTTCATGGGCATGCTGGGTGAGAAGTTCCCGGGTGCGCAGTTCATGATCACCGGCGTGCTCGGCCCGCACTCCAACGCGCACGGCCCGAACGAGTTCCTGCACATCCCGATGGGCAAGAAGGTCACCGCCTGCGTGTCCAAGGTGATCAGCGAGCACTACGCCGCCAGCCTGCGCGGCGAGACCAGCGGTTCGCCGGTGGCTGCCGACAGCGGCACCCGCCACGGCGACCACGGCTGCTGCTGATCCGGCACCCGTGACGGACGCAGCCTGGCCTTGCTAGGCTGCGTCCACACTCAAGCGGAATCCGCGCGCATGAATGGTCTGTTCGGCAGCAGCAGCTGGCTGTACATCCTGCTGGTCGGCTTCTTCGTCGGCCTGCTCGGACGCTTCTTCATGCCCGGCAACAACCGCATGGGCTGCCTGCTGACCATCGTGCTGGGCATCGTCGGCGCGCTGGTGGCCGGCTGGTTTGGCCAGTACATGGGCTGGTACCGGCCCGGCGAGCCGGCCGGTTTCCTCGGCGCGGTGGTCGGCGCGGTGGCCGTGCTGGCCTTGATGCGCCTGTTCAGCCCACGCCGCTGACACCCCCTTTTCTCTCTCCTGAGCGTGGCGCGCCTGGCGCGCCCGGAACTGCCTGCATGACCGAACCCGCCTCCGACCCCCAGCGCAGCGCGCAGCGCCTGCAGTGGGCCCGTACCCAGCTTGATGATGCCAACGCGGTGGCCGAGCGCGCCTCGGTCGATGCCGGCATGCGCAGCTACTGGCGCACCACCAGCACGCGCGGCAGCCACATCGTGATGGACGCGCCGCCGGGGCTGGAGGATCCGCGGCCGTGGCTGCGCATGCGTGGCCTGCTGCATGACCATGGCCTGCGCGTGCCCGCCTTGCTTGCACAGGATCTCGACGCCGGTTTCCTGCTGCTGGAGGATCTCGGTGGCCCGACGCTGGCCAAGATCCTCGACGAACGCAATGCCGATGAATGGTTCGACCGTTCGATCGAACAGCTGCTGCGCCTGCAGGCGATCCCGGTGCCAGCTGATTTCGGCCAGTTCGGTGAAGCACTGCTGCAACGCGATGCCGGGCTGTTCGACGAATGGTTCCTGCAGCGCCATCTGAACCTGGAACTGGACTGCGGCGACATCGAAGGCCTGCAGCTGGTACATCGCCGGTTGATGGACAACGCATTGGGCCAGGCCCAGCTGATGACCCACCGCGACTACATGCCGCGCAACCTGATGCCGGTCGACAACGGCCCCGCGGTGCTGGATTTCCAGGATCTGGTGCGTGGCCCGATCGCCTACGATGCGGTGAGCCTGTTCAAGGATGCGTTCCTGAGCTGGCCGCTGCAGCGCGTGGACGAATGGCTGGCGCAGTACCACCAGCGCGCGCTGGATGCCGGCCTGCCGGTGCCCGACCGCGCCACCTTCCTGCGCGATGCCGACTGGATGGGCGTGCAGCGCCACCTGAAGTGCCTGGGCATCTTCAGCCGCCTGCGCTACCGCGACAACAAGGGCCACTATCTGGACGACGTGCCGCGCTTCATCGCCTATCTGGACGAGGTACTGCCGCGTTACCGCGAGCTGGCACCGCTGCAGCAGCTGCTGGAGACACGCATCAAGCCGGCGCTGGCCGAACTGGCTGCACCGATGCGCGTGACACGATGAAAGCGCTGATCTTTGCTGCGGGCCTGGGCGAGCGCATGCGCCCGCTGACCCTGCACACGCCCAAACCGTTGCTGGAGGTTGCCGGCAAGCCGCTGATCGTGTGGCACCTGGAGCGCCTGGCCGCGCTTGGCGTGCGCGAGGTGGTGATCAACACCGCCTGGCTGGCCGAGCAGTTTCCGGCGGTGCTGGGCGATGGCAGCCAATGGGGACTGCACCTGCATTTCCTCCACGAAGGGGCGACCCCGCTGGAAACCGGCGGCGGCATCCTCAACGCGCTGCCGGTGTTGGGCGAGGCGCCGTTCCTGGTGGTGAACGGCGACATCTGGACCGATTTCGATTTCGCCACGCTGCCGCGCGAGCCGCAGGGCCAAGCGCACCTGGTGCTGGTCGACAACCCGGCACAGCACCCACACGGAGATTACCGGCTGGACACGCAGGGCGGGCTGCATCACGACCGCGAAGGACCGTGCCTGACGTATGCGGGCATCGGCGTGTACCGCCCTTCGATCGTGACCGACTGGCGCGCGGTGATCGGCGATGCGCCGGGCAGTGAGCGGGTGCCGCCGAAATTTTCGGTGGTGCCGCTGCAGAAGCACTTCATGGCGCAGGGATTGATGACCGGGCAGCACCATCGCGGGCGCTGGACCGATGTCGGCACCGTGGATCGCCTGCGTGCGCTGGACGCGGAGTTGGCGGCGAACGGCTGAGCCCCTCGTGGCTGGGCGCTCCAATCAAAAGCCGCGCTTGGCCGGGCGGGGTGGGTTCGCGGGGGACGCCGTGAACCCGTCCATGGGGGCTTGGCCGCGGCATCCATGCCGCGGACACCCCCGCGAACCCACCCCGCCCGGCCTCTGACAGTTTCCGTGCGCGTCCAGCCACGGAAGAAAGAAAGAAAAGCAAAAGCGGGTCGCTGCGCTGCGCTTGCTCTGGTGTCGACCAAGGTCGACACCCACCAACAGCCGCGGGAACCTATCGAAGGCGGGGCGCTGTGGGCTTGCGGGGTGTGAGCCGCATGGATGCGGCGACCAAGCCCCCATGGACGGGTTTACGGCGGCCCCGCAAGCCCACAGCGCCCCGCCTCCCCTCAGGAAGCCAGCTTTTGAAGTTGACGTTGCTTCGGCGGGTGCAGGGCGCAGCCCTGCAAACAACCCCACCCTCAGTATCGAGGCCGGCCTTCTTCCAGCACCTGGCGCAGGAACGGCACGGTGATCCGCCGCTTGGCTGCCAGCGATTCGCGGTCCAGCCAGTCCAGCAGCGTGATCAGTCCACCCAGTTCACGCCCGGTGTGCGACAGCAGCCACTCGATGGCGGCCTCGTCGATCGCCAACCCACGCCGCAGCGCGCGCTCGCGCAGCACCGCCGCGCGGCCTTCCTCATCCAGCGGCTGCAGCAGCACGCGCACGCACTGGCCCAGCCGCGAACGCAGGTCCGGCAGCACCAGGCCCAGCGCTTCGGGCGCCTTCTGCGCCGTGTACAGCACGGTCACCCCGGCAGCGCGCGCGCGATTGTGGAAGTCGAACAGCGCGATCTCGTCCTCGCGGTGGCCGGCCACCTCATCCAGGCCGTCCAGCGCCACCAGTTCGCGCGACTCCAGCCCGTCCAGCGCCGCGCGCACGCGGCCGGCGGCGCTGGCCAGCGGCACGTAGGTCGGCAGGCGCCCGGCCTGCTCGGCGCTGGAACACATCGCCAGCGCCTGATGGGTCTTGCCGGTCCCCGCCGCCCCTTCCAGGTAGACCCAATCGTGGCTGGCACCCACTGCGATCGCGCGCAGCTGCGCCAGCGCGCCATCCGGCGCGCCGATGAAGGTCTCCAGGCGCTGGTCCCGCGGGTAATGCAGGGCCAGCGGCAGTTGCGGCACACCCATCACTTCAGGTCGGGGCCCTTGTCATTCGGGATGATGATATGGGGCTGGTCGACCACGCCATCAAGCACGATTGCCGGCTTCTCGCCCACGTACAGCTCGCTCTGCCGATAACGCTGGTGGGCGTAGCGCAGCAGCACGTTGGTCACCGCCGCCACCGGCAGCGCCAACAGCATGCCGAGGAAACCGAACAGCTGGCCACCGGCCATCACCGCGAAGATCACCGCCACCGGGTGCAGGCCGATCTTGTCGCCGACGATGCGCGGGGTCAGCACGTAGCTCTCCAGCAGCTGGCCGACGGTGAACACCACGCCGACCAGGATCAGCAGCTTCAGGTCGAAGCCCTGTGACTGCACCAGCGCGGCCACGATCGCCATCACAATGCCGGTGGTCGCGCCCAGGTACGGGATGAAGCTGATCAGGCCGGCAATCAGGCCGATCAGCAGGCCCAGCTTGAGGCCCACCAGCGATAGACCGCCGGCGTAGATCACGCCCAGCGCCAGCATCACCAGGAACTGGCCGCGGATGAACGCGCCCAGAACGTCGTTGGACTCGCGCGCCAGCGCGCTGATGGTGCCGATGTGGTTGCGCGGGATCACCGACGCCACCCGCTCCACCAGCTTGTCCCAGTCGCGCAGGAAGTAGAACGCCAGGATCGGCAGCAGCAGGATGTTGACCACCCAGGTCACCATCGCAAAGCCCGAGCGCGAGACATAACCCATGAACGTGGTGGCAAAGCCGCCGGCCTGCTGCCAGTGGCTGCGCACCCAGTCGATCAGACGATCCGGGTCCAGCCACTGCATCACTTCCAGGCCGGTCTTCTGCTCAAACCAGGGAATGCCCTTTTCCATCAGCCACGCCTGCGCCTGCGGCGCGACCGCGATCAGGGTGGTGATCTGGCGTTCGATCATCGGCACCAGCACCAGCAGCAGGGCCACGATCACCAGCACCATGGCCGCAAACACCAGCACCACGCCGGTCATGCGCGAGCGGCCGGTGGCCTCGATGCGGTCCACCAGCGGGTCACCCAGCCAGGCCAGCGCCAGCGCCAGTACGAAGGGGGTCAGGATCGGCGCCAGCAGCCAGACGATCCAGCCGATCAGGCCGGCGAACAGGATGTACTTCATCCGCCGCAGGAACTGCGCGATTTCCGCTTCCGGGGTCAGAGTCATCGCAGGCGGTACTCGTTGCTGACCGGCGCGGCCACGGGGGCGCCGCTGGTCTCATCGATCGGGGTCGGCAGCGCCGGCAGCGTGGCACTCGGCACCAGCACACCGTTGTCGCCCAGCATGCGGTTGAAGCCGGCCAGGCCGGTGGTCATCTCCAGGCTCAGCTCCAGCTGGCCGGCCGAGGCGTGCAGCGGGGTGACATTGCGCACCACCGGCACCTCGCGCAGGCCAGCGGCCAGGCGCAGGTAATCGTCGGCGCTGTTGATGCCGGTTACCACCACGCGGTAGGTCCCGGCCTGGCCGGTAGCCACGCCGGCCTTGGCATAGCGCTTGACCAGCGCATCGGCGGCGCCATCGGCACCGGCGGCCATCGCACGCATGGCGTTGGCGTCCTTGCTGGTCCACTTGTTCAGTTCACGGCCGTTGTCGACGAACACCCAGTCCGCCTGCCAGCCGCCATTGGCGCGGTACAGCTTGCCGATCAGCTGCATCGGTGGCGAATAGCGCGACGAGGCACGGGCCACCGCAGCGCTGTCCTGGCGCCAGATGGCGCCAGCCAGCGCCTGTTCGGCGGCACCGCCACTGGGCAGGCCCAGCTTGTAACCGCGTTCGATGGCGCGGTTCAGCAGCGGGCGGGCCGCATTGGCCTGCTGCACGCTGACCAAGCGCGGGCCGCTGCCGTCATCCACCGCCAGCCACAGCACCGGCTTCGGTCGCGGCTGCGGCCACAGCGGCAGCCCCAGGGCGGAGACCAGCGAATCGACGTCATCCTCGCGGAAACGGGCCACCAGCAGGGTGCGGAAGCTCGGCGCGCCACTGGCGCCCACGCTCTGGTCCTGTTTGTAGTCGTAACTGGCCACGTAATCCTTGGCGTTGCGCAGCGCCTGCACCACGCCGGGGCGGGACATCACGCTGCGATCGCCGGACAACTTGCCCAGCACCACGCTCAACGCGCGGGCCAGGGCGCCGTTGCGATCGGCTTCGGCCTGGCTGTTGACGGGCACTTCGGCCTCGTACGCGCCGGTGGCGGTGGCGACATCACCCTCGGTGCGCAGGCCGCTCTGGGCCATCGTGGCCACCGGCAGGCTCAGTGCAATGAGCAGGGTCAGAATCAGGCTGCGGCGCATCAGGACATCCATTGGCTCGACGTATCCGGGGGGAATTGTTGCCCGAATACGGACTTTGCGCCAATGCGGCCTGTTAAAATCGCCCGTTCAACCCCTGCCAGCGCCGACGCCCGTGACCAACACCCCGTCTTCCGCCCCCTCCCCCCTTACCTACCGAGACGCGGGTGTCGACATCGACGCCGGCAACGAACTGGTCGAGCGCATCAAGCCCCTGGTCAAGCGCAGCTTCCGGCCGGAAGTGATGGGCGGCCTGGGCGGCTTCGGCGCCCTGTTCGACCTGTCCAACAAGTACCGCGAGCCGGTGCTGGTGTCGGGTACCGACGGCGTGGGCACCAAGCTGAAGCTGGCCCACCAGCTGAACCGCCACGATACGATCGGCATCGACCTGGTCGCCATGTGCGTGAACGACGTGCTGGTGCAGGGCGCCGAGCCGCTGTTCTTCCTGGACTATTTCGCCACCGGCAAGCTGGACATCGACACCGCCGCGGCCGTGGTGGGTGGCATCGCCAACGGCTGCACCGAGGCCGGTTGCGCGCTGATCGGTGGGGAAACCGCTGAAATGCCCGACATGTACGCCCCGGGCGAGTACGACCTGGCCGGCTTCACCGTGGCGGCGGTCGAGAAGAGCGAGCTGAAGGACGGCGCCAGCGTGGCCAACGGCGACGTGCTGATCGGTATCGCCTCTTCCGGCCCGCACTCCAACGGCTATTCGCTGGTGCGCCGCATCTACGACCGCGCCGGCCGCCCGGCCGATCTGGAACTGGAAGGCGGCGTGAAGCTGGTCGATGCGCTGATGGCGCCGACCCGGCTGTACGTCAAGCCGATCCTGTCGCTGCTGAAGTCGCACGGTGCGGCCATCCACGGCATGGCCCACATCACCGGTGGCGGCCTGACCGAGAACATCATCCGCGTGGTGCCCGACGGCCTCGGCCTGGACATCCAGGCTTCGTCCTGGACCCTGCCGCCGGTCTTCCAGTGGCTGCAGAAGGAAGGCGCGGTGGCCGACAGCGAGATGTGGCGCACCTTCAACTGTGGCATCGGCTTTGTGCTGATCGTCGCTCCGGATCAGGTGGCGGCCGTGTCCGAGGCGGTCAAGGCGCAGGGCCTGGAACACTGGACCATCGGCCAGGTGGTCAGCGCCGAAGGCGCCGAGCGCGTTCACATCGGCTGAGCCCGGCAACCAGGAGCCCGCATGGACGCAACGCCCCCCGTATCGCCCGCGCCGATGCCGCCGCCCTTGGCGGCGGTACCGGCGTTCAGCGCCCAGGATGCCGACCACCTGCGCATGCTGGCCATCGCGCACTACGTGGTCGGTGGCCTGATCGCACTGTTCTCGCTGATCTTCATCCTGCACATCGTGATCGGTATCGCCGCCCTGACCGGCAGCCTGCCGATGAAGTCTGGCGGCGAGCCCTCCTCGCTGGCCGAACAGCAGCTGATGGGCTGGGTGTTCACCATCCTCGGCTGCGTCATGGTGTTCGGGGGCGTCACGCTGGGCGCGTTCGTCGCCTATGCCGGGCGCTGCCTGGCACGCCGTCGCCGTCATCTGCTGTGCCTGATCGTGGCCGGCCTGGCCTGTCTGGTCGCCCCGATCGGCACCGCGCTGGGCGTGTTGAGCCTGATCACCCTGCTGCGCCCGCAGGTCAAGGCCGCCTTCGATGCACCGGGCGCTGCCCTGTGAACGCCGCAGGCAATCCGCCACCGCTGCCGCAGCAGACCCTGGCCCAGCTGCAGCTGGCCAGCCATCTGCAGACGCTGAAAGTGCTGTTCTACGCGCTGGCGGGGTTCCACTGGCTGGCCGCACTGGCCTTCACCGCCTTCATCGGCCTGGTGGCCAGTTCGCGCGGGCTCGACGACGGCGCCGTGCTGGCCACGGTCTATGCGGCAATCGCCGTGCTGGCCGCGGTGCTGGGCTTGGTGCAGCTGCATACCGCCCGCCTGCTGTCGCGCCGCACCGGTCTGGCCGCATGCCGGCGTGCGGCCTGGCTGGCCGTGCTGGCCGGGCCGCTGGGCATGGCGTTGACCGCCTATGCGCTGGTGTTCCTGTCCAAACCGGAGATGGCTGTCCTGTTCGACCGCGGCGACCATCTCAGCGTCTGAGCCGACCGGCGAATACCCGTCCCTTCCCGATCGACCCGACATGTCCTCGCCTGCCCTCGCCCCCCCTGCCTCCGCCTACCGTGCATCGGGCGCCAAGAAGCTGGCGTTCGCCGCCGTGGTGGCGGTGTTCGCGATCAGCTGGTTCCGCCCGCTGTGGCCCACCGAACAGGCCCTGCACAGCACGCTGACCGTGCTCGGGCTGGTCGTCCTGCTGTGGGTGGATCGCCGTGGCTGGCTGGGCAATGGCGCCTTCATCGCCATCTGCGGCTTCATCGCCCTGCATTGCGTGGCGGCGCGCTGGCTGTACTCCAACGTGCCCTACGACGCGTGGATGCAGACGCTGACCGGTTGGTCGCCCAATGCGGCGTTCGGCTGGCAGCGCAACCATTTCGATCGCCTCATCCACTTCCTGTACGGCGTCTGCTTCACCCCGGCACTGCTGCAGCTGGCCCGCCACGCCTGGCCGGCACTGCGCCGGGGCCACGCCTTCACCCTGGCGGTGATGACCATCATGTGCTCCAGCCTGGTCTACGAGTGGTTTGAATGGGCCATCGCGCTGGCCCTCTCCCCCGATGCCGCCGAGGCCTACAACGGCCAGCAGGGCGACCTGTGGGATGCCCACGCCGACATGCTGATGGCCACCGTGGGCAGCCTGCTCACCGGGCCGCTGATCCGCCGGAGTTCCCCGTAATGAGTGCTTCCCTCCCCCGTATCGCCGTGCTTGCCTCGGGCCGTGGCAGCAACCTGCAGGCCATCCTCGACGCCATCGGCAGCGGCCGGCTGCGCGCCGAGGTGGTCGGTGTGTTCTCCGATCGCCCCGCGGCCGAGGCGCTGCAACGCGTCGATCCGGGCCTGCGCTGGGCGCACGCACCGAAGGAATTCAGCGACCGCGCCACCTACGAACAGACCCTGGGCGATGCGCTGGCCGCAGCGCAGCCGGACTGGATCATCTGCGCCGGCTACATGCGCATCCTCGGCGCGATCTTCGTGCAGCGCTTTGCTGGCCGCCTGGTCAACATCCATCCCTCGCTGCTGCCGCTGCACAAGGGCCTGGACACGCACGCGCGGGCGCTGCAGGCCGGTGACGCCGAGCATGGCGCCAGCGTGCACCTGGTGGTTCCCGAGCTGGATGCCGGTGCCGTGCTGGCCCAGGTGCGGGTGCCGGTGCTGCCAGGCGATGACGCGAACAGCCTGGCTGCACGCGTGCTGGCGGTGGAGCATCCGCTGCTGATCGCCACGCTGCAGCTGCTGTGCAGTGGCCGCCTGGCTGAACGGGACGGGCAACCCTGGCTGGATGGTCACCCCCTGTTTAACCCGTTGGCTCTAGATTCCGCCGGGAACCTGAACCGGTAACCGGCTTGCACACGCCCCGCTGACTGCGCGGCTGGCATCCTGCCCCCTCCTGCGGTCCCTGCCCTTCATGAAGACCACGACCCTGCTGTCCACTTCATTGTTGCTGTCGCTTGCCGCGTTCCCCGGCCCGGGCTGGGGACAGGCGCAAGCGCCCGCCACAGCACCAGCTGCGGTGCCCGTGGTGCAGGCGCCGGCCGAACCGCCGGTGCCGATGCCTCCGGCCCTGGCCTGGGAGCCGCCGCCGTTGCAGCCGTTCAGCGCCACCTACCAGGCCTTCTACAAGGGCAAGGAGGCCGGCGACGCCAGCATGCAGGTCACCCACACCGGCGGCAGCCAATGGCGGGTGGACATGCAGGTGGTCGGCCGCCGCGGCTTTGCCAGCGTGCTGGGCCTGAACATCGAGCAGAGCACCGTGTTCGAGGAACGCGGCGGCACCTACGCGCCGCTCAGCCAGAGCACCGTGCGCAAGGGCCTGTTCCTGGGCAAGAAGGCAGTCGGCACCTACAACTGGCAGGCCGGCACCGCGCAGTGGAGCGGCGATGTGAAGAAGGACCGCGCGCAACCGATCCCGCTGCAGCCGGGCGACCAGAGCGCACTGCTGATCAACCTGGCGATCATGCGCGATGCGCGTCCGGGCGCGGCCATGCACTACCGCTACGTGGACATGGGCAAGGTCCGCCAGCATGACTACCAGGCGGCAGCGCAGACCGAGAACGTCGAGGTCGGCGACCTGTCCTACAACGCGCTGAAGGTGTACCGCACCAACGGCGGCAACAATGAAACCATTCTCTGGATCGCCAACGGTGTTCCCACCCCGGTGCGTATCCTGCAACGCGAAGACGGCGAAGACCGCGTCGACCTTCGACTGATCGAATACCAAGGAGTCTGAGCATGAGCACCCTGACCCGCCCCCTCACCTGGATCGCGGCCGCCGCGCTGTCGATGGCCAGCCTGCCGGCCATGGCCCTGCAGCCGTTCAAGGCCGATTACCTGGCCAGCTACATGGGCATGCAGGCCAACGGCAGCATGACCCTGAGCAGCGAAGGCGCCAACAAGTGGCGCTACACCCTGCAGGTGAAGAACCAGCTGGCCGACCTCAGCCAGAGCACCGTGTTCGAGGAAGTGCGCGGCCAGCTGCGCCCGCTCAGCAGCCAGGACCGTTCGGCCCTGCTGGTGAAGAAGCGCAACGTGCAGGCCAACTACAACTGGACCAGCAACCAGGCCACCTGGACCGGCGACATCAAGCCGGACCGCGCCGGCCCGATCGCGCTGAAGAGCGGTGACATGGATGCGCTGCTGATCAACCTGGCGATCGCCCGCGACCTGGCCGCCGGCAAGCCGCTGACCTACCGCATGGTCGACGAAGGACGGATCAAGAACATGACCTACCGTGTGATCGGCAAGGAAGCGATCACCGTGGGCGGCAAGAGCTACGACGCCACCAAGGTCTCGCGTGCCGACGGCAACAAGGAGCTGATTGCCTGGATCGTGCCGGAGTTCCCGGTGCCGGCGCGCATGCTGCAGCGTGAGAGTGGCCGTGATGCGCTGGACCTGACCATCAAGGCGATGAACTGACCGCAGGGGTCGGAGCCCTTTCCGATGGAAAGGGATCCGACCCCGGACCCCGCACAGAAAAACGCCCGCTTTCGCGGGCGTTTCCTTATTTCTTCTGTTCGGCCGGTTTCGCTTCGGCCGGCGTGAACTCGGTGCGGCAGTCCACGCGGATCTGCTCACCGGTGCTGCGCCAGACGAAGGTGCGGCAATGGCGGTTGCCGTCCTGGCTGTCATTCACCGCCACCGCGTAGAACGACTGGATGATCTCGTCACGGCTGACCGTGCCATCGCCATTCCAGTCCATGTCCTTCTGCTCGATGCCCTGGGTGATGGCCAGGTTGGCGTACCAGGCATAGCCCAGCCACGCCAGCACGATCAGCACCAGCGCCAGCAGCGCCTTGCGACGCGGGCTGAATTTCCCGCGCAGGATCATGGCACGCGCCGGATGGTGGCACCGAGCGAAGACAGCTTCTCTTCGATGTTCTCGTAGCCACGGTCAAGGTGGTAGATGCGGTCGATGGTGGTATCGCCGCTGGCCATCAGGCCGGCCAGGATCAGCGACGCCGACGCACGCAGATCGGTGGCCATCACCGGCGCACCACTCAGGTGTTCGCTGCCCCGCACGATGGCGGTATGACCTTCGACCTGGATGTCCGCGCCGAGGCGCAGCAGTTCGTTGACGTGCATGAAACGGTTCTCGAAGATCGTTTCGTTGATCACGCCGACACCGTCGGCCACGCAGTTGAGCGCCATGAACTGCGCCTGCATGTCGGTGGGGAACGCCGGGTACGGCGCGGTGGTCAGGTTCACCGCCTTGGGCCGCTTGCCCTGCATGTCCAGGGTGATGGTGTCTTCGGTGGTGTCGATCTTCGCACCGGCCTCGACCAGCTTGGACAGCACCGCGTCCATGGTGTTCGGGCGCGCACGGTTGACCGTGACCTTGCCGCCGGTCATCGCCGCGGCCACCAGGAAGGTGCCGGTCTCGATGCGGTCGGGCAGCACTTCGTGGCGGCCACCGGACAGGCGCTCGACGCCTTCGATGACCAGGCGCGCAGTGCCCAGGCCTTCGATCTTCGCGCCAAGGGCGATCAGGCAATGCGCCAGATCGGTCACTTCCGGTTCCATCGCGCAGTTGTCGAGGATGGTGGTGCCTTCAGCCAGCACCGCGCCCATCAGCACGTTCTCGGTACCGGTAACGCTGACCATGTCGAAGGTGAAATGGCCGCCCTTCAGACGCTTGGCGGTGGCCTTGATGAAGCCGTTCTCGACCACGATGTCCGCACCCAGCGCCTGCAGGCCCTTGATGTGCTGGTCCACCGGGCGCGAACCGATCGCGCAGCCACCCGGCAGCGACACTTCGGCGGCGCCGAAGCGGGCCAGCAGCGGGCCCAGCACCAGGATCGAGGCGCGCATGGTCTTGACCAGCTCATACGGCGCGACGTGCTGGTTCACCGAGCGCGGATCGACCACGATCGCACTGCCACGCGACAGGGTGCCCTGGTCGATGGTGACCTTGGCGCCCAGTTCGCCCAGCAGCTTCACCGTGGTGACCACATCGTGCAGGTGCGGCACGTTGGTGATCTCCACCGGCGCATCGGCCAGCAGGGTCGCGCAGAGAATGGGGAGGACGGCGTTCTTGGCGCCGGAGATGCTCACTTCACCGTGCAGCGCAGCGCCGCCGGTCACAACGATCTTGGCCATGTATTGGGGATCTTCTGCGGTTCAGCCGGCTTCGGCCGGGGTCACGGTTTTCAGCGCCAGCGCGTGGATCGCGCCGCCCATCAGGTCGCCCAGGGTGGCATAGACCATCCGGTGGCGGGCCAGCGGCATCTTGCCGGCAAAGGCCTCGCAGACCACGGTCGCTTCGAAATGCACGCCATCGTCGCCACGCACATCGGCGCGGGCGCCGGGCAGGCCGGTTTCGATCAGGTTGCGGATGGTGTCGGCGTCCAACGGGCTTTCCTAATAAAATGAGCGCTCATTCTACTTCCGCTGCGTGGCGTCCGCATGGCCGAGTCCCTCCTGCCCCCCCGTTCCGTCGATCCGGCCAGCCTGGTCGCCAGTGGCCGCCGTGTCTTCGAGATCGAGCAGCAGGCCCTGGATGCCGTCGCCGACCGCCTCGGCGAGGCCTTCCAGCAGGCCTGCCAGGCGATCCTGGCCAGCCGCGGCCGGGTGGTCGCCACCGGCATGGGCAAGTCCGGCCATATCGCGCGCAAGATCGCCGCCACCCTGGCCTCCACCGGCACTCCGGCGTTCTACGTGCACCCGGGCGAGGCCGGCCACGGCGACCTGGGCATGATCACCGAGGACGACGTGGTGCTGGCCCTGTCCTATTCGGGCGAGTCGGACGAGGTGCTGATGCTGCTGCCGGTGCTCAAGCGCCAGGGCAACGTGCTGATTTCCATGACCGGCCGCGCGCAGTCGAGCCTGGCCACTGCGGCCGACGTGCACCTGGACGTCAGCGTGCCGGCCGAGGCCTGCCCGCTGGCACTGGCCCCCACCTCCAGCACCACCGCCTCGCTGGCGATGGGCGATGCGCTGGCGGTGGCCCTGCTCGACGCCCGCGGCTTCACCGCCGATGATTTCGCCCGCTCGCATCCGGCCGGCAGCCTCGGCCGCCGCCTGCTGCTGCACATCACCGACGTCATGCACAGCGGCGAGGACCTGCCCAAGGTCCCGGCCGACGCCAGCCTCAGCGAAGCGCTGGTGGAAATGAGCCGCAAACGGCTCGGCATGACCGCCGTGGTGGACGCCGATGGCGTGCTGATCGGCCTGTTCACCGACGGCGACCTGCGCCGTGCGCTGGACAGTGAGCTGGATGTGCGTACCGCCAGGATCGCCGATGTGATGACCCGCAACCCACGCACCATCGGTGCCGACCAGCTGGCCGTGGAAGCCGCCCGGCAGATGGAAACCCAGAAAATCAACGGCCTGATCGTGGTCGATGGCCAGGGCCGGGCGGTCGGCGCCCTGAACATTCATGACCTGTTGCGGGCCCGGGTGGTTTAACCGACAGTCCGTAGACCCCATTCAGTCTGTAATGCCCTTCCTGCCGCCACCGAGTCTGTCGCCCTGATGCCCTGGTCCCCCCTGTCCGCCTTTCCCGCTCCCCTGCACGCCACGGCGGCCGGCATCCGCCTGGCCTGCTTCGACGTGGACGGCACCCTCACCGACGGTCGGCTGTACTACGACAAGGACGGCAACGAGAGCAAGGCGTACTTCGTGCAGGATGGCCTGGGCCTGAAACTGCTGCAACAGCACGGCATCCACCCTGTGCTGATCACCGCGCGCAACAGCCAGTCCGCGCTCAAGCGCGGCGCCGACCTGGGTATCGATACCCAGATCGCGGTGGGCGACAAGCTGGCCAGCGTGCAGACGTTGTGCGCCAAGCACGGCATCGGGCTGGGGCAGGTGGCGTTCATGGGCGACGATCTGCCCGACCTGGCGCCGCTGGGCGCGGTGGGCCTGGCGGTGGCCCCGGCCAATGCCCACCCGTGGATTGCCGAACGCGTGCACTGGCAGACCCGGGCCGAGGGCGGTCGTGGCGCGGCCCGTGAACTGTGCGACATCCTGCTGGCCGCACAGGGCCACGTGGACGCCGCACTGGCGAGGTTCGGCGCATGAACCTGCCGACACTGAACTGGCGCACCGTGCTGGGCATCGGCCTGCTGCTGGCGGCGCTGCTCAGCAGCTGGGCCGCCCTGCGCAACCGCGACAAGGGCCCGGCCAACGACAGCCAGGAACTGGGCGTGGACTACGTGCTGCACGATTTCCAGATCGTGGCACTGGATGACCAGGGCAAGGAATCGACCACCCTGCGGGCGCCGCTGCTGGAGCGCCAGCGCGGTGACCAGACCATCTCCATCGCAACCCCGTTGTTCGAGATGCCCGACAAGGATGGCAAGCACTGGACCCTGCGTGCCGAAACCGGTTGGCTCAGCGCC
Organism: Stenotrophomonas maltophilia; assembly: GCF_023518235.1. Classification (NCBI taxonomy): domain Bacteria; kingdom Pseudomonadati; phylum Pseudomonadota; class Gammaproteobacteria; order Lysobacterales; family Lysobacteraceae; genus Stenotrophomonas; species Stenotrophomonas maltophilia. The sequence goes on from NZ_CP090423.1 coordinate 2,294,364, forward strand.
AAGGGCGATGAAATGAAGCTGCGCGGCAACGTCGCCGGCGACAGCCCGGCCGGCCCGGGCGTGGTGCCCACCACCTTCCGCACCGACCACCTGGACGTGTTCCCCAAGGACAGCCGCGCCCGCACCGATGCCCTGGTCACCATGACCCGTCCGGGCATGGAACAGTCCGGTGTGGGTTTCGAGGTGGATTCGAAGAACAACACGTATCATTTCCTCAGCCAGTCCAAGGGCCGTTACACGCCCCGACGCTGATTCCGCCGCCCGCCTGCGACGTCTCCGGACCGGCGCGAGGCGGACAGCCCACCCACCCGCCCCCGGTCCGCCGGGAGGCCCCACCGGTAGAACGGACCCCGATGAAGATTCCCTTTGCAGCCGTACTCGCGCTCGGTCTTCTTGTGCCCAGCGCTGCCTTCGCCAAGTCCACCGACCGCAACGAAGACATGCACATCGATTCCGGCGCACAGTCGGGCATGCTCACCGGCGACGGCAAGACCGTGCTGTCGCAGGGCGTGATCATCACCCAGGGCACGCTGGACCTGCGCTCGTCCGAGGCCGAGATCTACCTCAAGGACGGTGAAGCGGTACGCGTGGTGTTCACCGGCAAGCAGGCCAAGATGAAGCAGCAGCTCGATGACGGCACCTGGATGGACGCGCTGGCCGACCGCATCGACTACGACATCAAGACCGAGATCATTACCCTGACCGGCAACTACAAGGTCACCAGCGCGCGCGGCACCAATGCCGGCCAGCGCATGGTGTACAACACCCGCAGCGGCGAGATGAACTCCGGTGGCGACGGCAGCCGCGTGCGTACCGTCATCCCGCCCAAGAACAAGACGCCGGCGGCGCCGGCCGGGAGCAAGAAGTAATGCTCGTCGCCCAGGGCCTGCGCAAGAAGTACAAGCAGCGCGAAGTCGTCAAGGACTTCGGGCTGACCCTCGACGCCGGCGAAGTGGTCGGCCTGCTGGGCCCCAACGGTGCCGGCAAGACCACCTGCTTCTACATGATCGTCGGCCTGGTCGCCGCCGATGCCGGCAGCATCGTGCTCGACGGCAAGGACATCACCGGCGACCCGATGTACACCCGCGCCAAGCAGGGCGTGGGCTACCTGCCGCAGGAACCGTCGGTGTTCCGCAAGCTGACCGTGGCCGACAACATCCGCCTGGTGCTGGAACTGCGCGAAGACCTGGATTCGGCCGGCCGCGAGCGCGAATTGAACAGCCTGCTCGACGAGCTGCAGCTGGGCCACGTCGCCGACCAGCTCGGCGCCAGCCTGTCCGGTGGCGAGCGCCGCCGTTGCGAGATCGCCCGCGCCCTGGCCGCACAGCCGCGCCTGATCCTGCTCGATGAACCGTTCGCCGGTGTCGACCCGATCTCGGTCGGCGAGATCCAGCGCATCGTCACCCATCTCAAGCAGCGCGGCATCGGTGTGTTGATCACCGACCACAACGTGCGCGAGACCTTGGGAATCTGTGACCGCGCGTATATCCTCGCCGAGGGCAGCGTGCTCGCGCAGGGGTCGCCGGAGGCGATCCTGGACAACGCCGACGTACGTCGCGTTTACCTTGGGGATTCCTTCAAGCTGTGATCGCAGGCGCCGGGTCCCTTTCCTTCCGTTCGGCACAGGCATGAAGACTCGGCTGCAGACATCGTTGGGACAGCACCTGGTGCTCACGCCCCAGTTGCAGCAGGCGATCAAGCTGCTGCAGATGTCCACCACCGAGCTGGAGCTGGAGATCGCCCAGGCGGTGGAAAGCAATCCGCTGCTGGACTGGGCCGACGGCAGCGACGGCAGCGACGGCAACGAGGGCAGCGACGGCAGCGACAGCGAGGCCCCGGCCGAACGCAGCGACAGCGGCGACGACTGGGCGCCGGCCGAGCTGGACTGGAGTGCCGCCGGCAGCGGCGGCAGCTTCGATGACGATGACGACACCGGCAGCGCCGCCGAGCGCGTGGCCGAAATCGAAACCCTGGCCGACCATCTGCTGTGGCAGCTGCACCTGTCGCATCTGTCGGCGCGTGACCGCAGCATCGGCGCGGCGCTGATCGATGCACTGGACGACGACGGCTACCTGCGCGAGCCGCTGGCAACCATCGCCGAAACCCTGCTGCCGGCGATCCATGCCGACGAGGATGAGATCCTGGCGGTACTGCACCGCATCCAGCGTTTCGATCCGGTGGGCGCGGCCGCGCGTACGCTGGGCGAATGCCTGCAGCTACAGCTGGAGGTGCTGGACGAGGACACGCCCGGCCTGGCGCTGGCGCGGCAGATTGCCGCAGGCCCGCTGGAACGACTGCCGCGTAGTGGCGTGTCCGGGCTTGCCCACGAACTCAAGCAGCCGCTGGCCGAGGTCGAGACCGCCGTGGCCCTGTTGCGCTCGCTGGACCCACGCCCGGGCACGCAGATCGCGCCGCTGTCGCAGGACACCTACGTGGTGCCGGACGTCGTGGTGTGGCGGCAGAACGGTGTCTGGCGCGCGGCATTGGCCGGGCATGCCGGGCCGAAGGTGGTGATCCACCGTGGCTATGAACAGTTGATCCGCCGCTGTGGCGACGCCGATGCAGGCTATCTGCGCGCCCAGCTGCAGGAAGCGCGCTGGCTGCTCAAGGGCCTGCAGCAGCGTGGCGAGACCCTGCTGCGGGTAGTGCGCAGCCTGATCCTGCAACAGGCCGGATTCCTCGAGTTCGGCGAACAGGCGCTGCGCCCGCTGACCCTGCGCGAGATCGCCGCCGAACTGGGCCTGCACGAATCGACGGTGTCGCGCGCGATCGCCCGCAAGCATGTGCGCACCCCGCGCGGCACCCTGCCGCTGCGTGCCTTCTTCGCCTCCGGCATCGATACCGACGGCGGCGGCGAGGCCTCCAGCACCGCCATCCAGGCGATGATCCGGCGCCTGATCGACGATGAGAACCCGCGCAAGCCGCTTTCTGACGCCAAGCTGGCTGACCTGCTCAAATCGTCGGGAATTCCAGTAGCGCGGCGCACCGTGGCGAAGTATCGTGAAGCCATGAACATCTCCGCCTCGCACGAAAGGGTCAGAATCGCTTGACGCACCGCCGCGCCCGGCGGAGAGGTTCATTGGCACATCCGAACACAGGAGAAACCCGATGCGCATCGAAACGTTTGGCAAAGACGTCGAAGTCACCCCGGCCCTGCAGTCCTATGTAGAGGAGAAGCTGGCCCGGATCGGAAAACACTTCGACCAGCACTGCGAAGCGCGGGTGACCCTCAAGCTGCAGAAGACCGAGCACCACGTCGACGCCAGCCTCAACATTCCGGGGCAGACCCTGCACGCCGAGGCCGGCGGCCAGACCATGTATGCCGCGATCGACGTGCTTGCGGACAAGCTTGACCGTCTGGTGATCAAGCACAAGGAGAAAAAACAGCAGCACGCACCGCTGCCGGTGGGCGACAATGGCGGCTGATCGCCACCGTTTCCCGCAGACATGCCCCTGAATGACCTCCTGGCGGCCGTGCAGACCCAGCTCTGCACGGCCACCGACCGCGACAGCGTCCTGCAGGCCGCCGCCGGGTTGCTGGCCTGCCGCCAGGCCAACGCCGAACAGATCTACCTGAACCTGTGCCAGCGTGAAGCGCTGGGCAGCACGGCGATCGGTCACGGCATCGCCATCCCCCACGGCCGCGCGCCGACCCTGGACCGCCCACGCGGCGCCCTGCTGCGGTTGGCCACCCCGGTCGACTTCGGCGGCGACGAACCGGTCGACCTGGTATTTGCGATCGCCGTCCCCGCCCATTACACGCACCAGCACCTGATGCTGCTGTCCGAGCTGGCCGAACTGTTCTCCGCGCCGGCCATCCGCCAGGCGCTGCGTGACGCCGGCGACGCCCGGGCGCTGCGCCAGGCGCTGGACCTGCCCCCACCTGCGAGCGCCGCATGAATACCAGCATCACCGCACGCGAACTGTTCGAACAGCAGCGCGAGCGGCTCGGCCTGCGCTGGGCCGCCGGCCAGTCCGGCGAAAAGCGCGAGCTGGAGGCCGGCAATACGGTCTCGCGGCGCCCGTCGCTGGCCGGCTACCTCAATGCGATCTACCCCAACAAGGTGCAGATCCTGGGCACCGAAGAGCTGTCCTGGCTGGATGCGCTGGAACCGCGCCAGCGCTGGGAAACGATCGAGAAGATCATGCAGTCGCATCCGCTGGCGCTGGTGCTGACCCGCAACCAGCCCTGTCCGGAAGACCTGCGCGCCGCCGCCGATGAATCCGGCACGCCGCTGTGGCTGTCACCCAAGCGCGGCCACGAGCTGCTCAACCATCTGTCCTACCACCTGGCGCGCACGCTGGCGCCACGGGTGATCCTGCATGGCGTGTTCATGGAGATCTACTCCATCGGCGTGCTGATCACCGGTGAGGCAGGCTCGGGCAAGAGCGAGCTGGCGCTGGAGCTGCTCAGCCGTGGCCACCGGCTGGTGGCCGACGACGCCCCCGAGTTCACCCAGATCGCCCCCGACGTGCTTGATGGCACCTGCCCTGAGCTGCTGCAGGACCTGCTGGAAGTGCGCGGTCTGGGCGTGCTGAACGTGCGCGAGATGTTCGGCGACACGGCTGTAAAGAAGAACAAGTACCTTCGGTTGATCGTCCACCTGACCAAGCCGATGACCGAACCCACGCCGCACGGCTACGAACGCCTGACCGGTGATTCGGGCACCCGCCATGTGCTGGACCTGGACGTGCCGCTGATCACCCTGCCGGTGATGCCGGGCCGCAACCTGGCCGTGCTGACCGAGGCGGCCACCCGTCTGCACATCCTGCGTACCAAGGGCATCGACCCGGCGGCGATGTTCATCGCCCGCCACAGCAACCTGCTGGAACGGCGAACGCCCTGACCCCCTGCCCTGCCCTGCCAAGAGCCTGTCCATGAGCACCGTCACTCCCACCGCCCCGACCCTGATCATCGTCAGCGGCCTGTCCGGCTCGGGTAAATCCGTCGCCCTGAAGACCTTCGAGGACCAGGACTACTACTGCTCGGACAACCTGCCGATCCACCTGTTGCCGGACTTCGTGCGCAGCCTGCTGGACAACCACGACGGCCGCGCGCCGCGCCGCTTGGCGGTGGGTATCGACGTGCGCGGCCAGGCCGACCTGAGCCAGCTGGGCGACTGGCGGCAGCTGGCCACCGACGCCGGCGTTGAAGTGAAGGTGCTGTTCTTCGAGGCCAGCGACGAGACCGTCCTCAAGCGCTATGCCGACACCCGCCGCCGGCATCCGCTGAGCCAGCTCGGACTTTCCCTGCCCGAGGCGATCGCCCGCGAACGCGAACTGACCGCGCCGCTGCGGCGCGAAGCCGACGCGGTGATCGATACCAGCAGCCTCAATGTGCATCAGCTGCGCCGTCGCATCATCACCGAGTTCGCGATGGGCCATGCCACCAGTCTGTCGCTGTTGTTCGAATCGTTTGCCTACAAGCGTGGCGTGCCGGCCGAAGCAGACTTCGTATTCGACGCACGGGTGCTGCCCAACCCGCACTGGGATCCCGACCTGCGCGCGCTCAGCGGGCGCGAACCCGGCGTGCGCGACTACCTGGAGGCGCAGCCGGATGTGCAGCGCTATCTGGCCCAGCTGATGGATTTTCTCGATACCTGGCTGCCGAAGCTGGGCGACGGCACCCGCAGCTACGTGACCGTGGCCTTCGGCTGCACCGGTGGCAAGCACCGCTCGGTGTTCCTGGCCGAGCGCATGGCGCGGCATGCGCGCGAGATGGGCTGGGAAGACGTGGCGACCTATCACCGCGAACAGGATTGAGGGCGTCGGCCGGGCTGCGCCCGGCACCCGCTGGTGGTGCCGGCCGCTGGCCGGCAACAGCAACAGCAACAGCAGCATTTGGTGGGATGGCGGGGCGGGCCAGCAAGCGGGGGACGCTGCAAGTACATCCCTGTAAGCTCGGTCGCCGCATCCATGCGGCTCACGCCCCCGCTTGCTGCCCCACCCCGCCTTCGACAGATTCCCGCCATCTGTCGGGACGGCGTTCTGCCGCTGATGGTAGGTGTCGACCTTGGTCGACACGGTGGATCCACACCATGCGTGGATGGATCGGAACCCAGGGGTGGGTCAGAGCCCATTTCCCGTGGAAAAGGGATCCGGCCCCGGCATCGCTGAATACGGGACACAGTGCCCCTCTCCTGCTGCTATCGCCGATTCACCTTGACCTGTTAACGTGCAGTAATGACCTGTGGCATTCTCCTCGTAACACACCCTGGGGTCGGGACCGCCCTGCTTGATGTGGCGACCCGGCTCCTGCGGCAATTGCCGCTGAAGACCGAAGCTTTCGAAGTACCGTTCGACGCAGACCTGGACGCCCTGCTCCCGCTCGCCTCGGCCGCCCTGCGGCGGGTCGATGGTGGTGCAGGCGTGCTGATCCTGACCGACCTGTACGGTGCCAGCCCCGCCAATCTTGCCGGGCAGCTGGCCCGGCTGGGGACCCCGGTTCGCCGGGTGTCGGCGCTGAGCCTGCCGATGTTGCTGCGGGTGATGAATTATCCGGAACAGGGACTGGATCAACTGCCCGCCACAGCCGCGGCGGGTACCCGTAATGGAGCGATAGTCGACGATGCTTGAACGAGAACTCACCGTGAGCAACCGCCTGGGCCTGCATGCCCGGGCCACCGCCAAGCTGGTGCAGACCCTGGCGCCTTTCCGCTGCAACGTGACCATGGCCGCCAAGGGCCGTGAGATCAACGCCAAGAGCATCATGGGCGTGATGCTGCTGGCCGCCGGCCAGGGCACTCCGGTTACCGTGCGCATCACCGGCGAGGACGAGTCGGCCGCGATGGATGCGGTGGTGGACCTGTTCGAACGCCGCTTCGACGAGGACAGCTGAGCGTGCCACGCGCGCGCGCCGGCCAGCCTTCTTCCGGCCTGCGGCCGGTACAGCTGTTGGCCGGCCACGGCGCCGCACGCGGCACGGCGATGGGCCGCGCCCGGGTGCGCCTGCCGCATGCGCTGGAGGTAGCCGAACAACGGGTGGCGCCCAGCCAGGTGGAGGCCGAACTGGCCCGCCTGCACCACGCAGTGGCCGCCGCGCGCACCGAAATGCACGAGCTGCGCCAGCGCCTGCACGGTGCCCTGAGCCAGGAAGTGGGCGAATTCCTCGACCTGCACGCCCTGCTGCTGGACGACCCCGAGCTGCTGCACGGGCTGGATGAGCTGATCCGCAGCGGTCCGTACAGCGCCGGCTATGCCCTGCGCGTGCAGCGCGACCGCCTGGCCAAGGTCTTCGATGGCATGGACGATGCCTATCTGAAGAGCCGCATGGACGATCTGGACCACGTGATCGGCCGCATCCATGCCTTCCTGCAACCCGAGCGCGCGCCGGTGGTGAAGGGCCTGGCCGGCGAGATCCTGGTCTGCGACAACATCGCCCCGTCCGAGCTGGCCCAGCTGCAGGCACAGGGCGTGGTCGGCATCGTCACGGCGGCCGGCAGCGCGCTGTCACACAGCGCCATCCTGGCGCGCAGCCTGCATCTGCCGTTGATCGTGAACGTGCCGCAGCTGCTGAGCCGCGTCGCCGATGGCGATGTGCTGATCATCGATGGCGCCGACGGCAGCATCACCGCCAACCCGCTGGCCGACAACCTGCGCGACTACCGCGCGCGCCTGAAGGAACACGCACGCGAACAGCGCGAGCTCGGGCGCCTGCGCAGCAAGCCCAGCCGCACCCGCGACCAGGTCGACATCGCCCTGCTGGCCAATGCCGAATCGCTGGAAGATGTGACCCAGGCCCATGCGCTGGGCGCCCAGGGCCTGGGCCTGTACCGCACCGAATTCCTGTTCCTGCAGCGTAACGAGCTGCCGGACGAGGAAGAACAGTTCCAGACCTACCGCGACGCCGCGCTGGGCATGAGCGGGCGGCCGGTGACCATCCGTACGCTGGACCTGGGTGCGGACAAGGCCGACCGCACTGGCCTGACCCTGAGCAACGAGGAGAATCCGGCGCTGGGCCTGCGTGGCGTACGCCTGTCGCTGGCGCGGCCGAAGGTAGCCGATACCCAGCTGCGTGCGATCCTGCGTGCATCGGCCTACGGCAAGCTGCGCGTGCTGCTGCCGATGATCAGCACCCGCGAGGAACTGCTGGCGGTGCGCCGGCGCATGCTGAAGCTGACCGAGCAGCTGCGCGGCGAAGGCCACATGGTGTCCGAGCATGTGCCGCTGGGCGCGATGATCGAAGTACCCGCCGCCGCGCTGGCGCTGGAGAGTTTCATCGATCTGGTCGACTTCCTGTCGGTTGGCACCAACGATCTGGTGCAGTACCTGCTGGCCGCCGACCGCAACAACGAAGCGCTCGGCGAGTTGTATTCGCCCCTGCACCCGGCGGTGCTGCGCCTGCTGCAGATGGTGATCGAGACCGGCGCGCGCCATCGCATTCCGGTAGCGGTGTGTGGCGAGATGGCCGGCGATGCACGGATGACGCCCCTGCTGCTGGCGCTGGGCCTGACCGAGTTCAGCCTGCATCCGGGCACCCTGCTGGAAGTGCGCCGCGCGATCCGCGAGGCTGATCTGGCCACGCTGCGCGCGCGCGCACCGAAGTTGCTGGCCGCCCGCGACCGCCGTGCCATCGAGCGCTGGCTGGCGCTGGTGGCCGACACGCCCTGATTTCCGCGCTACGCGCCCGCCGGGCATGGCCCGGAGGAATATGTGGACCTCGCTGACCGCTGGCCCGACGCAGATTCGATCCGCAGAAACTGCCCCTTGTTGTTCAAGGGGCGCGTCGACAGGCGGGGGATGAGGTTGAATGCGTGGCCCCCGGTGGCCGCAGGCCAGCGGGGTATGCGCTGAAACATCCCCTTGCGATAATGACGCGCTGAACACCCCTGTTGCCGCATCCTTGCCGGGATCGCGGCTTTTCTTATCCCCGCGGGAGCTGCGATGGCTGAAGCTGTACGCCACGACAAGACTGCGCGCCAACTGCGGATGCTGTCCGATGCACTGGACAGTGGCCGCCTGGGTCCGGTGCGCCGCCTGGTCAACACTCTGGCTCCGGCCGAGATCGGCAACCTGCTCGAATCGCTGCCGCCCGGCAAGCGCGAGGTGGTGTGGGGCCTGGTCGATCCGGAAGATGACGGCGAGGTGCTGGTCCACGTCGGCGACGACGTGCGCGAGAGCCTGCTGGCCGACATGGACCCGGACGAGATCATCGCCGCGGTCGAAGACCTCGACATCGACGATCTGGCCGACCTGGTCGAAGACCTGCCGGACACGGTCATCGACGAGGTCCTCAAGTCGATGGACCGGGAGAACCGCGAGCGCCTGGAACAGGTGCTGTCCTATCCCGAGGACAGCGCCGGGCGCCTGATGAACCCGGACGTGGTGACCGTGCGCGCCGACGTCAACGTCGACGTGGTGCTGCGCTACCTGCGCCTGCGCGGTGAACTGCCTGACCACACCGATCATCTGTTCGTGGTCAGCCGCCGCCATCAGTACCTGGGCCGGGTGTCACTGGCGGCACTGGTGACCCACGAGGACACCACCCCGATCAACCGCCTGATCGACGACGAGCAGCCGGCCATCGACGTCGGCGAGAGCGATCAGGAAGTCGCCCGCCAGTTCTCCGACCATGACTGGATCTCCGCGCCGGTGGTGGACGACAACAACATCCTGATCGGCCGCATCACCATCGATGACGTGGTCGACATCATCCGCGGCCAGGCCGAGCACCAGGCGCTGGGCGCCGCCGGTCTGGACGAGGACGAGGATCTGTTCAGCCCGGTCTGGCGCGCGATGCGCCGCCGCCTGATGTGGCTGTCGGTGAATCTGTGTACCGCCTTCCTGGCCTCCAGCGTGGTCGGCCATTTCGAAGGCACCATCGACAAGCTGGTGGCGCTGGCGGTGCTGATGCCGATCGTGGCCGGCCTTGGTGGCAACGCCGGTACCCAGGTGCTGGCACTGATGGTGCGCGGCCTGGCGCTGGGCCAGGTGGGCGCCTCCAACGCCCGCACCCTGCTGTGGAAAGAAGTCCGGGTCGCGCTGTTGAACGGCGTGATGCTCGGTTCGGTGCTGGGCCTGATCGTGCTGGCCTGGTTCCACTCGCCGGGGCTGTCGGCGGTGATCGCCATCGCACTGACCTGCAACCTGCTGTTCGCCGCGCTGGCCGGCGTGCTGGTACCGCTGACCCTGAAGCGCTTCGGTTTCGACCCAGCGCTGGCCAGTGGCATCTTCCTCACCGCCGTGACCGACTCGATGGGGTTCTTCACCTTCCTCGGCCTGGCCACCCTGGTGCTGCTGCACTGATCCCTGCAGGGTCAGATCCCCGACCTGCTCCAAACCCAGGGTCCGATCCCCGCTGCGCGGGGCTCTGACCCGACCCCCACTGGATCCTCTCATGGCAACCACGATCGAAAACTACTTCCAGCCCGGCTGGCGCGACCAGCAGCACACCTGCCCGGCCTGCGAATGGAAAGGCAGCTCGCGCGCCATGGAAATGGAACTGGACGAGGATGCCACCGAGTACGACTGCCCGGTCTGCGAGAACCCGCTGCTGGTGGTCCTGCACCCGGACCTGGCGCAGGTGCAGGCCGCGGCCGCCGACGGCAATGCCGAAGCCCAGGAACAGCTGGAGATCATCGCCAGCTTTCCACGCCCGCAGTGACGCGGCGCACGATGCCGCGCTGACGGCAGCGGACTACCATGCAGTGACCTCGCCGCTTCGGGAAGCCGCATGCTCCGTTCAATCTCGCGCTGGCTGCCAGCGCTGGCCGTTCTGATGTTGACCGGCTGCACCTCGATGCCGGACAGCGCGCGTGGACATTTCGAGGCGCGCGCGGTGAAGGTGGACGGCGAAACGGCCTACTACCAGGTGTTCGTTCCGGCGGCCTCGGCGCGCACACCCGGCTCGCTGCCGGTGGTGCTGTTCCTGCACGGATCCGGCGAGCGCGGCGGCGATGGCGTCAAGCAGACCCACGCTGGACTGGGGCCGTACCTGCGTGCGCATGCGGCCGATTTTCCGGCGCTGGCGGTGTTTCCGCAGGTGCCGGGACGCGAGGAATGGAGCGGACGCAACAACCGCGTGGCGCTGGCCGCGCTGGACGCCGCCATTGCCGAGTTCGGCGCCGACCCGGCGCGCCAGTACCTGACCGGCATGTCGATGGGCGGCTATGGCAGCTGGAACATCGCGCTGGACGACCCACGCCGCTTCGCGGCGATCGTGCCGGTATGCGGCGCGGTACTGGCCCCGCGTGCGGTGCGCCCGACCCTGTTCGTCGAACAGGTCGCCCACGAGGCCGACCCGTACGCGACCATCGCTCAACGCCTGCGGCACACCCCGATCTGGATCTTCCACGGCGCGCTGGACGACGTGGTGCCGCCTGCCGATGACCGTCGCCTGCACACCGCCTTCCAGGCCGCCGGCGCGCGCGACGTGCGCTACACCGAATACCCCGACGGCAACCACAACGCTTGGGACGCCACCTACGCCGACCCGGCGATGTGGGCGTGGTTGTTCGCGCAGAAGCGCTGAGCCACCGCTTCCGGTAGATGCCAACCTTGGTTGGCACACGCTGCCTGGTAGATGCCAACCTTGGTTGGCACACGCTGCCTGGTAGATGCCAACCTTGGTTGGCACAGACCTACCCAAAACCAGACCATTCCCCGATGTTCACAGCTGGCAGGCACGCCCATGCTTGCTCCATGCAAAACACCAGACTCCTGATCGGCCGCAATTCCAGCGTCGGCCTCAGCTACATCCTCACCACAGTTGTGACCGGTCGCGCTCCCCTGTTTGCCATCGACGCCGTC